>NZ_BAAILM010000094.1:20832-41098 GCF_054589175.1 Pseudomonas sp. 3A(2025) | reverse complement strand
CCGGCTGCGGCCGGCGAAAGGGCGCCAGTGCCTCGACACTGACCACCCAGGGCGACAGGCTGGTGGCAAAACTCTTGGATAGAAACGGCCCTAGCGGCTGGTATTCCCACGCCTGAATATCCCGCGCCGACCAGTCGTTGAGCAGGCAGAAACCCGCAATATGCTCGGCCGCATCACTGATATCGATCGCCTGTCCCGGCGCATTGCCTGGCCCGACCCACACCCCGACTTCCAGCTCGTAATCCAGCCGTCGACACGGGCCGAGCACCGGCACCTGTTCGCCCGGCGGCACGATCTGGCCGTGGGGCCGGATGATCGGCGTGCCGGAAACGCACAGTGTCGAGGCCCGGCCGTGGTAAGCGATGGGCACGTACTTGTAGTTGGGCAGCAGCGGATTGTCGGGACGGAACAGCTTGCCGACATTCAGCGCATGATGAATGCCGACATAAAAATCGGTGTAGTCGCCCACCCGCGCCGGCAGGTGCAGGCGGCATTCGTTCATCGGCAACAGCAAGGGCTCAAGCGCCTGACGCTGACTGCCCGCTTCGTCGAACAATGCCAGAAGCGCTACGCGCAAGGCCTGGCGCGCCGGTGCGCCCAGCGCGAAATAGTCATTGAGAAACGGCCCGCTGGCCGCCTCGGCAGCGCTGCGTGCGCGGCCCTGAAACACACCCGCTTGCAGCGCCGCCGCCAGGTCGAGTACCCGGTCACCGATGGCCACCCCGCCACGGCGCCGCTCATCGAGATGACTGAAGATGCCCAGCGGCAGATTCTGCAAAGGAAAGTCCGGGTGATCGTTGGCCGAGGCCAGCCAGCTACGTCGATGAATCGCTGCAGCCATTACTGTGGTTCCTGTGCAAAGGTACGGGCCATGCCTGCCCAGCAATCATCGTAGTCGCTTTGCAGTTGCGCGCACGCCAGTGCATGGCGGCTGGGGCGCAATACCTGGCCGGTCTCGAACATGAAAGCCAGAGTGTTTTCAATCCTGTGCGGTGCAAGCTCGGCGGCAATGGCGTTCTGTACGGTGAGATTGTCGGGGCCATGGGCGCTCATGCAGTTGTGCAACGAGGCGCCGCCGGGCATGAAGCCTGCGGCCTTGGCATCGTAGACGCCTTCGATCAGGCCCATGAATTCGTTCATCAGGTTGCGATGAAACCACGGCGGGCGGAAGGTATTTTGTGCGACCATCCAGCGCGGCGGGAAGATCACAAAATCGACATTGGCCTGCCCAGGCACCGCACCCGGCGAGGTCAATACGGTGAAGATCGACGGGTCCGGGTGATCGAAGCTGACCGTGCCCAAGGTATTGAACCGGCGCAGGTCATACACATACGGCACGTTGTTGCCATGCCAGCCGACCACATCGAACGGCGAATGATTCAGCGTCGTCGCCCATAACTGGCCGAGAAACTTCTGTACCAGTTCGACCGGCGCCCGGCGGTCCTCGAACCAGGCACACGGCGCCAGAAAATCCCGTGGGTTGGCCAGGCCATTGCTGCCGATCGGCCCCAGGTCCGGCAAGCGCAGCGGGCAACCGTGGTTTTCACAGACATAGCCGCGCGCCGTGGCGTCGAGCAACTGCACGCTGAATTTCAGGCCACGCGGCAATACCACGATCTGCTGCGGCTCGACCTCGAGCAGGCCCAGTTCGGTGACGATGCGCAAGCGCCCTTGCTGCGGGACGATCAGCCATTCGCCATCGGCATTGAACAACGCACGGTCCATGGAGCGGTTGGCGGCGTAGACATAAATGCTCACGCCTTCGGCACGTTCGGCACTGGCAGTGCGGGCCAGGGCAATCAGCCCGTCGAGAAAATCGGTGGGCTGATGCGGAATTTCAAAGGCGTTCCAGCGCAGCCGGTTGGGGGTCGGCGCGCCGTCTTCAAGGCCGCGAATCTGCCGCTGCATTGGCACAAAGGCCGGGTGCGCGGCCGACGGCATGATGCGGTACAGCCAGGTGCGCCGCGCGTCACTGCGCGGCACCGTGAAAGCGGTGCCGGAAAACTGCTCGGTGTACAGCCCCAGCGCATGACGCTGTGGCGAGTTCTGCCCGACCGGCAGGGCACCGGGCAGTGCCTCACTGCTGAAGTGATTGCCGAAGCCGGACTGGTACTGCAAAGGGCGCGAGGTGGCCATGGGAAGTCTCCTGATTTTATTTTTATAAGGGAACAGCCACCCTCAATCGCTCGCCAATACCCCGCGCCGCACCTGATCGCGCTCGATGGATTCGAACAGCGCCTTGAAGTTGCCCTCGCCGAAACCTTCATCGCCCTTGCGCTGAATGAACTCGAAAAACACCGGCCCCAGCAAGGTTTCGGAGAAAATCTGCAACAGCAAACGCCGCTGCCCGCCTTCGCTGCTGCCATCGAGCAAGATGCCGCGGGCCTTGAGCTGATCCGCCGGCTCGCCGTGTGCCGGCAGGCGCTCTTCGAGCATTTCGTAATAGGTTTCCGGCGGCGGGGTCATGAAGCGCATGCCCAGTGCCTTGAGAGCATCCCAGGTCTTGAGCAGGTCGTCGGTGCAAAACGCCACATGCTGGATACCTTCGCCGTTGAACTGCATCAGGAACTCTTCGATCTGGCCGGCGCCTCTGGACGATTCTTCGTTCAACGGAATGCGGATCAGCCCGTCCGGGGCGCTCATGGCTTTGGAGGTGAGCCCTGTGTATTCGCCCTTGATATCGAAATAGCGCAGCTCGCGGAAGTTGAACAGCTTTTCATAGAACCCGGCCCAGTAGGCCATGCGCCCGCGATAGACGTTATGGGTCAGGTGATCGATGAACTTGAGGCCTGCGCCCACAGGATGACGATCGACGCCTTCGATGAAATTGAAATCGATGTCGTAGATCGAGGTGCCTTCGCCAAAGCGGTCGATCAGGTACAACGGCGCGCCGCCGATGCCCTTGATCGCCGGCAACCGCAGCTCCATTGGCCCGACGGCGATCTCCAGCGGTTGCGCGCCCAGTGCCAGGGCACGCTCGTAGGCCTTGTGCGAATCCTTGACCCGAAACGCCATGCCGCACACGGACGGGCCGTGCTCGGCGGCAAAATACGACGCCAGGCTGTGCGGCTCGTTGTTGACGATCAGGTTGATATCGCCCTGCCGATACAGGCTCACCGCCTTGGAGCGATGAATCGCCACCTGGGTGAAGCCCAGGATATGCAGCACCGGTTCGAGAACGCCGGGGGTGGGCGCTGCCAGTTCAATGAATTCAAAGCCCATCAGGCCCATCGGGTTGTCGTAGAGATCAGCCATGGTCTGGCTCCTTGCAGGAAAGTGAACACGGGGATAAAGCGTGTGGTTCAGCTTTTGCGAGGGGGCGCGCACGAGATACCCCGCACGCTACGGGCGAGGAAGTCTCCGAACAATAACTGCAAGGCAAGGGCTTTCATGCCTTGAGCCTAGCCTGAGTTGTGCGCTGTGCATAGCACACGTATATGCTGGCAGGCCGGCCGCTCGCGCACGGTCGCTCATCGAACAATCACAAAAGGACGTTTCATGAAAATCAAAGCCGTACTGACCCAGACCGAAATCAGCCTGATTCTCGCTGCCGCCCGCCAGGAAGCCCTGAAAAACGAATGGGCCGTGTCCATTGCCATTGTCGATGATGGCGGTCACCTGCTGGCCTTTGAGCGTCTGGACGGCGCCAACCCGATCAGCAGTTATATCAGCGTCGAAAAGGCCCGTACCGCAGCGTTGGGTCGCCGTGAATCCAAAGGCTACGAAGAAATCGTCAACGGTGGCCGTACCGCCTTTCTGACGGCCCCGCTGCTGACCTCGCTGGAAGGCGGCGTGCCGATCATCGTCGACAGCCAGGTCATCGGCGCGGTGGGTGTGTCAGGGGTCAAGTCCGAGCATGACGCCCAGGTGGCCAAGGTCGGCATCAAAGCGCTGAACGCCGACTGAGCGGCCATGGACAAGTTGCTGGCAATCAAGCTGTTCGTCGAGTCGGTCGATGCGCAGGGCTTTTCGGCGGCAGCCAGAAAGCTGGGGCTGGCAACCTCGTCGGTCAGCCGGGCCATCGATGCACTGGAAAACCAGCTGGGCGCCACCCTGCTCAATCGCTCGACCCGACAGATTTCGGTGACCGACGCAGGCGCACGTTATTACCACAAGGCGCGGCGCCTGCTCGAAGACCTCAGCGAGGCCGATGCCGAAGTCGCCGACCGGGGTTTGGAGCCGGTAGGCAGCCTGCGCGTGTGCGTGCCAGTGGAGTTTGGCCGCCGGCTGATCGCGCCGCATCTGGGGCAACTGCTCAAGCGTTACCCGGAGCTTACAGTGGACATCACCCTGAGTGACCGCTTCGACGATTTACTCGACGGCCGCTTCGATGTCGCCATTCGCCTGGGCGCGGCAGCGCCCGATGCCGAGGTCGTGTGCCGGCACCTGGCGGATTTCCAGCGCTGGACGGTGGCCAGCCCTGCTTACCTGAGCGCGCATGGTCAGCCGCAGCACCCCGAACACCTGTCGGCACATGCCTGCCTGCGTTTCAACTATGGCACGGCGCGTCAGGTCTGGCGCTTCAGCCACGGCGATGAACAGACCGACGTGCCGATTCAGGGCCGCTTGCGCAGTGACAACGCCGATGTATTGCGACAGGCCGCTATCGATGATGCCGGCATCGCCCTGCTGGCTGACTGGCTGGTGGCCGAAGACATCAGCGCCGGTCGGCTGGTACGGGTGCTTGAGGAGTGGGACGGCACGCCGAATCGGGCCAGCAACGCCATTAACGCGCTGTACCTGCCCAACCACCGAGGCTCGCGCCGGGTGGCAGCGTTTATCGGTTTTTTGCAGGACATATTGGCGAAATAAGGCCAGCCTTTGCTCACAGCGCAACGCTGCCTTGCGCCACCCACGGATTCTCTCCACGCCACGCAAAACTTAATCTTCACGGCATCGGCTCCCATTCCTTGCTGGAGAAATGCCATGCACCCAAGTCTTGCTGTCACTGCCTCTGCCCCACCGACCCTGTCGCGCTGGCTGGTCATGATCTTTGCCTTTTGTTGCGGCGCCATCGTCGCCAATCTCTACTACGCCCAGCCGGTGGTCGGCCTGATCGCCGCCGACCTCAACCTGAGCACCGGCAGTGCCGGCCTGATCGTCTCGCTGACCCAGATCGGGTATGCGCTGGGCCTGTTGTTTCTGGTGCCACTGGCCGATCTGCTGGAAAACCGCCGCTTGATGATCTGCACTTCGATGGTCGCTGCCGCCAGCCTGTTGCTGGCCGGGCTGACCGGGCATGGCGGGGTGTTTCTCGCCTTGTCGCTGTCGATCGGTTTCAGTTCGGTGGCGGTGCAGATGCTGGTGCCGCTGGCCGCACACATGGCGCCGGAACACAGCCGTGGTCAGGTCGTAGGTTCGATCATGAGCGGGCTGTTGCTGGGTATTCTGCTGGCCCGACCGCTGTCGAGCCTGGTGGCGGATCATTTCGGCTGGCGGGTGATGTTCATCGGCGCGGCCCTGCTGATGCTGGGCATCATCGCGCTGTTATCGCTGCTGATTCCGCGTCGTGTGCCGCAGCACCGTGCCAGCTATGCGCAGTTGATGGGCTCGTTGCTGACCCTGCTGCGCCGTCACCCTGTATTGCGTCAGCGTTCGCTGTATCAGGCGCTGATGTTTGCCGCCTTCAGCCTGTTCTGGACCGCCGTGCCTATCGAGCTGATGCATGCCCACGGCCTGTCGCAAAGCCAGATTGCGGTATTTGCCCTGGTCGGTGCCATCGGCGCCATCGCCGCGCCCATTGCCGGGCGTCTGGCCGATACCGGCCATACCCGCCGCGCCTCACAGATCGCCATGAGCCTGGCGCCAGTCGCCCTGCTGATTGGCATCAGCCAGCCCGGCGCCAGTCTTTGGGGGCTGGCACTGACGGGCATACTGCTGGACTTTGCCGTGCAGATGAACCTGGTGCTGGGCCAGCGCGAGGTCTATGCCCTGGACCCGGCCAGCCGTGGGCGGCTTAACGCGCTGTACATGACCAGCATTTTTCTCGGCGGTGCGCTGGGTTCGGCACTGGCTGGCGTGCTGTACCAGCAGTTTGCCTGGAGCGGCATTGCCCTGGCCGGCGCGTTGCTGCCCACTCTGGCTCTACTGTTATTCATGCGCAAAGGCTGAGCATTCAGGAACTCTCGCGAATCACCAGCTCGAACCCCAGATCTATCTGCGGTTCGGGCTTTTGTTCGTCGATCAGCGCCAGCAGCATCTGCGCCGCACGCTGACCGACCTGTTCACGCGGGGTACGGATCGACGTCAGGCGCGGGACCATGTGCGCCGAGCCCGGCAAATCGTTGAACCCCACCAGCGCCACCTGGCCGGGAATCTCGATGCCCCGGCGCAAGGCCTCCAGGGCTGCGCCCTGAGCCAGGTCGTCGTTGCAGAAGAACACGGCGTCGACATCCGGGTGTTCTTCGATCAAGCGGGCGAACAGCTCACAGCCCAGACCAATGGACGACGGTAAAGGCGACATCACGTGCAATTGCGGATCGTCCAGCCCGGCGTCGACCAGCACCTGACGAAATCCCGCACCGCGTTGCAACACGCGCGGGTCGAGCTGACCTGCCATATAGGCCAGGCGCTTGCGCCCCCGGCCAAGCAAATGCCGCGCCGCCTCGGCACCGGCCTGATACTGGGAGAAACCCACGCAGTGGGCCTGCCCGGTGATGTCCAGTTCCATCATGTGCACGCAAGGCACTTCGCTGGCGGCCAGCAGGCGGCGCACCGCCGGGGTGTGATCAAAGCCGGTGAGCAACAGGCCGCGTGGCCGGCTGATCAGGTGGTTACGCAGCAGTTTTTCTTCTTCGGCGGGGTTGTAGTGATAGTTGCCGATCACCACTTCCAGCCCGCGCGGACGCAGCACGTTCTGAATCGCCTCCAGCGTCTCGATAAAAAGCTGGTTGGACAACGACGGCACCAGCGCCACCACGACCGGGCTGCTGGACGACGCCAGGGCGCGAGCGGCCGGATTGGCCACATAACCCAGGCGTTTTGCGGCAGCCTGAACCTTTTCGACAAGCTCCGGAGCCACGGTGGCGACACCGCGTAATGCCCGGGAAGCTGTGATCGGAGAAACGCCGGCCAGTTGTGCGACCTCATTAAGGGTCGGGCGACCGGTAGAGCGGGAACCAATACGTGCCATGCGTTGCCAACTGAAAGAGGGGTTGCCAAGGAACCGTTATCGGTTCTAAGGTAGCGCTATCTCATCGCTTTGGGCAATGAATTGCGCCTGCCATCCGCTGCCTCTGGGCAGCCTGGAGTTTGCGCGGTGGTGATCTTACCTACAAAAACAACGACAAGCGCTGGAACAATGCCGCTGACCTTTAGCTGAACAAGCAAAAGACAGCGCTGTCTCCAGCAAGGATGGCAAACGTGACAACAGATAAAACCCCTGTTTCTGCCTTGGTGATCATGGGCGTTTCCGGTTGCGGCAAAAGCGAAGTCGGCCAACGCATTGCCGATAACGCCCATGGACGCCTGATCGAAGGCGACAGCTTTCACCCCCCCGCCAATATCGAAAAAATGAGCGCCGGCATTGCCCTGAACGACGATGACCGCGCTGGCTGGCTGACGCAATTGGGCGAAGAACTGGCCGCTGCCGTGGCCAAAGGCGAGCGTCCAGTGCTGACCTGCTCGGCACTCAAGCGCCGCTACCGTGATCGCCTGCGCGAGATGGTGCCGCAACTGGGTTTCGTATTTCTTGAATTGACCCCGGAAGTGGCCCGCCAGCGCTGCGCGCAACGCCCCAATCACTTCATGCCCGCCAGTCTGGTCGACAGCCAGTTCGCGGCCCTTGAGCCACCCTATGACGAGCCGCGCACGTTGGTGGTCGATGCCACGCAAAGCATGGCCGACCTGGGCAAGCAGGCTGCCGACTGGTGGCAGGCTTCACATCAGGGTTAAACACCTGCATGAAAAAGACAGCGCTACCTTTTATGAACATTCACACGCATAACCGCTCCATAAAATAATGACAACCGGAGAACACTCATGTTCGGAATGACTCACGAGACTTACCTTCTCGTCGACGCCCTGGTGACGATCGTCGGCCTGGTGATCCTGATCACCAAGTTCAAGGTCCACCCCTTCATCGCCCTGACCATTGCAGCGGGCTTTCTTGGCCTGACCAGCGGCATGCCGGTGGAAAAAGTCATGAAGGCCTTCCAGGACGGCTTCGGCGGCGTACTGGGCTTTGTCGGCATCATCCTCGGCCTGGGCACCATGCTTGGCAAACTGATGGCCGATTCCGGCGGCGCGGACCAGATCGCCCAGACCCTGATTCGCACCTTCGGCAAGCAGAAGGTGCATTGGGCGATGATGTTTTCTGCCTTTCTGGTGGGCATCCCGCTGTTCTTCGAAATCGGCTTTGTGCTGTTGATTCCGCTGGTGTTCATCGTTGCGCGGCGTACCGGCGTGTCGATCATCAAGATCGGCATCCCGTTGCTCGCCGGCCTGTCGGCGGTGCATGGCCTGGTGCCGCCGCATCCGGGCCCGCTGCTGGCCATCGGTATTTTCGGCGCAGACATCGGCAAGACCATTTTCTACGGCCTGCTGGTCGCCCTGCCCACCGCCATCATCGCCGGCCCGATCTATGGCAAGTGGATTTCCAAATACATTCCGGGCAGCCCGTCAGAAGAACTGATGGCGCAGATCGCCAAGGAATCGAACACTCAGAATCTGCCCGGCTTCGGTATCACTCTGGTGACCATTCTGTTGCCGGTGTTTCTGATGCTGCTCAAGACCTTTGCCGACGTGGTACTGGCAGAGAACAACGTGTTCCGCATCTGGATGGACTTTATCGGTCACCCGATCAGCGCCCTGCTCGCGGCCCTGCTGCTGGCGTTCTACACCTTCGGTGCGGCACGCGGGTTCGATCGTTCGCAGATCATGAAAATGCTCGACCAGAGCCTGACGCCGGTGGCAGCCATTGTGCTGATCGTCGGTGCCGGCGGTGGCTTCAAGCAAATGCTGGTGGCCAGCGGCGTGGGCGATGTGATCGGCCACATGGCCGTGCAGGCACAACTGAACCCGATCATGCTGGCCTGGCTGGTGGCGGCGGTGATTCGTATCGCTACAGGCTCTGCGACCGTGGCGACCATTACCGGTGCCGGTATCGTCGCGCCGGTGGTGGGCATGGTACCGGGCGTCAATCGTGAATTGCTGGTACTGGCCACCGGTGCAGGCTCGCTGATTCTGTCTCATGTCAACGATGCGGGCTTCTGGCTGGTCAAGCAGTACTTCAACATGACCGTCAGCGAAACCTTCAAGACCTGGACCGTGATGGAAACCATCCTGTCGGTGGTCGGCATCATCTTTATCATGCTGCTTTCAACACTGCTCTGACCCCTCCTTGGGGTGTCCCTTCGTGGCTGTCGGAATTTTCCTTCTGCAGCCGCGCACTTATTCAACAATACCCTGCGACCGGCTGACGCACACTGCAGTGTGCAGTCCGCCTGTGGCGGGTGCTCCAGCAAAGTGCAAAGCACTCTCAATTCCTCGCTTAATTGCTATTTCCCACCTGACATCGCCCTATTTCCAATTGAAATATCAGAAAGCTCAGGCAATGATGCGCGCAAAGGCCTACGCTAAAAGTCGGCGAGGGACTACGTAGTCGGGTGCAGTGTCCTACATTGCAACTAACGTGCGATGCTCATGTCGATATGGATCCAATCCAGACTTTTTGCAGATTTTGCCAGTAAATACGGGTATTTGCAGGATAAAACGGGCAGAATTGGCGACTCGTCACTGTGTTGATGCAAATCAACGTGACAGGATAATGAACCGAGGGAATTTAATTCACCGCTGCAACGTCATATTGATGGAAGCATTTGGATGCACTCGGCAACAATCACCACGCAAAGGCAAACGCCAGCCTCTTGATAGGGGCGTTACAAGAGGCCATCAAGGAAAAGATTATGTTGATACTCACTCGCAAAGTAGGCGAAAGCATAAACATCGGTGACGACATCACCGTGACGATTCTTGGTGTCCAAGGGCTGCAAGTCCGACTGGGCATCAATGCACCCAAAAACGTTTCGGTACACCGTGAAGAAATCTACAAGCGTATCCAGGCTGAGCTGGCACCCACCCAGAACTCCCAATAATTCCTGGCGCCTCCCCCTCGATTCAAGCGATTCGCCCGAACGGCATGATCCGTACGGGAGAATCGCATTACGGCACCCATCGAGGTGCCGTTTTCATTTGTGCGTCAATCAGCCGCTTCCAGACGCGAGGCGATACGGTCCTTGATCAACAACCGGTGTTCCTTGAGCTTCTTCAGTTCATCGTCGCCGATGCCTCCTGCCAGTCCTTTTTCGGCCTCTACTACGTTCAGGTCGGCTTGCTGGTACTGATTGAGCAAATGCTGCAGACGCTCATCGCTCTTGCCACGCGCCAGAATGTCTTCCTTGCTCAAGTGCAAGTCCGCGAACAGATCATGTTTGACTGGCATGAATCGGCCTCCATCACAGAAAAAAGGAATCCTAAGGGTAGCAGCCCGCTGATTTATAGCGCGGATCTACTGCTTTCAGCTTTCCCGGCGGCGGCGCGCCTCGAAAGCGCGCAAATGAATGCACGCCACCTCCAGCATCGACAAGCCGTCAGGCACCACGCCCAGCACCTGACGACGCGCCAGCAGATCGCCCAACAGATGCTCGCCCTCGGTGGCTGCACCGCGCTCGATGTCACGCAGCAACGAGGCGCTGAGCGTCGAGCCCGAGGCCGTCAGCATCGTCAGGCAGCGCTGCTGTGCGTGGGTGCTCAAGGGGTATCCTGCCGCCAAAGCAATCTGCGCGCACTCGTGCAAGGTGGCAATCAATAACCGTTCGCCGCCACCGGCCAGCACATCGCCCAGGGCGGCACGCATCGTGCCGGTGACCGCCGCCAGGGTGGCGATGAAACACCACTTGTCCCACATGTCCTGAACGATGTGCTGACTGAAACTGGCCTCGAAACCGGCATCGGCCAGCGCCTCGGCAACCCGCAGGATGCGCGGGCTGGATGCGCCATTGAGTTCGCCGAAACGCAACTGATGATGGCTGTTGAGGTGCAGAATCACCCCTTCGGCAGTCTGGTCCAGCGACACCAGGCATTGCCCGCCCAGTACAGCTTCAGCGCCGAAGCATTCGGTCAGCCGGTCCAGATGCGCCATGCCGTTGAGCAACGGCAAAATCAGGGTCCCGGCGCCGACCGCCGGTGCGAACGCCTGGATGGCCTCGTCCAGATCGTAAGCCTTGCAGCTCAGCACAATCAGGTCGTAAGGCTCGGCCAACTGGTGAGCCAGCACACAGGGCGGCGACGGAGCGTGAATATTGCCATGCGGGCTGCGCACCAGCAGGCCTTCACGCTCCAGAATCAAGGCCCTGTGAGCGCGCACCAGAAACGTGACATTGCGACCCGCTTCCAGCAACCGCCCACCGAAATAGCCGCCCACGGCGCCAGCACCAACAATCAGAATGCGCATAGATATTGCTCTCCTTGGCGTCTGTGCAGCGTAGTGGATCGGCCGCCGGCACTCAATCGATGAGCGTCGGGTGGCATGCTCCAGAAAGACCGGCACAAAAAAATCCCGCGCGACCTCACGGCAGTGCGGGACAAAAGGGGACCACGCTCACTGCTCAAACCTTACCGATCAACTCCGGCAACAGCAGGTGCAGGCGCTCATCGAAGGTCTGCACCAGCGAATGCCGGGCAGGCTCTACGGTCGGCGCAAGGCGTTGCAAGCGCGCCTGCAAGGCTTCGATCACCGTGCGGCTGGCATCGTGATGAAATTGCCAGACGCCATAAATCCGGCCCTCGAACGATAATTCGCTGCCCAGTTGCGGATCGGCCGCCAGACCCGAGCCGATACCGAACAGGTACACACCGTCCAGCCGCCGCCCATGCTGGTCCAGCGGGCAGCCACTGGCGTCGGAATCCAGCCCGCCACGGGACTGACGCAACTCGATCGGGGTGCCATCGAGATGACTGAGCACCGGCAGCACAGGCTGATAACCCGTGCACTGAATGACCGCGCCTGCGTCGGCCAGCGCTCTGGACGCACGCTCGAAATCACCGACGTCCCCGCCCTCGGTCTGCATACGCTGCACACCGACCCCGGTTTTGCCGACCCGGGCCTTGCCCAGCACTTCACGACCTATATCAAAGGCCCGATAGCGCAACCCGCCGGAACGATTGACCCGACCGGACACCGGGCACACATCGCGCTGCGGCTCGAACGAGTAGCCATCGTCCAGCGCAAGCTCTGCACTTTCATAGAACAGACGGACAGGACTGCGGTGGATCAGCGTCACCTCGCGCAGGCCGGCGAACTCCAGGGCATCGGCGAGATTTTCCAGCACCGAAAACGCACTGTGCGAGCCGCCCACCACGCAGATGCGCTGGCCGCGAGCGATCAACGGCACCAGTTGCTCGCGCAGTTGCACGCCGTTCATGCGCAGTACGGCATCGGAACCCAGAATCTGCGCAGTGCGCGATAAATGCAGCCCCTGGCTGTCCAGGTGCTCGATCAGGTGTTGCGGGCTCTGCCGGCCGCCCAGATTGAGCACCAGCCCCTGGCAGTGAATACGTCGCTCATAGCCTGCGGTCTCGACGCGCAGGCTTATCTGTCCCGGCTGCCAGATCACTTCGGTGATCAACGTGCTGTGCCAGATCTTGACCCCGTAACGCTGGACGATATGGCGCAGCACCAGTTGCGAGGCTTCGGCCATCAGCTCTCCGGCCTCGGCCAGGGGCGGCGCACTGTTGGCCTGACGGCGAATCCGCCAATAAGCCGGCGAGTACTCCAGTGGCTCGAAGATTTCTGCCAGACGCGGGTCACGCAAACAATCGATAAAGACATCGCCCACCGAGTTGGCGGTGATGCGGTAATTGCCAAGGCTGCCCGTGCCCGGCGTATCGCTGGCATCGACGATGATCAGGCCATTGCGGGCCAGTTCCGGCAAAGCCCCCGACTTCAGGGCATTGAACAAAAAACCCATACCTGCCACGCCGGCACCACCGACGACGCAGGCACAGGTCACATGCATATGATTTTCGAACATGGTGTGTCTTCCTTGGCCTGTTGATAAACGGATCCCTCCTTGCGTGATCGCAAGGGACGTCTTCCACCACCAGGAAACAACCATTTACATTCCTGTTTTTCAGTGTTGCAAATCATCAAGTTGCAGAGGTTAGTTAAGAAAGTTTTGACAGGCGTCAATACAAGAGCGCATTAAACAAACGTTTGCGCGTTTATCCCTGCAGCCACGTGCAGGCAACCGGCAATAAGAAAGGAAGGTGATTCAATAAGAAATAGCCACGCTACCGCCAGATTCGGCGCCGCGAAACTTGAGACAGGAGAGAGGGGATCGATAAACGCGATGGAGACCGTGGTGTGACGGAATAGTTGCAAAGAACATGAACCGTGTCAAACAAGCGCCCACCCTTGACACCCCAGCAACAAGATCAGCCAACCTCATGCCTGGACGGCGAATATCGGTAAATGTCGGAGAATGGAGAGCGTAAAAGACCAGACCGATCAAAGGCGCAGCCTGTTTGTTTTTTTATATACCGTACACGCCAGTCAGCAAAAAGACGACGCCAACAAAATGACGACGCAGGTCGACACGAAACGGTGCCGACCAGAGGTGTCAATTACAGCACTGAGGCTCAGGCTCGGCGTTTATGGTGCTCAGGCCGGCTGACGCTGTCCAGATCATCACGCAAGCCGGCAACCAGGTCATTGATGGCGCGGCTGCTGTCAAGGCGTCGCAGGTCAATGCCCGTTACCAGCAGATCGACACGCCCTGTCGCAGGCTCGGTGATCTGAATGGTCATGGAGCGATCCGGTGCAATGGTGCACGTGCAACTCAAGGGCAGGAATGCCCCTTCGACAATGCTGCGTAATTCAAGCGTAGACAGTCCACAAGCGATCATTTGCCATCTCCTTATTTGCAAGCGCCGCTGAACAATCCGTCGAGCGCTTACGCTTATTGGTATTCAAAAAAAGTATAAGCAAGCCACTGACTTGCTTAAGGGGACGTCACCACAGGACTGCAGTGATTGTTATCCTTTATACGCTTTGCCAAGACGCCCGGCAATAAAGTTGCGCCACAAAACAAGACAACCTGTAACGTATTCGATAACAGGCAGTAGAGAATCGTTTCATCGAATAAACACTTTATTTCTGACGGACCTGTTGCAGGCACTTGTTAAACTTTGAACGCACTCTGTGAACGGTCTTTTTTTACAGGCCGGATCCTTCAGTACGAACCCGGCCTGCCTTGACGCTTCACGCCCCGAGGGCTTATTCCGGGCGCAGCAAACGCAGGTGAATCAACGCCACGGGCGCGCCTTGCTTGTCGCGTCGTTCTTCAATGGAAAACGGGCGAAACCCCAGCCGTGAATAGAACACCAGGCCGGTGACATTGTTATTGAAACAGGAGGACGTCACCTCACGTGCCTCGTGCTTGTCGAACGCAATCTCGGCCATGCAGGCGATCAGGTAACGCCCTACACCCCTGGCCCGCGCCTGGCTGGCAATAATGACGTTACCCAGGGTGCAACGGTTGCGAAAATCGCAGCGTACGAAATTGGCATAGCCGACGACTTCGCCATGCATCTCGATGACCGTGGGGTCCGAACGCTGCTCCAGCGACGCTTTCAACTGCTCTGGCGTGAACGGGTAGACCGCCCGCGGGAACATGTAGAACAGCTCGTCAGGGTTCTGTGGAAGGGCGCAGACGGCGGCGATGTCTTTTTCTTCCATGGGACGGTGTAGGAACATTGAGCAATACCTTTTTGAAGAAGTTGAAGAACATGCGCAGCATCAAAACGGTGTTAAAGCATGTTACGCAGATAGCAGAAGCAATATCCAGCCCCGCCACGAGCCCCGTTCTCGTGGTGGTCACCTGTCAGTACAGCAGGCGGACGCCATTCGTGTACCCTGCCGACTGACGGGGCCAGGCAATATTCTGTAACCGATATTTCCTGTCTTGTCGTGCAATGCCACGGCATAAGCACCCTATATTTCATTTTGGTTACTGGATCGTCCGCATGTCGTCACCTGAACCTGCACCGCGCAAATGGCGGCGCCTGACCCTGGCACTGATGGCCGTGATCATCGTCGGCCTGCCCGTGGGCTGCGTCGTGCTGGAGCGCAAAGAGCGCGAGCTGGTGTTTCGCATCGAACCGGGTACGGCCAGCTGGTACGGCGGCTTGCCGAGTGGCGTCGAAGAACTTGAACTCAAGACCCCGGCATTTGGCACCAAACAGAATATTCACGCCTGGTGGTGGCCCGCACCGCGCAAGGACGCGCCGGCAGTGTTGTACCTGCATGGCTCGCGCTGGAACCTCACCGGCCAGTTGTTTCGCATCGAACAATTGCGTTCTCTGGGTTTTTCGGTGCTGGCCATCGACTACCGTGGCTTTGGCCAGAGCCTGGGCGATCTGCCCTCGGAAAAAACCGTGTATGAAGATGCGCGTATCGCCTGGGAGCGACTCAAACTGCTGCAGCCGGATCCCGAGCGGCGGCTGATCTATGGCCATTCGCTCGGCGGTGCGGTGGCGGTCGACCTGGCCGCCGAACTGGGCCGCGAAGCCGCCAGTGGCGACCAGCCGGTGCAGGCGCGCGGCCTGATCATCGAGTCGACCTTCACCAATCTGGCCGATGTCGCCACCGCCATCGCCAGCAGCTACACCTCGTTGCCCGTGCGCTGGTTGCTGTCGCAGAAATTCGATTCACAAGACAAGATCGCCGACATTCACATGCCGGTGCTGATCGTCCACGGCACCGACGACCGCTATGTACCGCCGCGTTTCAGTGAAGCGCTGTTCAAGGCTGCCGCAGAACCCAAGAACCTGTTGCTGGTTCCGGGCGGCACCCACAACAACAGCATGCGCCTGGGGCGACAGGCTTACAGCCAGGCCATCCAGGCCCTGCTCAAGACCCCGGCACCCCGCACACAGGCCAGCCAGCCGACTACCAAGGCCGGTCAGGCCGGCTGATCATCCTCAAAAATCGCTTCGATGGGCCGGGCAAACAACCGGGCCATCTGAAAGGCCAGCGGCAGGCTGGGATCGTAGCGGCCGTTTTCAATCGCATTGATGGTCTGGCGCGACACCCCCAGCCGGGTGGCCAGGTCTTCCTGCGACCAGCCGTGTTCGGCGCGCAGCGCCTTGAGGTGGTTGTTCATCGGTAACGCCGCGAGGCAATCAGCAGCCCCAGCATCCACATCACCGCCATCAACGGCCAGACCACGAACAGCGACAATTTTGGCAAGCCGACGTTTTCCAGAAACCCATAGCTGAACGTCAACAAGGCGCTGGCCGCAAAGGCAAAGCCCAGCGCCTCGAACTGGATGCGCAGTTGCAGTTCGTCCAGGCGGCGCAACTGCCGGACCACAGCCCAACACACCAGCACACACGGCACTACCGGCGCGAGGCTGATCGCCACTTGCGCTGCTGGCGCCAGATCGCTGCCATTAAGCGCCACCAGTGACGCCACCAGCACGACCATATAAGCCAGCATGGCCACGCCAAACTCACGCAGATAGATATTCATAGACCCCTCACCATGGAAAGTATGCTTTACATGATGAGGACATCAATCAACGATGTAAAGCCTGCTTTACATAGACACTAGGCTTCGCGCTCGATCATCTCGTGAATCCGGCTGGCCAGCGCGTCCATGGTGAATGGCTTGGTCAGCACCCACATACCCGGGTCCAGATGCCCGTTACCGATAATGGCATTCTCGGCATAGCCGGTAATGAACAGCACCTTGAGCTCTGGGCGCAGCCGTCGTGCGGCATCGGCCAGTTGACGGCCATTCATGCCGCCCGGCAGGCCGACATCGGTGACCAGCAGGTCGACCCGCGCACTGGTTTCCAGAATCCGCAAGGCGCTGGCCCCTTCTGCCGCTTCAAGGGCCGAGTACCCCTGATCGGCAAGCACCTCGCCGACCAGCATGCGAATGGTCGGCTCGTCGTCGACGATCATCACCGTGCTGGTGGTGGTCGCCTTGGGCGCCTGGGGTTCACTGGCCTGTTCGTCGACCAGCGCCTCAACCTCATTGCCATAATGACGCGGCAGATACAGGCACATGGTGGTGCCCTGACCCGGCTCGGAATAAATACGCACCTGGCCGCCGGACTGGCGCACAAAGCCGTAGACCATCGACAGCCCCAGCCCGGTCCCCTGCCCCAGCGGCTTGGTGGTAAAGAACGGGTCAAACGCGCGGGAAATAACCTCAGGCGTCATGCCCGTACCGTTGTCGGTCACGCACAGCGACAGGTACTGGCCCGGCGACAAATCGCGAAATCTCGACTCACGCTCGTCGATCCATTTATTGGCGGTCTCGATGGTGATCCGCCCGCCGTACGGCATGGAGTCACGGGCGTTCAAACACAGATTGAGCAAAGCATTTTCCAGTTGTGGCGCATCGATAAAAGTCGACCACAAGCCCACGGCGGTCACCACCTCGACCGTGATGTGCGGCCCCACCGAGCGGCGAATCAGCTCTTCCATGCCCGCCACCAGACGATTGATGTCTACCGGTTTTGGGTCCAGCGTCTGGCGCCTCGAAAAAGCCAGCAACCGGTGAGTCAGCGACGCCGCGCGCCGCGACGCATCCAGGGCTGCAGAGACATAACGATCAATTTCGCCATAGCGGCCCTGGCTCAGGCGTGTGCGCAACAACTCCAGCGAGCCGTTGATACCGGTCAGCAGGTTGTTGAAGTCATGGGCGATGCCGCCGGTCAACTGCCCGACAGCTTCCATTTTCTGCGACTGGCGCAACGCTTCTTCAGCCTGTTTGAGGCGCTCCTGTTCAAGCAGACGGTCATCGATGTCATAGGCAAACAGATAGGCACCGATGATCTGGCCTTCAAGATTACGCAACGGGCTGAAGCGGATTTCGAAAAAGCGCGCCGGCTCACCGAAGCTGGCGATATCGATAAACTCTTCGCCCGCCAGCGCCCGCACCCACATGCCACGCACCTGTTCGCGCGATTCAGGGTGATCGTCCAGGGCATCGAGCAAGCTTTGCCCGACCTGCGGCTGCACCCCGAACAAACGCTCGAACTCCGCCGTTGCCGTGGCATTGATGGCCAGCCAACGGTAGTTCAGATCAATCACATGAATACGGGCATCGGTGCCGTTGACCACATCGGCCAGCACATTGCGTTCGGCGACCGCTTCACGCACCCGGGTTTCGAGGGTGGCATTGAGTTCTTGCAACGCCCGTTCGGCGCGCTTGCGTTCGGTGACGTCCTGAAACAGCACCGCGACCTGATGGCTGCCAATCGGTTCGACCCGAAAAGCGGTCAGCGCCAGATAACGCCCGGTGGCCTCCAGTTCACGCTCGAAACGCACCGGTACACCGGTGCGCAACACGCCGCCGTACATCTCGACCCAGCCATCGGCTTCGGCGCCGACCATTTCGCGCACTTTCTGCCCGACCACATTGGGAATACCGGCATGAAAGGCATAGGCGGCGTTGGCTTCTATATGGATGTAATCGCTCAACGGACCATGCGGGCCGTCGAAAAACTCGATGATGCAAAAGCCTTCATCCATCGAGTCGAACAGAAAGCGATAGCGCTCCTGCGAACGGGCCAGGGCCGCGTCGGCTTGCTGGCCGCGTGTCGATAACTGGTCGTGCAGATGGGTATTTTCGGCTTCAAGGGCGCTGACGCGATCGCGCAGGGCTTGAATCTCTTGGTCGGTCACAGCGTTACATCCTGAAATTAAGATGTCGCACTGGCAACTGGCTAGACGACAGCATCACGCTACGAGAAAAACCGCCGGCTGGCAAAGACAATCCTGTGTCTTTGCCGAGACAGATCAGGCCTGCACTCGTCCGAAAGTGTAATTAAACATTCAACAACTTAATAAGAACCATTACCATACGCGCCGTATTTGCCACCGTTATCCGCCCAGAGGCCACTCGCCATGACCGCTACTCCCTCTCAGCAACACGTCGTGGGCGAACTCTACAGCCAGCATCACAGCTGGGTCGTGCAATTGCTGCGGCGCAAACTGGGCGACCGGGAATCGGCGCTGGACTTGGCACAAGACACCTTCGTGCGTATCTTGCGCAGTGAAAAGCTGCCACCGATTCGCGAACCGCGTGCCTACCTGAATATCGTCGCCAGCCGCCTGTGCATCGAGTATTACCGGCGCCAGGCACTGGAACGCGCCTACATGGACTCGCTGGCCTTGCTGGAGCCCGAGTTGTGGCCCTCTCCCGAAACCCGCTTGCTGGTGCTCGAAGCGCTGGATGAAGTGGGCCGGGTGCTCGACGGCCTGGGCGGCAAGGTGCGGGAAATCTTCTTGCTGTCGCAGCTCGACGGCCTGACGTACCCGCAAATCGCCGAACAGGTGGGCCTGAGCGTCAACAGCGTGCAAAAAGCCATGCTCAAGGCACTGCGTCATTGTTACGCCGCAGTCTATGAGCAATGAGCCTGTTCCAGCCGCTGGATAACCGCCGCCAGATTGACCCGCTGGTGCTGGAGCAAGCGATGCTCTGGGCGGTCACCCTGCAGTCGGGCACTGCCGACCATGCCCAGCACGCCGCATGCGCCGCCTGGCGCCAGGCCTCGGCAGAACATGAGCTGGCCTGGCAGCGGCTGATGGGCATCGGCCAGGATGTACGCAGCGGCGTCGGCACCCTGCCGGCCCGGCATACCCGACAATTGCTCAAGGCCCGCAGCGGCACCTCGCGGCGCACCCTGCTCAAGGGGTTCACCGGGCTTGGCGTGGCCACCGCTGCCGGCTGGGGCGCGCATGAGCGGGTACTGTTGCCGCAGTGGTTCAGCGACTACCACACCGGCACCGGCGAACGGCGCAACCTGCGCCTGGGCAGCCTCGACCTGCTGCTCGACACCCAGACCCTGCTGGATATTCACACCCGCGAGGCCGAACGCCAGGTATTACTGACCCGCGGCCGGGTATGGCTGGAACCCGGCGCCAGCCAGGCGCTGGTCATCCGTACCGGCGACGGCTGGGTGCGGCCTGCCGCACACGCCCGGCTGATCGTCGCGCATGACGTCGGGCCGTTGCGCGACACCAGTGTTCAGGTGCTGGCCGGCAGCGCCCTGTTGCAACCCGATCAAGGCCTGCCCCAAGGGCTGATCGCCGGACAACAATCGCGCTTCGATGCCGGTCGTGTTGCCAGCATCGAAGAACTGTCACACGCAGCGACTGCCTGGACCCAGGGCCAGTTGGTCGTCGAACGCACGCCATTGGGCGACGTCGTCGCCGAGCTTGACCGCTACCGACGCGGCGTCCTGCGCTG
>NZ_BAAILM010000094.1:17911-20729 GCF_054589175.1 Pseudomonas sp. 3A(2025) | reverse complement strand
GATCCTGCGGTGGCACAGCTGCTGGTCTCCGGCGCCTTCTCGCTGGAGCGCCCCGACGCCAGCCTAGACCTGCTGACCCGCACCCTGCCGGTGCGGGTCAGCAAGGTGCTGGGGTATTGGGCCAGCGTGGTGCCGGCCTAAGGATCACACACCTCGCAGGAGCCGGTCCTACGGATACAAATAATTTCCATTCCCTTGGCAGTTTTTCCCGCTTCGAGCATCAAGACAGGTGTAGACGCTGAAAAACAGCGCGCCCTTGCCTTCATTCATCATATGGATCGCTCTATGCACACCCGCCCTACCCCGCTTGCCCGCGCCTTGCGCGCCACCCTGCTCGGCCTGTCGATTGCCGGCGCCAGTCCTGTCGTTCTGGCTGCACCTGCCGCTGCGGCAGTGGATGACGCCCAGCGCCAGGCCTTCGCCATTCCGGCCGGCAGCCTGGACAAGGCACTCGGCACTCTCGGCCAGCAGGCCGGGGTGATGATTGCGGCGGACTCCTCCCTGACCCAAGGCCTGAGCAGCGCCGGCCTCAATGGTCGCTACAGCGTTGCCGAAGCGCTGCAACAGTTGCTGGCCCCGGTCAACCTGCAAGCACTGGCGGCCGGCAGTGGCTACCGGGTCGTGCCACGCGTTGCAGTCACTAATGGTCAGGTCGAGCTGGGCGCAACCACGGTCAACTCTAACCTGCTGGGCACCACTACCGAGAACACCGGTTCCTACACCACCGGCGCCACCACCATCGGCCGCAGCACACAGTCACTGCGCGAAACGCCGCAGACCATCACCGTGGTCACCCGCCAGTTGCTCGACGACAAGAACCTCAACAGCCTGGACAAGGTGCTGGAAAAGACCCCCGGCATCAGCTTTCAGTACCGCAACTTCGGCGGTCATGTGTACACCTCGCGCGGCTTCACCATGGCCGCCGAGAGTTTTCTGTACGACGGCGTGCCGGGCCAGGCCTATCAGGTCACCGGCTGGATGAAGCCCGACACTGCCATCTACGACCGCATCGAAGTGCTGCGCGGCGCCACCGGCCTGCTGGTCGGTGCCGGCGAACCCGGCGGCGCGGTGAACCTGGTGCGCAAGCGCCCGACCGCCACCCCGCAGTTTTCGGTCACCACCCGCGCCGGTTCCTGGGACCACTACCGCATGGACCTGGATGGCAGCGGCAGCCTCAACGAGTCCGGCAGCGTGCGCGGGCGCATGGTCGCCGCCTATGAAGATGCAGGCTCTTACCAGGATGCCCGTAACAGCCGCACGCCGCTGTTGTACGGCATTGTCGAGGCCGACCTCAACGAGTCCACCACGCTGACCGCCAGCCTGCGTCGGCAGACCAACGTCGTTAACGGCTACTCGATCTACGGCCTGCCGCGCTACAACAACGGCAACACCCTGGACATCTCGCGCTCGACCAACCTGGCGCCGAAATGGAACCGCTTGGAAAGCGACATGAACGAGGTGTTCACCGAGGTCGCGCACCGCTTCAACGACACCTGGACCAGCAAGACCTCGCTGACGTACTCCGAAGGCGGCTTCGACCAGAACATCGCCTATGCCCGCGGCGCGATCAACCCGACGACCCAGGCCGGCTCACGCTTTCAGGGCGTGCTGTTTCGTCGCGACGAGGTCAAGAGCACCGGGCTGGACAGCCACGTGAACGGCAGCTTCGACGCCTTTGGCCTGGAACATGAAGTGACGCTGGGCGCCACCTGGTCGCGGCAGGAATTCAACACCAAACAGGCCACGGTCGCGGTCAACTCGCCGATCAATATCTTCAACGTCAACCACAGCGCCCTTGCCAAACCGGCGCGTCCGGCCTGGAGCACCGACATCGACGCTACCGAAGAGCGCTCCGGCCTCTACGGCAACGTGCGCCTGCGCCTGTCCGAACCGCTGAGCCTGGTGCTCGGCGGCCGCGCCAGCTGGTACACCTACGACTACGACGTCAAGACCGGTGCCGCGCTGAGCTACACCGCCAAGGAAGCCCGCGAACTCACGCCGTTCGTAGGCTTGCTGTACGACCTGAACGAAAACTGGACCTGGTACACCAGCTACGCCGACATCTTCACCCCGCAGGGCAACTACCGTGATGTCAGCGGCTCGCCACTGGACCCTGCGATCGGCACCAACTATGAAACCGGCCTCAAAGGCGAACTGTTCGACAAGCGCCTGAACCTGTCGATGGCGCTGTTCTATATCAAGCAGAAGGATGTGGCCGTAGAAGACGTCGACAACTCCGGCGCCTGCCTGAGCAACGACTCGTTCGGCACCTGTTACTCCAACGGCACGATCAAGCGCAGCAAGGGCTTCGATATCGAGGCCAGCGGCGAAGTGCTGCCGGGCCTGCAAGTGTTCGGCGGCTACACCTACAACATGGTGCGTAGCACCACAGAAGAACAGCTGACCTACGAAACGCCGAAACACATGCTGCGCCTCAACGCCAGCTACAACCTGCAAGGCGACTGGAACCGCCTGACCGTAGGCGCAGGCGTGACCACCCAATCGGCGTATGCGGTGCCTAACACCGCAGGGCTGGACTACGGCGTGGCCGGTTATGCGATCTGGGATGCCCGCGCCAGCTGGAAACTGGACGAGCACTGGAAAGTGTCGCTCAACGCCGAGAACCTGTTCGACCGCAAGTACTACACCACCTCGGCGGCGCTGGATCGCTCGAACCTGTTCGGCGAACCACGCAGTTATGTGCTGACCTTGCGCGGGGATTTTTGATCCGGGCTTGAGGCCTATTGTCTGATGCTCAAGATCGGGTTGTATGGGCTTTCTGTTGTGGTCTGTTAGAGAGGTTCCGGCCCTCTTCGGG
>NZ_BAAILM010000094.1:0-17789 GCF_054589175.1 Pseudomonas sp. 3A(2025) | reverse complement strand
GGGTCCCTCCTTCCGGCGCCACTCCATCGGGCCGCGCCGATGGGCCGTCCATGGCCCAGCGGCGCTGGCTCGGCTTCCCTGCCTCGCTCCCCGACTCCGTGTCGCCTGCACTCGGCCTTGCGCCCAAGTCGCGATCTGCGGCGCCTGTTACATTTGCGTAAAAGATCAAAATCAAGATCAAAAGCTTTTGCTGTGTTTTTCATGCGCGATGGCATAGACGACGCCAATCGCGACTTGTGCAGGCCGAGTGGAGGCGTTGCGCAGGGGGAAAAGGGCCATGGATGGCCCGTTAGCCGCTTGGGCCATGGAGGGCCCATAAGCGGCGACCCCGGAGCAATGCCGGAAGGAGGGAACCCGAAGGGCCGGAACCAGGAGCAAGCGGTTTGGTTACTTTGCCAAGACAAAGTAACCCGGCCCGAAGAGGGTCGGAACCTATCTAGAAGACCACCCCAGCAAGCCCATACAACCTGATCAAGACCTACCGCAACCCGCCAAAACGCTGATAAAAACTCTCACCCACATCCGGCAGCGGTCCATCCGCTGTCTCCAGCGCCGCATTCAGCCATTCCTCCGACCGTGCGCACACCAGCTTGTAGATGTTGCGACACAGCTGGCGGGCGGCGCGGCCTTCCCAGTCGCCGGGCAGTAGTTCGTCGGGCAGTTGCGGGTCGCGCAGCAGCAACCGGCGGTATTCATGCACCAGCAACGTGCGGGCCATGAAGCAGTCTTCGCCGCGCAAGCTGTCCTGCTCGCGCAGGGTCTGCCACAGCGGGCGGAACAGCTGGATGAATTCGCTGTAGTGCTTGCCCAGTTCATCGATGTTCCAGCTTTCGCGCACCTGTGCGCGCAAGGCCCTGGAGGCCAGCACGTCCTGGCTACGGGTCTCGAAGACGATGCTGTCTTCCAGCGCATCCAGATCCTGCAAGGTTGCATTGACGTCGGCCTTGTCGCTGCGCGGGCTGGCCAGCATGGTCGGGGCGATGGCGGCAAAGCCCAGCCATTCCAGCTCTTCACGCACCTGCTTGCGCTTTTCGACCGTCAACTGGGTGAGCGCCACCAGGCACCAGGCGCCGTCCCAGGCCGGCACGTTGGCGTTGTACACGCGCTTGAAGGCCTTTTCGAAGCGCCGCCGTCCGGTGCCGGTCAGGCTGTAGTAACTGCGCCGCCCGACCTTCTCGGCGGTCAGCCAGCCCTCTTTGGTCAAGCGAAAGATCGAGGTGCGGATCAGCCGCTCATTGATGCCCATCGGCTCGAGCAACTGGATCAGGCTGCCAAGCCAGACGGTGCCGCCGTGCGGCTCGATGGCATCCCCGTAGAGAGTGATGATCAGCGAACTGGCGCGGATCGGCGTGCGCTCCTGAAAGCGCTGGATAAGGTGATTCAACGGGGCGAGAGACGACATGGGCCTACCGGGCGACGATAAAGACGCTGAATATACCCGCCCGGCACCGATTGCGGCGAGTTTGCCCATCAATCGGCTGCCTGACCGCTGGCCTTGGGCCGAAATGCGCTGTCGCTGATGCGCGGGCGCTGTGCCTCGATTTCACTCAGCGGCTCGCAGGCCACCAGGCTCTGCAAACAGCGCTGCGCCAGTTGCTGGTACTCACGGGTGCCGGCCTGCTTCCAGGCCACTTCGTCATCGCTGAGCGTGCGCTTGACCGCTGCCGGCGAGCCGATCACCAGCGACTGCGGCGCACAGCTGAAGCGCGCCTTGACGAAACTGGTGGCCGCCACGAACGAGCGTGCGCCGATTTCGGCGTAGTCCATCACCACCGCATTCATGCCTACCAGCACATCCTCGCCAATCACGCAGCCATGCAGCACCGCGCCGTGGCCGATATGGCCGTTGCGGCGTACTACCGTGTCGCTGTCGGGGAAGCCGTGCATCACGCAGGTGTCCTGAATATTGGCACCCTCCTCCAGCACGATGCGGCCGAAATCGCCGCGCAAACTGGCCAGCGGGCCGACATAACAACCAGGACCAATGATCACATCGCCGATCAGCACGGCAGTCGGATGCACGTAAGCGCTGGGGTGCACCACCGGGGTAAGGCCATCGAGGCTGTAGCAGGTCATGGCAGCCGCTCCTTTATGAAACGCTTTAATATTTACAAGTCTGAATATTCTTGTATCACAACAACATGCACAAAACTCTAGCACCAGACACCACCAAAACCAAATCAAGACACAAAAATACACACCAATACGTATTGTTTTGTATCGCTTAATGCTTATACTCAGTCCAGCACCGCTCCAGGCGGGCATCATTCGAATAATCAGCGGCGCACACGCCGCACGTGCAGCCGGAGGACGTTTCAATGCCTCAAACCCTTGCCGTGACCGCCCCCTGCGCCGGCGTACGCCTGATCACCTTGCAGCGCCCGCAAGCACTCAATGCCTTGAATACCGAGCTGCTGGGTGAACTGGCCGCCGAACTCGAGCATGCCGAACGCGACAGCGACACCCGCGCCGTGGTCATCACTGGCAGTCGCAAGGCCTTCGCGGCCGGCGCCGACATCAACGAGATGGCCGAGCGCGATCTGGTCGGCATCCTCAACGATCCGCGCGTGGCTTACTGGCAACGCATCGCGGCCTTTCGTAAACCGCTGATCGCCGCCGTCAACGGCTTTTGCCTGGGCGGCGGCTGCGAGCTGGCGATGCACGCCGACATCCTGATTGCCGGCGAAGACGCCCGCTTCGGCCAGCCGGAAATCAACCTCGGAATCATGCCCGGCGCCGGTGGCACCCAGCGCCTGCTGCATGCCGTGGGTAAATCGCTGGCCATGCAGATGGTGCTGACCGGCCAGCCGATCGACGCCCGCCATGCCCAGCGCGTCGGCCTTGTCAGCGAAGTGACGCAACCGGAATTCACCGTCGACCGTGCCCTGGCCATCGCCAGCAGCATTGCCGAAAAGGCGCCGCTGGCGGTGCGACTGGCCAAGGAAGCACTGCTCAAGGCGCAAGACCTCGATCTGGCCAGCGGCCTGCGTTTCGAGCGCCAGGCCTTCACCGTGCTGGCCGGCACCGCCGACCGACGCGAAGGCATCCAGGCTTTTCAGGAAAAACGCCGCGCGAATTTCACCGGCCAGTAACGATTCCTTTTAATAAGAGAGCGCAAGTCATGGACTTCCAGCACATCCTGTTTTCCATCGAGGACGGCGTCGCCCTTCTCAGCCTCAATCGCCCGGACCAGCTCAACAGCTTCAATGCCGCGATGCACCTTGAGGTGCGCGAAGCCCTCAAGCAGGTGCGCCAGAGCAACGAGGTGCGCGTGCTGCTGCTGACCGGTGAAGGCCGTGGCTTTTGCGCAGGGCAGGACCTGTCGGACCGCAATGTCGCACCGGGCGCCGAAGTGCCCGATCTGGGCCTGTCGATCGAGCAGTTCTACAACCCGCTGATCCGCAGCCTGCGCGACCTGCCGCTGCCGGTCATCTGCGCGGTGAATGGCGTGGCCGCCGGTGCCGGCGCCAATATTCCGCTGGCCTGCGATCTGGTGCTGGCGGCGCGCTCGGCCAGTTTTATTCAGGCCTTTTGCAAAATCGGCTTGGTGCCCGACTCCGGTGGCACCTGGAGCCTGCCGCGCCTGATCGGCCCGGCCCGCGCCAAGGCCCTGGCCCTGCTGGGCGAGCGCCTGAGCGCCGAGCAGGCCGAGCAATGGGGCCTGATCTACCGGGTGGTCGACGACGCCGAACTGCGTAACGAAGCACTCAAACTGGCCCGTCACCTGGCCACCCAGCCGACCTATGGCCTGGCACTGATCAAGCGCGCCTTCAATGCCAGCGCCAGCAACAGCTTCGACGAGCAACTGGAGCTGGAGCGCGACCTGCAACGCCTGGCCGGGCGCAGCGAGGATTACCGCGAAGGCGTGTCGGCCTTCATGAACAAACGCACCCCCACCTTCAAAGGACGCTGAGCGATGACTGCACTGGACACACGCACCGTCGTCGCCGTGATCGGCGCCGGCGCCATGGGCGCGGGCATTGCTCAGGTTGCAGCCCAGGCCGGCCACCCGGTCTGGCTGTACGACACCCGTGAAGGTGCCGCCGCCCAGGCGATTGCCGGCATCGACAAACAACTGGGCCGGCTGGTCGAAAAAGGCAAGCTCGACGGCGACGCACGCCACGCCATCGCCGGCCGCCTGCAACCGGCCGCCAGCCTCGAAGCGCTGGCCGATGCCGGGCTGGTGATCGAAGCCATCGTCGAAAACCTCGACATCAAGCGCGGGCTGTTCAAGCAACTCGAAGCAGTGTGCAGCGCCGAGTGCATCCTGGCCAGCAACACCTCATCGCTGTCGATCACCAGTATCGCCGCCGGCCTTGCGCATCCGCAGCGGGTTATCGGCGTGCATTTCTTCAACCCGGCGCCCTTGATGGCGCTGGTCGAAATCGTCTCCGGGCTGGCCACCGACGCCGCCCTTGCCCAGCGTCTGTACGCCACGGCGCAAGCCTGGGGCAAAAAACCGGTGCACACCCGCTCGACCCCAGGCTTTATCGTCAACCGTGTGGCCCGGCCGTTTTATGCCGAGAGCCTGCGCCTGCTGCAGGAAGGCGCCGCCGACTGCGCGACCCTCGATGCCCTGCTGCGCGACGCCGGCGGTTTTCGCATGGGCGCTTTCGAACTCACCGACCTGATCGGCCATGACGTCAACTATGCCGTCACCTGCTCGGTGTTCGACGCCTACTACGGCGACATGCGCTTCCAGCCATCGCTGATCCAGAAAGAACTGGTCGATGCCGGTTATCTGGGACGCAAGAGCGGTCAGGGCTTCTATGACTATGCCGAAGGTGCCGAGCGCCCGTTGCCGAGCGAAATCAGCAGCACGGCCAGCGTCGAGACCTGCGTGATCGAAGGCGACCTCGGTATCGCCAGCCCGTTGATCGAACGCCTGCAACAGGCTGGCATCGCGATCACCCAACGCGACGGCCACGGCGTATTGCGCGTTGGCGATGCGACCCTGGCGCTCAGCGACGGCCGACTGGCCAGCCAGCGCGCCCGTGAAGACGGCCTGAGCAATCTGGTGCTCATCGACCTGGCCCTGGATTACCGCCGCGCCGAACGCATTGCCATCAGCCACGCCGCCGGCACCTCGCCGCTGGCCCTTGAGCAGGCCGTGGCGCTGCTGCAACGCGCAGGCTTCAAGGTCAGCTCGCTCAGCGACACGCCCGGCCTTGCGGTGTTGCGCACCATGACCATGCTCGCCAACGAAGCCAGCGATGCCTTGCTGCACGGCGTGGCCAGTGCCGCCGACATTGATCTGGCGATGTGTGCCGGCGTCAATTACCCGCGCGGCCCGCTGGCCTGGGCCGATGCCATCGGCGTGACGAACGTGCTCAAGGTGCTGGAAAACCTGCAGGCCGTGTACGGCGAAACCCGCTATCGCCCCTCCTTGCTGTTGCACCGCTGCGCCGAACAAGGGAGCACTCTGCATGACACTTGAAGCGCAACAACTGGCCGAGATCTGCGCCAGCACCCTGTATGAACGCGATGCCGCCAGCCAGGCAATGGGCATGCGCCTGCTGACGGTCGGCCCCGGCCGCGCGCAAGTCGCCATGACTGTGCGCCCCGACATGCTGCAAGGCGTCGGCACCTGCCACGGCGGTCATCTGTTTGCCCTGGCCGACTCGGCGTTTGCCTTTGCCTGCAACACCTACAACGCCGTCACCGTGGCCATCGGTTGCAGCATCGACTATGTGGCGCCCGGCCAACTGGGCGACGAACTCACCGCCACCGCGCTTGAACTCAGCCGCAGCGGGCGCACCGGCAATTACGACGTGCGCATCGAAAACCAGCACGGGCAGTTGATCGCCCTGTTCCACGGCAAGTCCTACCAGGTGCGCGGCACCCTGATTGACCCGGAGCTTTCGCAATGACTCATCCCTTGACTGACGCGCTGATCATCGACGCCATCCGCACCCCCATCGGCCGTTACGCCGGCGCCCTGTCCAGCGTGCGTGCCGACGACCTTGGCGCGGTGCCGATCCGTGCGCTGATTCAGCGCCACCCGGAACTGGACCTGAGCCAGATCGACGAGGTGTTCTACGGCTGCGCCAACCAGGCCGGCGAAGACAACCGCAACGTCGCACGCATGTCGGCCTTGCTCGCCGGCCTGCCGGTCAGCGTGCCCGGCACCACTTTGAATCGCCTGTGCGGCTCAGGTATGGACGCGGTGGGCAGCGCCGCCCGCGCCATTCGTAGCGGTGAAGCCGGGCTGGTGATTGCCGGCGGCGTCGAGTCGATGTCGCGGGCGCCGTTCGTGATGGGCAAATCCGAACAGGCCTTTGGCCGCGCCGCCGAAATCTTCGACACCACCATTGGCTGGCGCTTCGTCAATACACTGATGAAGGAGCAGTTCGGCATCGACTCGATGCCCGAGACCGCTGAAAACGTCGCCGAACAATTCAACATTTCCCGCAGCGATCAGGACGCCTTTGCCCTGCGCAGCCAGCACAAGGCCGCCGCCGCTCAGGCCAGTGGCCGGCTGGCAAAAGAAATCGTGCCGGTCGAAATCGCCCAGCGCAAAGGTCCGGTTAAAGTCGTCGAGCACGACGAACACCCACGTGGCGACACCACCCTGGAACAACTGGCCAAGCTCGGCACGCCGTTCCGTCAAGGCGGTAGCGTCACCGCCGGCAATGCCTCGGGCGTCAACGACGGCGCCTGCGCGTTGCTGCTGGCAAGCGCCGAAGCGGCGCGCCTGTATGGCCTCAAGCCTCGCGCACGGGTGGTGGCCATGGCCAGTGCCGGGGTCGAGCCACGGATCATGGGCATCGGCCCGGTGCCGGCGACCCGCAAGGTGCTGACACTGGCCGGCCTGAGCCTCGCCGACATGGATGTGATCGAACTCAACGAAGCCTTTGCCGCCCAAGGTCTGGCCGTGCTGCGCGAACTGGGCTTGAGCGACGACGATGCGCGGGTCAACCCCAACGGCGGCGCCATCGCTCTGGGCCATCCGCTGGGCATGAGCGGCGCCCGCCTGATCACCACCGCCCTGCATGAACTGGAAGAACGCCAGGGCCGCTACGCGCTATGCACCATGTGCATCGGCGTGGGCCAGGGGATTGCCTTGGTTATTGAACGAATCTGACACGCACAGCAAAGATCGGACACCGGTGCGGGGAGTATCCTCGCCATTAACACTCAGGGCACCGTGGCCCGCACAAAAACAATCGAGTGAACCATGAACATGATCGCCACCAACACCGCCATGCTCGACCCTCTGGAAACCGCCAGCATCGATGAGCTGCGCCAGCATCAGCTCGACCGTCTGCGCTGGAGCCTGAACCACGCCTACGCCAACGTGCCGCTGTATCGCAAACGCTTCGACGAGGCTGGCGTCCACCCCGACGATCTGAAAAGCCTCGACGACCTGAGCAAGTTCCCCTTCACCGGCAAGAGCGACCTGCGCGACAACTACCCTTACGGCATGTTCGCCGTGCCGCAAAGCGACATCGTGCGCCTGCACGCCTCCAGCGGCACCACCGGCAAACCGACCGTGGTCGGCTACACGCAGAACGACATCGACACCTGGGCCAACGTGGTCGCCCGCTCGATCCGCGCCGCCGGTGGGCGACGCGGCGACAAGGTGCATATCTCGTATGGCTACGGCCTGTTCACCGGCGGGCTGGGCGCGCACTACGGCGCCGAGCGCCTGGGCTGCACGGTGATCCCGATGTCGGGCGGCCAGACCGAGAAACAGGTGCAACTGATCCGTGATTTCCAGCCGGACATCATCATGGTCACCCCGTCGTACATGCTTAACCTGGCCGATGAGATCGAGCGCCAGGGCATCGACCCGCACGACCTCAAGCTGCGCCTGGGCATCTTTGGCGCCGAGCCATGGACCGCCGAACTGCGCCGCGCCATCGAAGAACGGCTGGGCATCACTGCGCTGGATATCTACGGCCTGTCAGAAATCATGGGACCGGGCGTGGCCATGGAGTGCGCCGAAACCAAGGACGGCCCGACCGTATGGGAAGACCACTTCTACCCCGAGATCATCGACCCGGTCACCGGCGCGGTATTGCCGGACGGCGAGATGGGCGAGCTGGTGTTTACCTCGCTGTCCAAGGAGGCGCTGCCGATGATCCGTTATCGCACCCGCGACCTCACGCGTCTGCTGCCGGGTACGGCCAGGCCGATGCGGCGCATCGACAAGATCACCGGGCGCAGCGACGACATGCTGATCATTCGTGGGGTCAATGTATTTCCGACGCAGATCGAGGAGCAGATTCTCAAGATCAAGCAACTGGCCGAAGTCTATGAGCTGCATCTGCACCGTAACGGCAACCTCGACAGTGTCGATGTGCATGTCGAGCTCAAGCATGACCTGAACCTGCAAGCCGACCAGCAGAAATGCATCGCGGATGAGCTGGGCAAGCAGATCAAGACCCATATCGGCATCAGCTCACGGGTGTTGATCCAGCCGTTTCACGCCATCAAACGCTCTGAAGGCAAAGCCTGTCACGTGTTCGATAACCGCCCTCGGGCTTAACGCGACGGGTGATCTGCCAGAGGGGTTGCAGCCCTCTGGCAGGCTGCGCAACCTCAGCGGCGCAAGAGACGGTTCAGCACCAGCAAGCCGACTGCACCGATTGCCAGTGCAGCAACCGGCTTTTCTTTAACGAACGTCGATACGCTGTCCAGAGCATCGCCGTAGCTTTGGGTCAGCTGACCCGCTGCCTGGCGGCCAGCACCTTCAGCTTCAATCCTCGAATCACCCAACAGCCTTCCAACCACGCCCTGCGCCTTGCCGGCCAGTTTTTCTGCAACACCTTCTACTTGTTCACTCTTCATGATTAACCAAACCTTCGCCGGTAAGTGGGTAGCTCAGGGTTGACCCAAGCTTTAGGCTATCTGCACAGCGTTAGGGGGATGGGCGTCATGATTAGTTCAAAATTTGATAAGCCAGATCAATCCGCCAACACCACCTGGTTACGCCCCTGCTGCCTGCCTGTGTACAACGCTTGATCTGCTCGATCGAGAGCAGCGCGAAGCGACATCGGCGGCCCGCACATCGCTGCTGATCTCATTGAGTGTGGGAATGCGTGCCTGAGCCCTTTCGCTGATCCAAAGCCCCGCCTTGCGGGTTTTTTTGTGCCTTAAAAATGTAAATATCACTGCAATTAAATCAATCCGGTATCGCTTTAAAAGCTTAAAAACCCTTTAAAAACGCCACAGCCTCTCAAAAGCGATACAAAAATCAAAAACAAAACACAATTTTCCGTTTGATATTTATTTCCGTATCGCTTACAACTACACCCATGGCGCAAGCCACCCCAAAAACCAGCTGGAGACACAGCATGTACGCACAACTGGTCGAGACCGGCGTCAAGCACATCAAGTCGCTGGACGAGATGTCTGCCGAAGAGCGCGCCTTCCAGGAGAAGATCGACGCCGAGATCAAGATCGAGCCCAAGAACTGGATGCCCGATGCTTACCGGCAGACCCTGATCCGCCAGATTTCCCAGCACGCGCACTCCGAAATCGTCGGCATGCTGCCCGAAGGCAACTGGGTCACCCGCGCGCCGACCCTCAAGCGCAAGCTGCAATTGATGGCCAAGATCCAGGACGAAGCCGGCCACGGCCTGTACCTGTACAGCGCCATGGAAACCCTCGGCGCCGACCGCGACGAAGAAGTCGCCAAGCTGCACAGCGGCAAGGCCAAGTATTCGAGCATCTTCAATTACCCGACCCTGACCTGGGCCGACATGGGCGCGGTGGGCTGGCTGGTCGACGGCGCCGCCATCGTCAACCAGGTGGTGTTGCAGCGCACCTCGTATGGCCCGTATTCGCGGGCGATGGTGCGCATCTGCAAGGAAGAAAGCTTCCACCAGCGCCAGGGCTATCAACTGCTGCTGACCATGATGCAAGAAGGCACTCAGGCGCAGAAAGACATGGTCCAGGACGCGATCAACCGCCTGTGGTGGCCGTCGCTGATGATGTTCGGCCCCAGCGATGCCGAGTCCCCCAACAGTGCGCAGTCGATGGCCTGGAAGATCAAGCGCCAGAGCAACGACGAGCTGCGCCAGCGCTTCGTCGACCAGACCGTGCCACAGCTTGAGCTGCTCGGCTGCACCGCCCCGGACCCGGACCTTAAGTGGAACGAAGAACGCGGCCACTACGATTTCGGCGAGATCCAGTGGCAGGAATTCTACGAAGTGCTCAAGGGCAACGGCCCGTGCAATCAGGAGCGCGTTGCCAAGCGCCGCCAGGCCATCGACGACGGTGCCTGGGTACGTGAAGCGGCCGTGGCCTACGCCAAAAAACAACAAGCCAGACGCGACGCCGCCTGAGCAAAAGACAACGCCTGATCCGGAGAACCTGCCATGTCCCAATGGACCCTTTTTGAAGTCTTCGTGCGCAGCAAGCACGGGCTCAACCACAAACATGTCGGCAGCGTGCATGCCAGCGACGCCGCCATGGCCATCGAGAACGCCCGCGAGCTGTACACCCGCCGCAATGAAGGCGTGAGCTTGTGGGTCGTACCGTCGGCGTTGATCACCGCGTCTTCGCCGGACGAGAAAGACCCGCTGTTCGACCCGTCGCAAGACAAGATCTACCGCCACGCCAGCTTCTACGAGCTGCCGCCCGAAGTCGGCCACATGTGAGGAGCGGGTCATGAGCGATAAAGACGATCTGATTCAATACCTGCTGCGCCTGGGCGACAGCGCCTTGATCCAGGGCCAGCGCCTGTGCGAATGGTGCGGCGGCGCGCCGGCACTGGAAGAAGAACTGGCGCTGATGAACGTCGGCCTCGACCTGGTCGGCCAGTCACGCAACTGGCTGGAATACGCCGCCGAACTGCTCGACGACGGCCGCGATGCCGACCACCTGGCGTTCCGCCGTGACGAACGCGCCTACCGCAACCTGCTGCTGGTCGAGCAACCCAACGGCGACTACGCCGTGACCATGACCAAGCAGTTTCTGTTCGACGCCTGGCATTTTCAGGTGCTGCACGGCCTGAGCAGTTCCAGCGATACGCGGATCGCCGGCATCGCCGCCAAGGCCCTGAAGGAAGTCACCTACCACCTGCGCCGTTCCGGCGAGTGGGTCGAGCGTCTGGGCGACGGTACCGAAGAAAGCCATGCGCGCATGCTCAAGGCCGTCGACAAGGTCTGGCGCTTTACCGTCGAATTCACCACCGGTGACGCGGTCGAGCAGCGCCTGTTCGAGGCCGGTATCGCCCCGAATCCGGCCGAGATCGCCAGCGCCTGGCACAGCAAGGTCGCCGACCAGTTTGCCCGCGCCACCCTGCCGCTGCCGGCACCGGCCAGTCATTTTTACCTGAGCGGCCGTCAGGGCATGCACAGCGAGCATCTGGGTCTGTTGCTGGCCGAAATGCAATTTCTGCAAAGGGCCTATCCCGATGCGACCTGGTGAGCTGATCGCCGGCGATCGCGGCGCCCGTGCGGTGCAGGCCGGCGATCTGGCGCGGGCCTGGACCGTGCTGGGCGAGGTTATGGACCCGGAAGTGCCGGTGGTCAGTGTCGTCGAGCTGGGCATCGTGCGCGATCTGGACTGGCAGGCCGGGCACTTGCATGTAGTGGTGACCCCGACCTACTCCGGCTGCCCGGCCACCGAGGTGATCGAGCAGGACATCGCCCAGGCGCTGGAGCAGGCAGGCTTTGCCGCGCCGCAACTGGAGCGTCGGCTGACCCCGGCGTGGACCACCGACTGGATCAGCGAAAGCGGCCGTGAGCGCCTGCGCAACTACGGCATCGCCCCGCCCGAAGGCAGCTCCAGCAAACGCAGCCTGCTCGGTGAAGCGCCGCACATCTGCTGCCCGCAGTGTGGCAGTGCGCACACCGAGCGGCTCAGCGAGTTCGGCTCGACCGCCTGCAAGGCGCTGTATCGCTGCCGCGACTGTCTGGAACCCTTCGACTATTTCAAGTGCATCTGAGCGGCATGCTCGCCGGAGAACAACAATGAGCAAATTCCACAGCCTGACCATCAAGGATGTACGCGCCGAAACCCGTGACGCGGTGTCCATCGCCTTCGAGATTCCCAGCGAGCTGAGCGACAGTTTTCGTTTTACCCAGGGCCAGCACCTGGTGATGCGCACGCAGATCAACGGCGAAGAAGTGCGCCGCTCGTACTCGATCTGCACTGGCGCCAATGACGGCGAGCTGCGCGTGGCGATCAAGAAAGTCGCCGGTGGCGTGTTCTCGGCCTACGCCAATGAAGCGCTGAAAGTTGGTCACAGCCTGGAAGTCATGCCGCCGTCGGGGCACTTCAATGTGCCGCTGGACCCGGCGCGCCAGGGCAATTACCTGGCCGTTGCGGCCGGCAGCGGCATCACGCCGATCCTGTCGATCATCAAGACCACCTTGCAGAGCGAACCGCTCAGCCACGTCACGTTGATCTACGGCAACCGCTCCAGCAACGCGGCGCTATTTCGCGAGCAGCTGGAAGACCTGAAGAACCGTTATCTGCAACGCCTGAACCTGGTGTTTGTGTTCAGCCGCGAGCAGCAGGACGTCGACCTGTACAACGGGCGCATCGACGCCGACAAGTGCGGCCAGCTGTTCAGCCGCTGGATCGACGTCAAGTCGCTGGACGCGGCGTTTATATGCGGCCCGCAGGCGATGACCGAAACCGTGCGCGACCAGCTCAAGGCCAACGGCCTTGCGCCGGAGCGTATCCACTTCGAACTGTTCGCCGCCGTCGGCAGCCAGCAAAAACGCGAAGCCCGCCAGGCCGCCGCGCAGCTGGATGCCGAGATGAGCCAGATCACCGTGATCAGCGACGGTCGCGAGCTGTCCTTCGCGCTGGCGCGCAACAGCGTCAGCGTCCTCGACGCCGGCAACGCCCAGGGCGCGGAACTGCCCTACTCGTGCAAGGCCGGCGTGTGCTCGACCTGCAAGTGCAAGGTGGTGTCGGGCGAGGTGGAAATGGACAGCAACTTTGCCCTGGAAGACTACGAAGTGGCGGCCGGCTACGTGCTGTCGTGCCAGGCCTTCCCGCTGAGCGACAAGGTAGTGCTGGATTTCGATCAGCTCTAAGCAGCAACACCCACCCGTAGGAGGCAGCTCTGCTGGCGAAAGGGCCAGTAAAACCAACACATTTGCAGTGCCTGGCCCATAGCAATCGCCAGCAGAGCTGCCTCCTGCAAGGGTTCGTGTTTCGGATGTAAAGCCAACCGCCCATCTCAACAATCAAAACAAGAGAGAGCCGCCATGACACCGCAAGACCTTGAGCATTTACAGCAGCATCCCGATTTCATCCAGTTGGTGCGGCGCAAGCAGCGCCTGACCTGGTCGTTGACCCTGATCATGCTGAGCATCTACTACGGCTTCGTGCTGGTCATGGCCTTTGCCCCGCAGGTGCTGGGCCGGTCGCTGAGTGGCGGCGTCACCACCTGGGGCATTCCGCTGGCGATCAGCGTCATCGTGATGTCATTCGTGCTCACCGCCTTTTACGTGCGCCAGAGCAACACCGTGATCGACCCACTGACCCAGAAGCTGCTGCAGGAGACCCGCCCATGAACTGGCAGGCCATCGGCATGTTCTTCGTTTTTGTGGTCTTCACCCTGGGCGTGACCCGCTGGGCGGCGTTGCGTACCCGTTCGGCCAGCGATTTCTATACCGCGGGGGGCGGTATCACCGGGTTTCAGAACGGCCTGGCGATTGCCGGCGACATGATCAGCGCGGCGTCCTTTCTGGGTATTTCCGCGATGATATTCATGGGCGGTTATGACGGCCTGCTGTACTCGCTGGGCGTGGTCGCCGCCTGGCCGATCATTCTGTTTCTGATCGCCGAACGGCTGCGCAACCTGGGCAAATACACCTTTGCCGATGTGGTTTCTTACCGTCTGGAGCAAACCCCGATCCGCATCACTGCCGCCCTCGGCACGCTGATCGTGGCCTTGATGTACCTGATGGCGCAGATGGTCGGCGCCGGCAAGCTGATCGAGCTGCTGTTCGGTATCTCGTACCTGCAAGCGGTGCTGCTAGTCGGTGTGCTGATGGTGTTCTACGTGACCTTCGGCGGCATGCTCGCCACCACCTGGGTGCAGATCATCAAGGCCGTGATGCTGCTGTCCGGCACCACCTTCATGGCGTTCATGGTCCTGCGCCACTTCAACTTCAGCACCGAGGCGATGTTCGCCGGTGCCGCTGCGGTACACGCCAAGGGCGCAGCGATCATGGCGCCGGGCGGTATGCTCAGCAACCCGATCGACACCCTGTCGCTGGCCGTCGGCATGATGTTCGGCACCGCCGGCCTGCCGCATATCCTCATGCGCTTCTTCACCGTCAAGGACGCCAGCGAAGCGCGCAAGAGCGTGCTCTACGCCACCGGCTTCATCGGCTATTTCTTCATGCTGCTGATTGTCGTCGGCTTTGGCGCCATCGTCATGGTCGGCACGGATCCGGCGTTCCGTAACAGCGCCGGCGCGATCATTGGCGGCGGCAACATGGTCGCGGTGCACCTGGCGCAAGCGGTGGGCGGCAGCCTGTTCCTGGGCTTCATCTCGGCCGTGGCATTCGCCACCATTCTGGCGGTGGTCGCCGGCCTCGCCTTGTCTGGCGCCTCGGCGGTGGCTCACGACCTGTATGCCTGCGTGATCCGCAAGGGCAAGGCCACCGAGCGCGAAGAGATGCGCATGTCACGCCTGGCCACCCTGGTCATCGGCGTGCTGGCGGTGATTCTCGGCGTGTTGTTTGAGTCGCAGAACATCGCCTTCCTGTCCGGGCTGGTGCTGGCAATTGCCGCCTCGGTGAATTTCCCGGTGCTGTTCCTCTCGATGTTCTGGAAAGGCCTGACCACTCGTGGCGCGGTGGCCGGCAGCCTGGCTGGCTTGATTTCGGCGGTGGTGCTGCTGGTGCTCAGCCCTGTGGTGTGGGTCAAGGTCATGGGCAATGAAACGGCACTGTTCCCGTACTCGAACCCTGCGCTGTTCTCGATGACCTTCGCCTTTGTCGGCGCCTGGCTGTTCTCGGTCACTGACCAGTCGGCCCGTGCCCAGGCCGAACGCGGCCGCTACATGGCGCAGTTCATTCGTTCGATGACCGGCTTTGGCGCAGCAGGCGCCAGCCAGCATTGATCTGCACGTATTCAGACGGAATAACAATAATGCACACGATCCGTATCACTGCTTCACTCCTCGCCGCTGTCAGCGCCAGCATGGCCGGCAGCGCCTCGGCAGCCTTTATCGAGGACAGCAAGGCGACCCTGGAAATGCGCAACTTTTATCTGAACCGCGATTTCCGCCAGAGCAATGCGCCGCAGGCCAAGGCCGAGGAATGGGCGCAGGGCTTTACCGCCCGCTTCGAGTCGGGCTTTACCGAAGGCCCGGTCGGTCTGGGTGTCGACGCGATCGGCGAGCTGGGGATCAAGCTCGACTCCAGTGCCGCTCGGCGCAACACCGGCCTGCTGGCGTTCGACCCGGCCACCGGCGAGCCGGTCGACGAGTACAGCGAGCTGGGCGTGGCCGCCAAGCTGCGGGTGTCGAAGACCGTACTGAAAGTCGGCACCCTGCAACCGATGCTGCCGGTGGTGACTTACAACGACACGCGGCTATTGTCGTCGACCTTTCAAGGCGGCCTGCTGACCTCGAAAGAAATCGACGGCCTGACCGTCAATGCCGGACGCCTGACCCGCGCCAACCTGCGCGACTCGTCGAGCCGCGACGACATCGGCTATGGCGCGGCCACCAGCGATGCCTTCGACTTTGCAGGCCTCAGCTACGCGATCAACCCGACGCTGAGCGCCAGTTACTACTACGGCAAGCTGGACAACATTTACCGTCAGCACTTCTTTGGCCTGGTGCACACCCAGCCACTGGGCGACAGATTCAGCCTACGCAGCGACCTGCGTTACTTCGACAGCGGCAACGATGGCCAGCAGCGCGCCGGCAAGATCGACAACCGTAACGTCAACGGCATGTTCACCCTCAGCCACGGCGCACACAAAGTCGGCCTGGGCTTTCAGCAAATGTCCGGCGACAGCGCCTTTCCGTTTCTCAATGGCGGCGACCCGTACTCGGTGAACCTGGTGACCTTCAACACCTTCACCCGCGCCGAAGAAGACGCCTGGCAACTGCGTTACGACTTCGACTTTGCCAGCCTCGGCGTGCCGGGCCTGACCTTCATGACCCGCTATGTCGACGGCCGCAATGCGCGCACCGCCAGCGGCGATCATGGCCAGGAATGGGAACGCGACACCGACCTTGCCTATGTCCTGCAAAGCGGCCCGCTCAAAGGCCTGAGCCTGCGCTGGCGCAACCTGACGTTCCGCTCGGGCAACGGCCTGAGCACCGACCTTGACGAAAACCGCCTGATCGTCGGCTACACCCTGGCGCTTTGGTAAACCCTGATACGGAGACATCCTGATGAGCAACGCCCCTACCCTGCAAAGCTTCATCGGCGGCCGCTGGATCGGCCAGCACGGCGCTTTGATCCTGCGCAGCGCCATCAATGGCCAGGGCATCGCCCGCACCCATGAAGAGGCGCTGGATTTCGGCGAAGCGCTGGATCATGCTCGCGGCCAAGGCCTGAGCCAGTTGCTGGCGCTGGACTTCCAGCAACGTGCTGCGCGCCTGCGCGACCTGGGCAAATACCTGCTTGAACACAAAGAGCAGCTGTACGCGCTGTCGCTGCACAGCGGTGCCACACGCGGCGACAGCTGGGTCGACATCGAAGGTGGCGCCGGTACGCTGTTCGCCTACGCCAGCCTGGGCCGGCGCGAGTTGCCGTCGGGCAATCTGGTGCATGAAGGCCCGGCCATGCCGCTGGGCAAGCTCGGCAGTTTTGTCGGCAGCCATATTCTGGTGCCGCGCGGCGGCGTCGCCGTGCACATCAATGCCTTCAACTTCCCGATCTGGGGCATGCTCGAAAAGTTCGCCCCAAGCTTTCTGGCCGGCATGCCGTGCATCGTCAAACCGGCCACCGCCACCAGTTACCTGACCGAAGCGACCGTGCGCCTGATGCACGCCTCCGGCCTGTTGCCGGCCGGCAGCCTGCAACTGATCGTTGGTGGTACCGGCGATTTGCTCGACCGCCTGAATGGCCAGGACGTGGTGACCTTTACCGGCTCTGCCGACACTGCGGCCAAGCTGCGGGTCAATGCCAACCTGATTCGCCAGTCGGTGCCGTTCAATGCCGAGGCCGACTCGCTGAACTGCGCCATCCTGGCCCCGGAAGTCACCCCGGACGACCCGGAGTTCGAGCTGTTCATCAAGGAAGTCGCGCGTGAAATGACAGTCAAGGCCGGCCAGAAATGCACGGCCATCCGCCGCGCCATCGTCCCGGCCAGACACATCGATGCCGTGGCTGAAAAACTGCGCGAGCGGCTGGCCAAGGTGATCACCGGCGACCCGTCGGTGGAAGGCGTGCGCATGGGCCCGCTGGCCTCTCACGCCCAACAGGCCGATGTGGCCGAACGGGTCGAAGCCTTGCTGGCCAGCAGCGACCTGCTGCTCGGTGCCCGCGACGGCTTTGCCCCACGCGGTGACGGCGTGGCCGAAGGTGCGTTCTTCGCCCCGACCCTGCTGCGCAGCCGCAACCCGCATGCCGAAGGCGGCGCCCACGATATCGAGGCGTTCGGCCCGGTGAGCACGCTGATGGCCTATGACGACCTCGACGAAGCCATCGCCCTGGCCGCACGCGGCAAAGGCAGCCTGGTTGCCAGCCTGATCACCAAGGACCCGAAAGTCGCCGCCAAAGTCGTGCCGGCCACCGCTGCGCTGCACGGCCGGCTGCACATTCTGGACCGCGAGTCGGCGGCCGAATCCACCGGCCACGGCTCGCCGCTGCCGCAACTCAAACACGGCGGCCCGGGCCGCGCCGGCG
>NZ_BAAILM010000093.1:0-249 GCF_054589175.1 Pseudomonas sp. 3A(2025) | reverse complement strand
GAGTCGAACGCGAGTTGACCAGGTAGACCGTGAAACCACGGGCATCAAGCAGCTCAAACAATGGAATCCAGTAAACGCCGGTGGCCTCCATCGCGACCACGTTGATCTTGAGCCCGGCGAGCCACTCGGCCAGCTTGATCAGGTCGTCGGTGAAGGTGGAAAAGCTACGGACGTTGCCGTCCTGAGAAGAGCCTACAGCCACCCAATGCTCACGGCTGCCGATATCAATCCCGGCACAGTTAGGGTGAA
>NZ_BAAILM010000092.1:0-253 GCF_054589175.1 Pseudomonas sp. 3A(2025) | reverse complement strand
TGGAGATTAGCGGAACGCTCTGGAAAGTGCGGCCATAGTGGGTGATAGCCCCGTACGCGAAAATCTCCTTGTCATGAAATCGAGTAGGACGGGGCACGAGAAACCTTGTCTGAACATGGGGGGACCATCCTCCAAGGCTAAATACTACTGACTGACCGATAGTGAACCAGTACCGTGAGGGAAAGGCGAAAAGAACCCCGGAGAGGGGAGTGAAATAGATCCTGAAACCGTATGCGTACAAGCAGTGGGAGCC
>NZ_BAAILM010000091.1:0-1720 GCF_054589175.1 Pseudomonas sp. 3A(2025) | reverse complement strand
CGTCTGCCCCAGGCGGTGTCGGTGGAAGACTTCGAAGCCTTGCTGCCGTGGAACTGCTCGCCGCAGATCCCGCGATGACGAAAAACCCCATCTTGTTAAGAGTGGGGTTTATGGCGCGCTTACAGATAATTCAGGGCAGTAAACAAGGTGACAGTGCCGTGACGAATATAGTCATGGGTGTGCGTACGGATATGGCCGATGCCCAAAGGAAGCCCTGGCTGCGTTCTTTCAAGCGCCTGAACCTGGCTTTTTTCGTCGCAGCAGAGCACCAGCGCCTTGTCTGGAGGGTTCATGTAGAGGCCGATGACATCCCAGAATTTTTCTTCGAAATGCGGATCTTTGGACAGTTTGAACGTGCGAGTCAGGTGGGGCTTGATGCCATTGGCAGCCCATATCCGCTGAACACTGGCTGGAGATATTCCAGCAGCACTCGCCATGGTGCGGCAGCTCCATCGGGTTTGTGCAATTCGTGGTTGAACACCTTTTTCAATCACACGCTTCAGCGCTTCAGGCGGTAACGACGGAGGCCGTCCACGGCCAGGCTTGTCGATCAAACCGTCTAATCGCAGCGTCTGGAAACGCTGGCACCAGCGAGTGACTGAGGGAAGTGAAAGGCCGGTCAGTCGAGCAATCTCGATTCGTGAGCAGCCTTGGCTGGCCAACAGAATGACCCTTGCCCGACGTCCGTCTCGTTGGCTGATGGTGGCGGATCTGATGCGGCGAGTGAGCTCGGTGTGTTCTTCGGCGGTGAGTTCAATAGTCAGACAGTTCACGGCACTGGCCTCCAACGCTATGCAGACAGGGTAAGCATAGACGACGAAGAGAGAATGTTATTTCTGAGGCACTACACTAGAAGCGAGCTTCCGATTAGAATCAGCAATCGAGGGAACAGAGCCGGCACGAAAACTATTCCTCCGAACTTACAGGTTTGCCGACGCTCAGGCTCGAACTTGGCATGCACTGCCTGAGGAGGACTGGCCGCTACTCGCGACCATTCTTCCAAACAGAATCATCATGCGGCCGATCCATATTAATCCGTATGCACAGCGTTATCTAGAACCCAAGAACGGACTTTTCACCACAGTCATCTACGTCGATGGCTGTGGTGCCGAGTTGCCGGATGACGCCGAAGCAGCTGCGTTGAGCATTGACTCACGCTTAGCTTGGGGCCTATTTGATCCTCCAAGCAACGGCCTGGGTCTGACCAAAGATCTTGCGCCAGTGTGGAAAATCGCATCGCGGATTCAGCATGCGAAAGTACTCGTGATCAGCCAGTATCCTGAAATACACGCTAAAGACGGCGTGGTTTCGATTAGTATCAAAGAGATAGATAAACTGCGCCGTGCCTTCATGCGAGTAACAACGAATGGCCGGAAGCTGATTCGCCAAACAAAGCAAGGTATCGTGCACGACGAACTACTAACAAGGCTTGATCCAGAGCGATTCCAGCGAGTTGTACATGAGAACCAAGCCTTGGTTGCGGTTCGACGCGAAGGTGTGAACCAAGCTGCAGCACGTAGGCGTGCCGAGCGCCGGTCTAGCGTGCAGGCCGTGCGAGATCAGCTTGGGGCGCTGGTAACGGAGGCCCCGCAGGAACTAGGTTTTGTACGAAAAGTATTGCCGCATACAACGCAGACTGCAGGCCAGCGTGACCATGGCTGCAAAGCTCCTGGCCAGCTTGTCGTAGCGAGTGCCTATTCTGCGGTTCTCCTTTAGCCAG
>NZ_BAAILM010000090.1:0-280 GCF_054589175.1 Pseudomonas sp. 3A(2025) | reverse complement strand
GCGAAAACGGCGAGGGAATAGTGCAGGCCTCCGGGCCCGGCGGTGAAAAAAGGCAGTTGACAGTCACTTCGGTTGCTGTATTATTCGCCTCCCGCTGACGAGTTGATCGAAAGATCGCTCGGCACGCAAGTGATCGAAGTTTGGATGTGTTGAAAGCTTCTGAAAATAATCACTTGACAAGTTACTGAGGCGCTGTAGAATGCGCGCCTCGGTTGAGACGAAAGGCTCAACCAACCGCTCTTTAACAATTGAATCAAGCAATTCGTGTGGGTGCTTGCGG
>NZ_BAAILM010000089.1:0-269 GCF_054589175.1 Pseudomonas sp. 3A(2025) | reverse complement strand
GCCGACATGGGCCTGTTCGTCAATGACTTCACCAACCAGTACGGCGACGTCTACAGCCTCGGCAACCTGCAAATCAGCCGCGATGCCAGCGGCGCTCTTGCCAACAGCATCGTCAACCGCTCCGCGACCCTCACCAGCGACGCCGGCATGCTGCTGGCCGCCCGGCGCATCGACAACATTCGTGACGTAATGACCGTCGACGACGCCGGCATCTACAACGCCCGCATCGACGAAATCGCCTGCGGCACCGCCGGCCTGGGCAACCTCGA
>NZ_BAAILM010000088.1:95826-102227 GCF_054589175.1 Pseudomonas sp. 3A(2025) | reverse complement strand
CGCGGGGCACACGGTGGCGAAAGGGTTCACTCTCTCATACGTGGTCACGGCTAGCCGTGCCGACAGGGACTCTACGCCGATACCGTGCGGGCCACTCTCTCATGCGGGTGCTGTAACACCAGTGTGAACTACGGCCTCTGTCCCGCGCGCACAGATCCTATCAAAAAGCCCCTGGCGGCAGCCCCTTCGGGTCAGCCGCCAGGGGCTTTTTCAATTCGGGACTCACAGCAGACTTGACCGTACCTCCCCATGTTTGCTGCGCGACAGCGCGGCGCCATGGCGACGGGCGATCTCTCATCAAACATAAAATAAGTTATTGATTTTATTGAATTAAAAACACCACTTGTAGGAGGCAGCTCTGCTGGCGATTGAGCGCAAAGCGCTCACAGGAATCTGCGAAACGCTGAACATTTACGACTGCTAACGCAGCCGATCGCGATGGTCCGGCATTCCGGCAGATCGGGACGCCGACCGGCCCCTCCTACGATCCCATGTTTGCTGCGCGACAGCGCGGCGCCGTGGCGTCGGGTGATCTCCTACAGGCCTTGCACGCTGCTGCCCTGAAGCTCTTCGCGTATCAACGTCGACGAGATGTTTTCGGTGCGAGGCAGATAAACCACCTCGCATTCCGATTTCAGGAAATCAAACTTCCCCTGCCAGTCGTCACCCATCACAAAGACATCCACACCGTAATGACGGACATCGGCAAGCTTCTGATCCCAGCTTCCCTCCGGGAAGACCAGGTCCACATAACGCATCGCCTCAAGCACCACCCGCCGATTGTTGAAATCCAGCAGTGAACTCTTGTGCTTCAGCGCATTGAAGTCATCGGTGGACAAGCCCACGATCAAGCGATCCCCCAATGCCCTGGCTCGTGCAAGCAAACGCACATGCCCGGCATGCAGGACATCGAAGGTGCCATAAGTGAGCACCGTCTTCATGAGCGCGCCTCCAGCAACAGACGCTCCACCAGGCGATGGGTGTTCTGGTCATCCTGATATTCAAAGAACATTCGCCGCTTGTGCGCATACACAAGGGGGTGCTCAGTGACTTCGCCAGCCAGCACGCGGTCCAGCGTCTCAAGCAGGGCCGAGAACTCCTGGCACACCACACCCGGAAAAACATCTTCGAGATTGTAGAACATGCCCCGCTCTTGCCCGGCGTATCGATCCTTGTCGTATGCGAAACTGATTTGAGGCCGCCCCGTCAGCATGAAATCGATGAAGCAGCTGGAGTAATCGGTAATCAGTGCGTGCGCCTCTCGATAAATGACTTCGATTTCGGCGAACGCTTGTCGGTCCAGGCTGATGAAAGGACCCTGCCCGGCCATTAGCGCTGCTGTGTAACTCTGTGCACTGTCTGCCATATGCTCACGAATACCCAGCACGGCGTTATGCCGATCCAGACAAGCGGCTATGGCGTCGCGTTGCTGTTCATTGAAGCGGTAATAGGCAGCGCCCTGGCCATTACGAAATGTAGGGGCAAACAGCACCAGTCGACGACCGCCTAACTCGTCGCGCAACCGCAGCAACTGATCGGCAAAATCCTCGGGAAGCGACGACTCCTCACACAGCACCACATCGTTGCGCGGCAGCCCGGTGATCCAGATCTTGTCCATGGGCAGCGGATGAAAAGCGACGGTCATTGCCAGCTGATCCATCTTCGATGACGCAATGACGGCGTGATGCCTGGCATGCTCACGCGTCAAGCCTTCCCTTCTGGGGGCATTGTCCAGTGAGGCAATGCCAATGCACTTGAGCGGAATGCCATGCCAGAGGTTAATGAACCGGTGCAGATTCGCATCCAGAGGGTAAGGCGCGTTCACAGCCGCAGAGTGCTTGGCAAAGATATAGCCTGCCTCGATCAATGCCTCCTGCCCTTCACGACTGGCCAAAGGCACGACCAGAACATTTTCACCCTCTAAATCGAATGCCTTGTTTCGAGTCAGCACGACTTTGCGGATATCACCGCGATACCGAACCGCCTCAAATACGGCACGGTCGTTTCCGGTCAGCAACTGATCGAACGCGCACACCGGGAATGCCCAGGTTTTATCGTCCTTGGGTACAGCGCGGTCTTCAATGATGAACTGCTCGGTAGTGAGCACGGGGCGTGGCACGTTGGCAACACCGCTTTCATCCTTAGGCACCATTCGAATGATGTAATGGGTTGGCGTGGCATCCGCCATGGCCATTTCGACGTCGAGCTCGGCGGCCTTGGCAATCTGCCCGATCAGGGGTAGGAAAATTTCACTTAAAGGATTGGCAGAACTGTGCGGCTGCCCTTGCACTATTTCAAACCCTGCTTCCCCCAATAACTGAAGCAATGTTTCACGGGTAAACCAGCGCAGGTGGGATTTATGCAGCAGCCCCTCATCCTGATAGCCAAAAGCACCAGCGGCCAGTTTCACCTGCAACGACCAATGCTGTGCATTGGGCATGCACAAAACCACGCAACCACCACGGGGCAGGTTTTCCTTGACGTTGCGTAAAAATGCCCAGGGATCGGCCACTTGACTCAAGGCTTCGCCCAGCACCCAACACTGCTGGTCACGATGCCCGGCGAAAAATGCGCGATCAAGATCGTTAACCTGCAACAGCTCGACACGGTCGCAAAGGCCTTTAGCCTGGTCATGCACGGACCTGGCAGCCGTCACACAGGTGTACCTAACCTGCGGCATCGCATTTTTGACCTTACTGGCCAGCAAGGTACTGTGACTGGCAACTTCGATAATCGAGGTAATACCGCCTGGAATCGCCTGCATGCAGTGCGCGGTAAGTTCATCCACTAGCGGTTGGGCGTACATGGCTATCCCTGTAGGCAAGTCATCAGCATGGTAGGAAACAAAGTATTTTTGACACTCCGAGCCTGTATTCATGAAGCATGCCAACAAATTGAGCACAGGCTCAGCAGGTTGGCATGCATGAAAACGGGAGTTACAGCAGACGGAGCCATGCCAGCCAGAATAGGCGTCGGGCACTTTTGGGCAACGGATCCAAGCCTGTTTAACTGGACGGCCAGTAACTAAACAGGCTGGTTTATTTTATACGGGTCAAGCGCGATAGATGATCGCCGAACCCCACGACAAGCCAACGCCAAAACCACTGAGCGCTACACGCTGCCACGATGAGCCAAGCACGTGCTTCTCGACCAACAACGCAATGCTCGACGACACGGTATTACCGGTCTCGACCATGTCCTTGACGAACTTTTCAGGCTGCTCTTCAAAACGCCGCGCCACCGCATCGACGATGGCTGCACTGCCCTGGTGAATGCAAAAGGCATCGATGTCGTCAGCCGTCAGGCCCGACTCGTCGAGCAACTCGTGCAAATGCGCTGGCACCTTGAGCAGGGCAAAGTTGAAGACCTGGCGGCCGTTCATATAGAACACGCCATTGCTGACTTTCAGGTGCGGCGCACCGGAGCCATCAGTGCCGAATTTGGCCTTGCCCAGCAGCCAGGCGGCGTCTTCGCCCATCCAGGTCGCGGTGGCGGCATCGCCAAACAGCATGGTGGTGTTGCGGTCGTCCGGGTCGACAATCTTGGAATACGGGTCGGCGGTGACCAGAATGCCATTCTTCAGCCCCGTGGCCTCCATGAAGCCCTTGATTGCATACAGGCCATACACATAGCCCGAACAACCCAGCGAGATGTCGAACGCGGCCACGGCGGTGGTAAGGCCCAGCTTGTCCTGAACGATGGCGGCCGTATGCGGCAGCCCTTCTTCATCGCCATTCTGAGTGACGACGATCAGCACATCGATGCTTTCACGCGATAACTGAGGATTGCTGGCCAGTAGTTTGTTGACGGCTTCCACACACAGGTCGGAGGTTTCCTGCGTATCAGCCTTGCGAGGCAGAAAGGTCGAGCCGATCTTGCCCAGGATGAACTCTTCATCCTTGTCGAACCTGGCACCTTGAGCGTAGTTATCCAGGCCTTCGGTGGGCACGTAACTCGCTATGCTTTTTATGCCAATCATCGTGGCTTCCCAGTAGTAAACGGTTAACGACGCCCTTCAATACGCGAAAGACGTGACTCAAAAGATGGCTTGCGACGGCCCGATTATGCCCCAGCATCGAGCCTGGCCGGCCTCATACGATACAGTGAAGATGCTTGCTGCGAGCTGAAGGTCACGCTTAATTTCATATCGCACCGCCCCACACCTCCTCGTCCTGCCACCCTGATGCAGGTGCGAGCTCGTATTCAGTGATTCGGCTCACACGATCAAGCTGTTGATTGTATCCACTATAGAGACCAGTCCAAGCACATCTCAGCGCTTTTTCGGTAGAGCATGGCCCTCGGCTTTAAGCCCTGCCAACCTGCGTCACATCCCCGCTGCTCAACTCAACCTTCTGTTCACGTTTGGCTCGAATCCGCCGAAAACGATGAGAACGCAGATTATTTCGATCTTCGAAGTGAACAGCGCTTCTATGAGCTTTATGAGTTTTCGTTCGATATCAATGGAAGGAAGTAGCAGATGGCAGTTATCAACGGAACAGCCGGCGCAGACAAGCTGACGGGCACCAACGAGGATGATGAAATCAAAGCCCTGGCCGGCAATGATGTGATTACAGGCAGTGCAGGAGCAGACAAGATTGATGGTGGCGCTGGTGTGGACACGGTCGACTACTCGGCGTCTGCCGCAGGTATCAATGTGGATGTACGCGCGGGGGCCGGGCTGGCAGGACGAGGTGGCGATTCAGAGGGGGATATTCTGACCGGCATCGAGAGCGTGATCGGTACGGCATTCAATGACACCTTCACCTCTGGCCCGGATTCCCGAGCAACGCCAATCCGCTTTGAAGGTGGCGCCGGCAACGACATTTACTACATTAATAACGGTGCCACACCGACCATCATCGAACTGGCCAACGGCGGCGACGATGAAGTGCGCGTCTCGGTAATCAATCCCAGCGGCACCATCCTGGCGGCAAACGTCGAGCGCCTGACCTACATCGGCGATAAAGCCTTCAGGGGCTATGGCAACGACAGCGACAACATCATCACCGGTGGCTCGGGCAACGACACTTTGTTCGGCGGCGGCGGCGCTGACCAGTTCATCGGCGGCGCAGGCAATGACACAGCAGGTTATATCGACAGCAAGGTCGGCGTGACGATCAACCTGAAAACCGGCGTGCACACCGGCATTGCCGCAGGCGACACCTATAACAGTATTGAAGCGATCAGTGGATCGAACTTTGCCGACACCTTCATCGGCAATGGCAGCGGCATTGATTTCGATGGCGGCGTCGGCGTGGATACGGTCGACTACTCAGCCTCAAAGGCCGGAGTCAACGTCGAGGTCCGCCTCGGGACTGGCGCCGTGGGCACGGGCGGGGATGCCGAAGGCACCACATTGACCAATATCGAGAGCGTCATCGGCTCAGCGTTCAATGACACATTCACCTCTGGCCCGGACTCCCGAGCAACGCCAATCCGCTTTGAAGGTGGCGCTGGTAACGATATTTATTACATCAACAATGGTGCCACACCGACCATCATCGAGCAGGCCAATGGCGGCAACGATGAAGTCCGTGTCTCGGTGATCAACCCCAGCGGCACCATCCTGGCGGCAAACGTCGAACGCCTGACCTACATCGGCGATAAAGCCTTCAGGGGCTATGGCAACGACAGCGACAACACCATCACCGGCGGCTCGGGCAACGACACCCTGTACGGCGGCGGCGGCGCTGACCAGTTCATCGGCGGTGCCGGCATTGATACGGCAGGCTATGTCGACAGCAAGGTCGGCGTCACGGTCAACCTCAAGACCGGTATCCATACCGGCATTGCCACAGGCGACACTTACAACGGCATCGAAGTCATCAGTGGGTCAAACTTCGCCGACACGTTCGTCGGTAACGGCAATGGTATCGACTTCGATGGGGGTATCGGTGTCGATACGGTCGATTACTCCAAATCGGCTTCCGGGGTGAACGTTGACGTTCGCAACGGAGCAGGCATTGTAGGCACTGGCGGAGATGCCGAAGGGACCACATTAACGAATATCGAGAGCGTCATCGGCTCAGCGTTCAATGACACCTTCACCTCTGGCCTCGATGCACGCGCCACACCGATCCGCTTTGAAGGCGGAGCCGGCAACGATATTTATTACATCAACAATGGCGCCACACCGACCATCATCGAACAGGCCAATGGCGGCAACGATGAAGTGCGCGTCTCGGTAATCAATCCCAGCGGCACCATCCTGGCGGCAAACGTCGAACGCCTGACCTACATCGGCGATAAAGCCTTCAGGGGCTATGGCAACGACAGCGACAACATCATCACCGGCGGTTCGGGCAACGACACCCTGTACGGCGGGGCCGGCGCCGATCAGTTCGTCGGCGGTGCCGGCATTGATACGGCAGGCTATGTCGACAGCACGGTCGGCATCACGG
>NZ_BAAILM010000088.1:44678-95676 GCF_054589175.1 Pseudomonas sp. 3A(2025) | reverse complement strand
TTGAAGCGATCAGTGGATCGAACTTTGCCGACACCTTCATCGGCAATGGCAGCGGCATTGATTTCGATGGCGGCGTCGGCGTGGATACGGTCGACTACTCAGCCTCAAAGGCCGGAGTCAACGTTGAAGTCCGCCTCGGGACTGGCGCCGTGGGTACGGGCGGGGATGCCGAAGGCACCACATTGACCAATATCGAGAGCGTCATCGGCTCGGCGTTCAATGACACTTTCACTTCTGGCCCGGATTCCCGAGCAACGCCGATCCGCTTTGAAGGTGGCGCTGGTAACGATATTTATTACATCAACAATGGTGCCACACCGACCATCATCGAGCAGGCCAATGGCGGCAACGATGAAGTCCGTGTCTCGGTGATCAACCCCAGCGGCACCATCCTGGCGGCAAACGTCGAGCGCCTGACTTACATCGGCGATAAAGCCTTCAGGGGCTATGGCAACGACAGCGACAACATCATCACCGGCGGCTCAGGCAATGACACCCTGTACGGTGGTGCGGGTGCCGATCAGTTCATCGGCGGGGACGGCTACGATACTGTCGGCTATCTCGACAGCGCAGTGGCCATGACCATCAACCTCAAGACCGGCGTACATTCCGGTATTGCAGCCGGTGACACCTATACAAGTATCGAAGCGGTCAGCGGATCGAATTTCAACGATACTTTCCATGCCGGTAGCTCGCCCATGGGCCTGAATGGCTTGAACGGCCAGGACCTGGTCACTTACAAGCAATCAACCAGCGCTGTGACCATCGACCTGACCACAGGCGTTAACGCGGGTGATGCAGCGGGCGACACATATACCGCCATCGAAATCTTCCAGGGCAGCAACTTCAACGACACGCTGTCGGGTTCGCGCCTGGTCGACATCTTCATCGGTGGTACTGGTGCAGATGTCATCGATGGCCGCGAAGGTCAGGACAGCGCCTGGTACATCACCAGTGCTGCCGGAGTCACCATCAACTTGCAGACCCAAGTCAATAAAGGGGGCGATGCCGAAGGCGATGTCCTGACCAACATTGAGCGCGTGGTCGGCAGTCACTTCAACGACACATTGACTGGAGACGCTGGTACCAACTATCTCGAAGGCGGGCTGGGCAACGACGTTATCAGTGGGGGCGACGGCAATGACTATCTTTATGGCGGGCTGACTTCGCAGATTGGTCCCTTCACGCTGGCGGGCCAGACCAATGGACCGCAGGCAGATGCGTTGTACGGTGGCAACGGCAACGACACCATCGTCACCGCTGCCAGCGACCAGGGAAGCCGGGCGTACGGTGAAGCCGGTGGTGACGTCATCACCGTGGCGAACGGCATGGCCGATGGCGGCGAAGGCAATGATCTGCTGACCGGTACGGGCCTGAACTTTTCACTGTTTGGCGGTGTGGGGGATGACAGGCTGGTATTGAAGTCCAGCGGCTCAGCCTATGGCGGTCAAGGCGATGATACCTACACCGTGGATACTGCGAAGCTGGTGACTATTCAGGATGACGGCACCAGTAATGGTGACAAGCTGATTCTGTCGTACATCAGCGGCAGTGAGCTGCGATTCACCCAAGCGGGTGATGACCTCTATCTGCATCGCTCAGACTTCGCGGCGGGAGAAACGCCGCAAGAAGGTGTGCGTCTGAAGGATTGGTATGCCGGTTACAACACCATCGAACAGATTCAGACAGCGGATGCACTGCTCATCACATTGACGGGCACTAACAGTGAAGCGTCTTTGATGTTCGGTTGATTGACTGTTTTAGACCGTTGAGTACGCAAGACAAGGGGATGTGCCCGTTAACGGACACATCCCCTTTTTGTAGCCATTGGCTTCAGCCAGCAATAGCTTTACGAAATATCACGGAGCGTGAAACCCGCCCCTTCCAGGGACAGATGGCGGTTATAAGCCGTGTCATGCTCAAAAGCCGCCGGCCACTTGCCGCGCAGCGCCTCAAACGCACCCGGCGACTGCACCACCGTTCCCGGATGCACCACCTGAACCTGAGGCGTCCACACAGTCAGGTAGCCCGCTTGAGCTGCCTTCAGACACAGGTCTACATCGGCAAAAGCCTCAGCAAAATCGACCTCATCCAATCCACCCAAGCCGTCGAACAGCGCTTTTTCGATCATTAAGCAGTTCATGGATACGGCCGAGTAATTCTGCTCGACCGTCAGGCGCTGCATATAACCTTCAGACTGCTTGGGCTCCCCCACAAACGCTGAGCCAATGCTGCCATTGAAACCAAGAATCAGACCCGCCTGCGTCACGCTGCCTTCGCGATCCACCAGCTTGGCGCCCACTACCCCGACTTCAGGGCGTTGAGCCTGGTTGAGCATGGACTCGATCCAGCCGACGTTGACGATCCCGCTTTGAGCATCCAGCAGTATCAGGTATTCGCCCTGTGCTTGCTGGCTGAGCTGGTTGTACATGGCCACAGCGCTCATGCGCTGATCGGCACGAAACACGCGAATCCGGCTGGAGAGTTGCTCTTGCTCGTCCAGCCAGGCCAGGAGCTCTGCAGAGCTGCTGTTGTTATCGCCGATCAACACCTCATAACGAGGGTATCGAGTACGCTGCAGAAGGTTATGAAGGCAGAACTGCAGGTCAGCCAGATTATCCTGGCTATGGACAAGAATCGAAACGACAGGACGGTGGGCATGACGGTAGTCAATTTTCCAGCCTCCGGACTGCAACGCTTCGACCTCGGCCTGATAACCACGAGCCCTGAGGTGACGGGTCAGGGTTTGACGCTCGTCATCGTTGTCGGCCAACTCTGGCGCCTGACAAATCACCACGGGCTCGCTCAAATGAGCCAGCCCTTCCATACCGCCCTGCTCGATCAAACGCAGCAGCACGTCGAACTCAAGTGCTCGCGGGTAATCACGTGAATACCCACCGGCCTTGACCAGCGCGGTACGCCTTACCAACCAGTGGCGCGCAACAAGTCCTGGCAACCCCACCAGCAAGTCGAGATTGAAGTCCGGGAACAATGCAGGCTTGAGTGTGCCATCGGCCTGACGGTGAATGGCATCAACGGCGACCGCACGGCAGTGATCGGCGCCCGCCAATTCGTCAGCAGCCAGTAACAAGCCAGATGCCGTGAATTGCTCCCCGGCCATGGCCAGCATCAACCAGTCACTGGTCGCTTGCTTGATTGTCTGGTTGATACGATCAATGTAGTTGCCGCTGGTCACCTTCACAAAATGCAAGGTGTGCTGCAAGGTCGTGGCAGCCGGCAATTCAGCCGTGGTGAATACAATCACCTTGAAATTACGGTAATGCCCATTGATCAGACTGTCGAAGGTGGCCTGTAGCTTGAAGATATCGCCATCCAGATCCAGCAGCAAAACACCGATTTGCGAGCCATCCGGTCGAGAGGCCTGTCGCGCCACCAACTGTTGCAGCGTGGCCGGTTCAGGAGTGCGTGAAGCCAGCCATTGAAGTACACGCCCGGACGGCAACTTATCGAGCAAGGAACCATTATCGTGGAAACTGACCGATTGCAACCGCTCGTTCCAGGCTGACAGCTGCTCGATCTGCTCCTGACGGTCCTCTTCAGACGTCAATGCGTCGCGCGGCTGTGTATTCAACTCCTGCACCAGCGTGCCCACAATCTCCGTATTGAAAGGATAGGTGGCATAGGCTTGCCACAGCCTGTCCAGCAAAGGCTCGGCATCCGGATTATTCTGCGGGCCTGACAATTCGACCTGTCGAAGCAGCGCGGCTTCCAGCTCTCTTATTTGCACATCGCCCGCCGGCAGGGCATGAATCAGAAACTCGACACACGCCAGCTCCTCAAAGAAACCCTGCGTATAAAATGGCATCTCCAGGAACTGCCGGGGCTCGAAGTTCGGCTCTCCCAGTTCCAGTGCCAGATTCCAGATTGAACTGACGATTTTTTCTCTGCTTTGCCTTGGGCTCGCTCTGAGACTCTCTGCCAGCACGCGCAGCCCTTCGTGAAGCGAGGCTTCATCAATGTCAGCCTTGTCGACCAGCGCTGCCGCCACGCAGGCGACCCAGGCATCACGTTTCGCCCGCGCTACCGGATCGTTATGCAGCAAAACGTCCTGCAAAGCTGCTGTGTCCCGGGCCAGCGCTTCAGGGGGCGTCAAGTGCAAGGCATAAGGAACGGCCAGAACGCGCACTCGGGCAGCACTGATCAAATACAGAATGTGGGCGATGTCCAGCATCTGATCGCTGCAATCGGCCGGTAGGGCATTGAACCAGTTTTGCAGGACTGGCGTACGGGTCACTGCATTGAGCAACGGTACGCTTTGCTCCATGAAACGTTCGACCCGCGCAACCCGATTTTCGGCGTCGTGATCGTCGAGCACCTTGCGGTCACGCAGGTAATACTCAACCCGATCAAGATGGGCTTCATAGGTCAGGCTGTAACCCTGGGCAGCACTGTAATCGGGATGGCTGTCGAGAAACTGCACGGCTTCGTTCAGTGCTTCAGGCAGCAACAAACTTTCTACATCAACCCATACCACGTAAGGCGTTACCACCGCATGCACCCCAGCGCCGATACGTGCAGCAAGGCTGGCCTCGCCCAGTGTCGGGTGATGCAGGTACTCGATATTACCCAGCGCTGCTATTTCAGTATCAGCGTGCGCCGAGGCATCGCACACCTTGATTGCTACACCCAGATCGCAATACCAGGCCAATGCGCGGCGCAGAAAATCCGGTTGCTCTTTGGTAGTCAATACCAGGGTCAGGCGCGGGTCCAGAGATGCAACTGCATTGCCATTATCGCTAAACATAAATTTTCCTATCGCCTAATTCAATCGGGCAACCAACCGCTGGCCCAATACTGCAAGTTTTCGCCGCGCAGCATGAAGTCTCGTAGCACGGTATCACGCAATTCATTGCCCATCCGGTAACTGGCTGCAGGATCGGACAAGTGCATGCGGATTGCGTCAAGCCACTCGCGTGAGCTGTTACTCACGACACGCGTTGCCGGCAGGTGCCCCTGATACGCCTTTGTATCGGAACAGATGACCGGATAACCACACGCCCCATACTCCAGTAATCGCAGGTTGCTTTTACAATCATTGAAGATGTGAAGTTCCAGGGGTGCCAACGCCAGATCCAGATTCAAGCTGGCCAGCTTGGCGGGATAGCTATCAAGACTGACTGCTTTATGAAACTCGTGAATATAGGGTCGCAGCAGTTCCGGGCACATGCCAAAGAATACCCACTCGACCTCATCGGCCAGTTCGCGAACGACATCGACAATCAGTTCCAGATCACCGCGATGGCTGGTGCCACCGCCCCAGCCAATTCTTGGTTTGGTCGAAGAGCGGCGCACACTCTTGAGGTTATTCCAGAGGTGCGGGGCCAGCATATTGGGTACTACCCGAATATCGTGGTGCATGCTCGATAACGCATCGGCCAGGGGCTGGGTCGACACCACCAGCCGGTCGCACATGCCAATGCCTCTGCGCAGCACGCTTTCCATGTTTTCCGGCATGCTGCGTCGGTGCTCGTTCTTTTCCGGCACATTGACGATGTAATCATCCAGTTCAAAGATGCGCATGGCATTGGAGCACACTTTGACCTGTTCAATCTCAAGCAGCCTGATTTCGCTGTAACGCCCTTGAATCACAATGACATCAGGTTTCTGCAATTCAACTTCGGCGATTGAGGGCATTTCATAGTTCACCCTCCCCACAATGCGCCCGGCCGCCTCAAGCTCAGCCATTGGCTGGCTGAGCCGGTAATGTCCGACGGCACCGGAGTTCACCGCCATGCCCAGGATAGAAGGCAGATGCTGAGTACAAAAAGGATTCCAGCCGCTGCGCAGGCCCGGCTTGAGCTGCCAGGACTGGGCTTCGGTCTGCATAAGGTTCTGGTTGTAAGCCGGATCGCGCGCAAATTCAGGTAGCCACTTCAGGCACAGAGCCGTCTGCGCATTGAGCAACTGCCTTTGGCGCTCAGGCGATCGCGTATCGGGGCTGGCCTCGTCCAGTACAATCCGGGTGACCGGATCCCAGACCACCAGGTAGCCTTGCCGGCCTGCACGCAAGCACACATCAAGATCGTTGAGCCCCTGGACAAACGTCGTTTCATCTTGCGGCCCAAGCTCATTCAACACGTCCTTGCGCACCATCAGGCAATGACCGCTTAAAACCGTCCAGTTTTGGACGGTCTTGAGACGCTGCATGTAACCGCTTGAGGACGGTGAAGCATGCAGCGAAGGCCTGCCAGCAAACCCCTCCATCCCGAATACCCTGCCGGCATACTCGATTCTGTCTTGTGAATCGAGAATCATCGGCCCCACAACACCGACTTCAGGGCGTTGCGCATGATTGAGCAAGCCTTCAATCCAGTTGCCGTTGCGAACGCGCGTATGCACGCCCAGAAACAGCAAGTAGTCGCCTCGCGCTTCTTGCGTGGCCAGATTCCAGGCCCCGGCCTCGTTATCTGCATCAACCGTGCTGACGATCCGCAGCTTGTCAGAGTTCATCGAGCCCATCGCGGCGAGCCAGGCAAGCGTCTGCTGACCCTGGCTGCCATGGTTGACGATCAACACTTCGTAATAGGGATAAGTCGTCGTGCTGAGCAGGCTATCGAGGCAGCGTTCCAAGGCATCGAGATGATCGCGCACGATGATCACAATCGTGACCAGCGGCTGGGTGCCGTGCTGGTACTCGATCCGGTTGAGCAACCGCCCATCATCATGATGAATGACGTGGCGCACACCCATACGCTGTAAATGCCCGGTCGTCAGGGCCTCGCTTGAATCCGTGACGGCAGGCAATGCCAGCCAGTCAGCGAATGCCAGACTGGATTCGACCAAAACTTCGGGAATATGCTCGACAGCCTGCAGGCCTGCACTTTCGACAATCCGCCAGATCACATCCTGGGGTGCCAATTCGCCGTACGCCGGATCGAAACCACCGATTTCCAGAACCCCGTGACGCTCAAAGGCCAGAGCACGCCCGACATAAGGGTAGCTGCGCATCAGGTCCAGGTTAAAGTCTGGCTTGAAGACCGGATCTTGAGAGACGTCTTCGTGCAAGCCCCCTTCGTCACTGTATACGCACTTGAGTCCCTGCATTTGAGCCACTCGCTCAGCCAGGATCAACAGCGCAGGCTCGGTCAGCCGGTCACCGGCACGTAGCAGATAGATCCAGTCAGCGTGTTCAAGCAGAAGCAGCACGTCATTGAGTTGTTGAGCCAGGTTTTGCTGCAAGGGAATATGCAGAACCTGAGCCTGCATCGGAACAGACTCACCGCTCAGTACGACGATAGACTCAGGCGCATAGTCCTGTTTGTCGAGACTGGTGAGGGTGATGTCCAGAAGGCCCGGATCGCCTGCAAAGTCCACGATGACCGGAACGATTCTGGGACGGGTGCGCCACGAAGCAATACGTTGCGGCAAGAGTTTTTTCTGAGCGGGCGTATAGGTTCGGCAAGCCAGCCATTGCGCATACAGTTCGGCATAACTTTGAGCATAAGCGCCTACCCTGTTACGCATAATGCCCTGGCGCGTGGCCGCCAGCGCATAAAGGCCTACATCATCCCATTCACGTGGTTCAACATGGGCGCTGTGCAAAGGTACAAACCGTGTCCAGCCAAGCAACGACTCGGTTTTTTCCTCGCGCATTTCCAGCATCTGCCGCAGCCAGCCATTTTCAACCTGAGCGGCATTGGTTGCCTTGGCGCTGCGGCTCAAACGATCCGGGTGCAACCGCTCTCTCAACGCTATTGAGTGCAGCGCAACAAGGTGGGTACGCCTCAGCAAGCAGATGAACAGGGAAAAATCCAGGAGTGCCATAAACCCTTGGCCGTCCTGAACAAGCTGCGGGAGATATTCCAGAACATCGTCCCTGCGCATCAAGGCTGCACTGAACCCGCCCAGGTCATTGGACAAAAGCTTATCGAACTCAGCCAGCAGATCGACGCCATTGAACAGTGCGTCGTAAGGCACCAGCCCTGCATTCTCCATCCGCCCAGGCAAGACATAGTCATTGGCGTCAACAAAGTCACGACGCGACACGACCAGCCCGACATCCGCGTTCTCAAGCAGCGCCTGAGCCTGCTGGGCTACGCAGAAGGGGTAGAGCTGATCGTCGTCGCAGAGAAACTTGATGTATTCCCCGCCCGCCTCTTCAAGACATTTAAGTACGTTGCCCTGAAACCCCAGGCGCTGGGCGTTGGCAACATAACGCGCACGCGCATTGCCCTCCGGGACAAGCTCGTCAAAAATGGTCTTGATCTCGCCGGTCTGGCAATCGTCGCAAACGATGATTTCCAGCGGCGCATAAGATTGATCAAGAGCACTTTGCAAGGCGGCCCGAAAGAACCGGGGATTGAGAGCGGGAATAACAAGACTAACGAGAGGAGCTGATTTCACAGTGCGGACTCATGGGCTACGGGAGTCAGCAAGCGACTCCCTTGCTACCAAAAAACGGCTGGAACATCTAAAGATCGGGCGTTAAATCTGGCTGAACAGATTCAGCTTGGAGGCCTGGATAAACACCTGCTGAGAAGCTTGCAGCATGTTCTGTTGCAAGGTCAAACGGGTAGCCGCTTCAACACCATCGGACTTGGTAAACGTTTCCGACTCAGTGACGTTATTGCCCTTGATCATGTCGTTGGTCACGCCTTGCTCGATGGCAGCCTTCTGCCGCGCACCGCCGGCCGAGATGGCAGTAGACAATTGCTCTGTGCCGCTGTTGAGGTTGCCCAGTGCCGAATTGAGCGAAGCCTGAAGCTTTTGCAGGCCTACCGCATCACCATCGACCTTGGTATCCAGTGCCGTGATGATGTCCGTCAGGGTATTGAGAATGTTCTTGGTCTGATGGGTGCTGGACTCGATGATGAACTGATCACCCTCCACCGGCGTACCGCTGATGGTGAAGTTGGCACCCGCGGCACTGATCGTCGGGCCAAAACCACTGCCGGTGGCGACCGGTGGATTGCCATTGCTCACCGGCGACGCATACAACTCATAACCGCTATCGGTGAACTTGAGGATCGCCCCCCCCGTAGGGAAAGCGTTGTTGTACAGGGTCTGAGCAGCGGCCGTAGTCCCCACTGCCGCCTGGGTGATAGTCGCCGAGGAGGTGTTGCCAGGACTGCGGGTGGCGCTGATGCTGCTGGGCGTGGACGCCAGTTGATAAGTACGATTGGCCAGGGCAGTTTCAGCCGCATCGGCGCTGGCTTTCTCGGTCGCCGACAGGTTGACGTTCATGGTCAGATCCACACCGCGAAAGGTAAAGGTCTGACTGGCCGAGCTGGCGTAATCGAACTTGCCAGCGGTGGAAGCATCGGCCGTCACATCGTTACCGCTGCGATCCCTGATCAGAATCTGCGGGCCGTCGACAAACGACAGGGTATACGGCTGGCCGGCAACGTAACTGGCATTGTAGGTACTTGTAGACGACACTTTGCCGCTGGACAGGTTGACCTTGTTGTCATCCACAGCCGGCTGGGTCTGCGTTACTGAAGTACGCGTGGTGTTGACTGCTTGCTCAAAGGCTTCCCAACCGGTGGTGATACTGTTGAGCACCAAGCCGTCGCCCACTGCCAGTGCCACACCGTTCTGGTCGCCCTGATAGCTGTAGGTGCCATCGGAGTTGCGAATATACGGCGGCTGCGCCGAGTCGGAACCGGAGAACAAGTAGCGGCCGTTGGCGTCCTGACTGTTCATCAGGCCCATGATCTGGCTTTGCAGCTGCTTCAGTTCCTGAGAGTTGGCCAGCCGGTCGGAGTCGGTCTGACCGCCGTTGCCGGAACTGATCACCAGCTCATTGGCTCGGGTCAGCGCCGTAATGATGCTTTCCATCGCCGTTTCGGTGTTGGCGGTGTTGTTATTAACAATCGTGATGTTATTCGCGTACTGCTCAAGCATCGCGTTCTGCTGGGCCAATTGCAGCACACGCGCTGCGCCCACCGGATCATCACTCGCGGTATTGAGCTTGGTTTCGCTGCTGACCTCTTCGCCGGTCTTGACGTACTTGGCGTAGTTACGCTGGTAGTTGGCTGCTGAGGTTTCGTAAATCTGGCCGGTGGAAATGCGCATGGTTTACGACTCCTTAAAGACTGTTGATCAGCGTGCTGAACATGGTCTGCGCCGCCTTGATGATTTGTGACGAGGCCGTGTAGTACTGCTGGTACTTGATCAGGTTGGCGGCTTCTTCATCGAGCGATACGCCAGACACCGAATCGCGTGCCGATTTGGACTGGGCCAGTACGGCCTCGGTGGCGGTGACATCGCTTTTGCCCTGGCTGGCATAGGTGCCGACACTGGACACGATGCTGGCGTAGGACTGGGTCATGCTGACGCCGACGCTGCCGTTGCTGACACCCACGGTGCGCTCGGTCTGCAGCTCCATCACGGCAGCCGCGTTGCGGTTGTCCGAAGACCCGGCGCCGGTCAGGCTGATGCTGAAAGTGTCGTTGGCGTTCGAGGTGCCGGACAGGCTCATTTCGAACTGGAACGAGCTGGACCCTGTGCCCACGTTAAATTTCAGCGTGTTGGTCTGGCCCTGAACAACCGTGCCGGTGATGGCGTTGCCGTTGGGGTCGTTGACCGCTGTACCCTGCGCGTTCACCAGTCTGTAGCTCTGCACGCCGCCGCTGACCGTGCCCATGACCAGGCGCATCGGCGTGGCATCCTTGATGCCGTTCTGCAGGTTGCTCAGTGCAGTGGCGTCATAAATATCAGGCGTGGTGGTCAACACCGGCTGGGTAAAGCCACCGGTGCCGCTGTTACTGACACCGGCCGCGGCGGTCAGGGGAGCGGCAGCCGCAATGTCTTGCGGGTCGGTCATGACCACCGAGATGCCCGAGGCGCCGTTGCGCGTCGGCGTGACCTTGAAGGTATCGCCGGCCGACATCGCACCACCCAGACGCGACAAAGAGAAACCTTCGAAGCTGGGGGCCGGGTTGTCGGTCAGGTTGCCGGTGCCCACGCTTTCGCCATTGGGCAGGCGGCGCACGGTGTAGGCGCTGTCGCTGGTGAAGGTGACTTCGTAATCGCTGGTCGACAGCACGCTGGTGTCGGTGATGGTGACATTCAGGTTGCCGGAGCCTGCGCTGTTGCCGGTCTGGCCGAGGCTGCGCTGGCCGATGGCAGCGGTCGAGTTGATGTCGCTGAACAGCGCGCTGCCGAAGTTGCCCTTCAGGTCGATACCCTGAGCCAGTTGGGTGTTGACCTGATCGGCCAGCACCAGGCCGATGCGGCCCAGTTCATTGCCTGCTGGCTGCAAGACGTCGGAGCGATAACGCAGCAAGCCGCCGATGGCGCCGCCGGTGACCACATTCGACACATCGGTCGAGCTGTTGCCATAGGTGACTTGCAAGGTGTACTGCGACGGATCGTTGGCGCCCGGTACTGCGCTCATCTTGAACGATGAGCCACCGACTACCAGCGACTGGCCGCTGCCGGTGTACACGTCGTAGCCGCCGTTGTTCTCGACCACTTTGACGCCGACCAGCTCATTGAGCTTGCGCACCGCTTCGTTGCGCGAGTCGAGCAAGCTGTTGGGCGAGGTATTGGCACCGGAGGCCTGGGCGATCTGCTTGTTGAGGCTGGCAATCGTGGTCGTCAACTCGTTGACGCCGTCGGTGTAACTGCTCAGCTGAATATTCAGGTTGTCGTTCTGGGTGCTCAACTGACCGGCGATGGAGTTCATCCGCGCAGCCAGCGAGGAGGCCTGGGTCAGGAACGCGGTACGCTCGGCCGACTGGGTCGCATTACCCGACATGGTCTGCAACTTGGTGAAAAACGAAGACAACTGCGCGGTCACACCGGTGCTGCTGTCGGACAGCAGGGTGTCGGTGCGACTGGCCTGGTTCGAATAAGCGGCGGCATCGGCCGACAACGCCGTGCTGGTGTGCAATTGGGTTTCCAGGTAGCTGTTGTAGATGCGACGAACATCCTGCAACGTGGTGCCGGTACCGATGTAACCGATCCCGTTACCGGCGCTGATCTGCACCGCCGCTGTCGTTCGTACCTGTTGGCGCGAGTAGCCGTCGGTATCGATGTTGGCGGTGTTGTTGCCAATGGTGTTGATCGCGGCGGTGCTGGCATTCAGCCCTGAGAGCCCAATATTAATCAGCGACATGGTTCAAGCCTTTATAAAGTCGTGGAAGAGCCCGTCACGGCGGCGTAGTTCTGGTAACTCTTCATCTGCTTAGCAATCTGGGTAATCTTGCTGGCGTAGTCCGGGTCCGTGGCATACCCGGCCTTTTGCAGCTCTTTTACAAACTGTTCCGGTTTATCGGCCGAGTTGATCACTTCTTTATAGCGACTGTTGTTCTGCAACAGGCTGACCAGATCGTGGAAGCTGTCGGCGTAGGATTCGTAGGCACGGAAGTCCGCCGTTTCCTTGACCATCTTGCCTTCGCGGAACTCGCTGGTGATCGCGCGTGCCTCGGCGCCCTTCCAGCTACCCATGGCCTTGATGCCGAACAGGTTGTGGCTGCTGCTGCCATCGCCCTGGCGCATGATCGACTTGCCCCAACCAGTTTCCAGCGCCGCCTGGGCGACCAGCATGACCGGGTCGACACCGATGCGCGCGGCGGCCTCTTTGGCCAGCGGCAGCATGGTTTCGACGAACTGGTCGGCATTGCTGAACGCGCGCTTGGCCGGGGCCAGCGGTGGCTGGGCCACGGTGCGGGTGTACTCGACCGTCGGTGTTGCCAGACTCGGGTCCAGCGTCCAGTCACCATTACCGCGTGCGATCAACTCTTTATTGCTGCCGGACGCCGTGGCACCCGGCACATTGATACGGTGGTTAGCCTGATCCTGAGCAGTGGCGGCCGACGGCACGATACCGGCCAACAGCCGGTCAGTGAGCTTGCCAGGCAGCGACAGGCGGCGCGTGTTGAGCATGGACATGTCGTTGCGGGCCTGGCCTGCGGCGCTGGTAGCCGCTGCTGCCTGCGCCGACGTCGAACGGCTGGCCCACAATGGCTGCTGATAGATGCCAGTGGCCAGCCCAGGACGCGTGGCAGCCTTGTCGGCGCCAGCCTCTTTAGCCGCAGGATCGGTCGCCGCCGTTTGGGCAGCCGGCGCATGATTGATGCCCTTGTCCTTGGACAACTGGCGCATCAGCACGTCTTGCAGGCCGATACCGTTACCGCGTGTCGACAGGGTCACGGCCAGCTGCTGGTCGTACATTTCCTGAAACTGACGGGTCTCGGACGAGTTCAACGGATTGTCCTTGGCCAACACTTCGTTGGCCGAACGCATGGCCTTGAGCATCTGGCTGACGAACAGCGACTCGAACTCGCGGGCAACCTTCTTGAGGTTTTCCGGGCTGTCCTTGTCGCCACCCTTCAAAGAAGCCAGACGATTGACGTCGGTGTAAGCACCCGAATCAACCGTGCCAGACGTGCTCTTGGGCATATCCATGAACGCCTCCTTAAATCACGATCAGGTCGGCCTGCAGGGCGCCGGCCTGTTTCAGGGCTTCAAGAATGGCCATCAGGTCGCCGGGGGCAGCGCCCACCTGGTTCACTGCGCGCACGATCTCGTCCAGCGTGGTGCCGGGGCCGAATTTGAACATCGGCTTCAGTTCTTGCTGCGCATTGAGCCTGGAGCGCGGCACAACGGCGGTCTGGCCGTTGGACAGAGGACCTGGCTGGCTGACGATCGGGTCTTCGGTAATGGTCACGGTCAGGCTGCCATGGGTCACCGCTGCTGGCGAAACCTTGACGTTCTGGCCAATCACGATGGTGCCGGTACGCGAATTAATGATCACCTTGGCGGCGGTCTGACCCGGATCGATTTCCAGGTTTTCCAGAATCGACAGGTAGTCGACACGCTGACCCGGATCGAGTGGCGCAGTCACGCGCACCGAGCCGCCGTCCAGCGCCTGGGCTACGCCAGGGCCGAGCAGGTCGTTGATCTTGTCGACCACGCGCTTGGCGGTGGTGAAGTCGGAACGGTTGAGGTTCAGGGTCAGCGAGTTGCCCTGGTTGAAACCGCTCGGCACCGAACGTTCTACGGTGGCGCCACCAGGAATGCGACCGGACGACGGAACGTTGACGGTGATTTTCGAGCCATCGCGGCCTTCGGCATCGAAGCCGCCCACTACCAGGTTGCCTTGCGCCACGGCATAGACGTTGCCGTCGATACCCTTGAGCGGGGTCATCAGCAGGCTGCCACCGCGCAGGCTCTTGGAGTTACCGATCGACGAAACGGTGATATCCACTTGCTGGCCAGGCTTGGCGAACGGTGGCAGGTCGGCATAGATCGCCACCGCCGCAACGTTTTTCAGCTGCACGGTGCCGGAACCTGCCGGCACCTTGATGCCGAACTGCGCCAGCATGTTGTTGAAGGTCTGCAGGGTGAACGGTGTCTGGGTGGTCTGGTCACCGGTGCCGTTAAGGCCCACGACCAGGCCGTAGCCGATCAACTGGTTGGTCCGCACGCCGGAAATACTGGCGATGTCTTTCAGGCGCTCGGCATGGGCAGCCAACGGTGCGCAAACCAGCAGAACGGCGGTAATCAGTTTATTGAGCGTGCGCATGGCTATCCCGCGATCAGAAAGGGAACAACGGGCTGAGGAAGAACCGATCGAACCAGCCTGGCTGGCTGGTATCGGCAAATGCCCCAGTACCTGAATAGGTGATACGCGCATCCGCTACGCGAGTCGACGACACGGTGTTGTCGGTAGCAATGTCATCGGCGCGAATCAGCCCGGCAATACGCACCAGCTCATTGCCGGTGTTGAGCGTCATCCATTTCTCGCCACGCACCGACAGAATGCCGTTGGGTAGCACATCGGCGACGGTCACGGTCACCGAACCGGTCAGGCTGTTGCTCTGCGCTGCCTTGCTGTCGCCTTCGTTGGCGCGAGAGCCGTTGTAGCCGGCACTCAGGCTCAGGTCATTGCTGCCGATCGGGTTATTGGTGGTCAGGCTGGAACCGAACAACGAGGTCAGGCCGACACTGGTGTTGCTTTTCTTGGTCATGTCGGAGCTGGCCGCCTTGCTGGCCGCCATGCGCTCGGACAGGGTGATGGTGATGATGTCACCGACCCGGAATGCCTTGCGGTCGCCATACAGGTTTTGCTCGAAGCCGGCCTGGTAGATGGCGCCATTGTTGGCCGCCGCCGACATCGGCGTGCGTGGCAACACCGGAGCGTAATAAGGGTCATCGGGCTTGGCTGCGGGGGCCACGCAACCTGTCAACAGGGCAGCGGCGCACAACGGAGCGATCAGCACGGGAAAACGCAAAGCGGAGAAGCGCTTCATGACTCTTGAAACCTCGCGGTGTAGCTGGCGCCGGACAGACGCCATGTCGGATTGAGCTGATCCATCAGGGCTTAAAGGGTTTGCACCAGGTTCTGCATCATCTGGTCGGCAGAAGAAATCACCTTGGAGTTCATTTCGTAGGCACGTTGAGTGGTGATCATGTTGACCAGTTCTTCAACGGTGCTGACGTTGGAGTTTTCCAGGGTGTTCTGCAACACCGGGCCCAGACCGTTAAGGCCTGGCTGGCCGACTTGCGGCGCGCCGCTGGAGGCGGTTTCCAGGAACAGGTTGCCGCCCATGGCTTGCAGGCCGGCCGGGTTGATGAAGTCAGTGGTCTGAATGTTGCCGATCACCTGCGGCGTGGCGGTAGCGCCTGCCAGGGTTACGGTAACCGTACCGTCCTGACCGACCGTGAAGGTCTGGGCGTTTTGCGGCACGACCACCGCAGGCTCCAGGGCGAAACCGTTGGAGGTCACGATCTGGCCGGTGCTGTCGAGGTGAAAAGTACCGTCGCGGGTGTAGGCGATGGTGCCGTCAGGCTGCATGACCTGAAAGAAGCCACGACCGTTGACCGCCAGGTCCAGCGGGTTTTCGGTGGTCTGCAGGCTGCCGGCCACGAAGCTTTTCTGGGTGCCGACGATGCGCACACCGGTACCCAGTTGCAGGCCCGAAGGCAACTCGCTGTCCTGGGTCGACTGGGCGCCTGGCTGACGCTTGATCTGATAGAGCAAGTCCTGGAACTCGGCACGGTCGCGCTTGAAGCCGGTGGTCGAAACGTTGGCCAGGTTGTTGGAGATGGTCGTCAGGTTGGTGTCCTGAGCGGCCAGACCAGTCTTGGCGACGTAGAGAGCAGGAAGCATAGGGTTTCTCCTCAAGCGCCGGTTTGTCGGCGCAGGCTGTCAATAGGGATCAGATCTGCAAGACGCGAGCCATTGCTTCATCGCCTTCTTCGGCGGTCTTCATCATTTTCACGTGCAGCTCGAATTGCCGGGACAAGGCCAGAATCGAGGTCATTTCCTCGACCGCATTGACGTTGCTGGCCTGCAAAAAGCCTGACTCGACCCGCACGTTGGCGTCCACGGCAGCCGGCTGCCCGCTCTTGGTGTGGATCAGGCCATCAGGGCCTTTTTCCATGGTTTTCAGATCCGGGTTGACCAGCTTGATGCGGTCGATCTGCGCCATCACCTGCGGGCTTTCACCCAGCGCACGGACACTGATGGTGCCGTCAGAGCCGATTTCGATCTGCTGCTGGGGCGGCACGGCAATCGGACCACCGTTGCCCATGACCGGCAAACCGCTGGCGTCGCGCAGAATGCCCAGCGCGTCGATGTTCATACCGGAAGTGCGGGTATAGGCTTCACCGCCGTCAGGGGTTTGCACGGCAATAAAGCCATCGCCATTGACCGAGATATCCAGGTCGCGCCCGGTCTCGATCAGGGTGCCGCTGGAAAAGTCGGTGCCGGGACGCTCGGTCAAGGCATACGCCCGCGAAGGCAGCGCCTCACCAAACACCGGCATCGAACGGGCCTGCTCGAAATCGCGCAAGAAACCATTGGTCGATACGTTTGCCAGGTTGTTGGCACGCGCCTTTTGCGCAACGGCGTTTTCCGAAGCACCGGTCATCGCCACGTAAAGCAACTTGTCCACAGTCTTCCTCCTCTGACAGACGTTTGCCGCCTGTAGCTGTTCTGCCAATCCCTGAGCAATTTTCGGACCAGTTTTTCAAAACCGATACAAAGCAGCCATTCGCCAGCAATGACAGGCACCTGCCGCTCAAAGCCATTGCCATGTGTGCGGCAAAGCGGCGACGAACTGCCGCCCTGCGCCAAAAAACTTACCCAGCGGTGCTTGGAGAATGCCATGCAGGCGTTTATCGTGATGGCACTTGCCTGACCACCGGAGGCCAGCATGCAAACACCCATCCGCTGGCGCCACGTCGTTACCGGCCTGCTGGCCACCAGCCTGATCAGTTGCGCCCTGCTCACCCAGGCGGCACCGGCACGCTATTACAAATGGCAAGGTAACGACCGCGTGGTCTGCGCCCAGACCAGCCCGGGGCACGGCTGGACACGCCTGAACGGCTTTTACGTCAAGGCCGACTGCTCGATTTGACCGCCTGCGCCTTACGTCGACTGAATCAGCGTTTGCAACAGCGTTGCCTCGGTCGCAATGACTTTGGAATTACCCTGAAACGCCGACTGCGCCTGGACCAGCTCCACCAATTCCGAGGTCAGGTCGACGTTCGACGCTTCCAGCGATTGCGCGACAAGACTGCCCACTCCGCCCTGCCCCGGCGCCTGGTAATCGGCGATACCGGAGGCATGGGTCTGGCGCCAGCGGGTTTCGCTTTGCGGTGTCAGCCCTTGTTCATTACTGAAACGCGCCAGCATCACCTGCCCGATCGAGCGGTACAGGCCATTGCTGAATGAAGCCTGCAACACGCCATCGCGCCCGACACCGATCCCGGTCAGGCTGCCCGGCGCATGCCCGTCGACATGCACCGAGCTGCGCGCGGTGTCGGCGTTGTGCTGGCTAAGGCGATCAATCTGGATACACAGGCCACCGGGGTGCGCGGTCGCGCCATTGGGTGCCCACAGCGTATCGTTGCGACGCGGCTGCCAGGCCGGCAGCCAGCCGTGCACCACCAGCGCATCGCCATCCAGCTCAAGCCCCGGACTGCCGACCACACTGCTCAACGCGCCGTTGCCATCGAACAACAGGCTGGCGGTCAACGGCTCGGTGCTTTGCGGATCGATCGGGTTACGGTCATTGACCAGTACATGCATTTTCCAGCTGTTGGTGCCGTCCTTGACGAAGTACTGGCGCAGGTCATGGACATTGCCCAGCGAGTCATGCACCGCACTGGAGAACATCTTGCTGTAGGCCCCGACGTCGGTGGGCCGAAACTCTGGCAGCGGGCGCTCCATCAGCAGGTCGGCCTCATCGATCAGGCTCTGCGTACCGTCGAGCAGCGGCAAAGACACCTTGCCGCCATTGCCGGCCGGGCTGGCAACCCATTGCCCATTGACCTGCACGCCTGGCTTCCACTGACCGAGTGCAAACTCCGTGTCGGACACCTTGCTGACCTGCTGACTGCCGCCGGCCAATACCGCACTGCCGTCACTGTGCCGACGCACTGCCCATTGCAACGGCGCACTGGCGGTCGGATCCAGCGGGTTGCGTCCGTCGACGGTGACATACACATCCCAGCGGTCAGCATCGGTCTTGACGAAATACTGTTTGAGTTCATGATCGGCCGGCGCCTGCCCAGCAGCCCCCTGATCCTGAATCGTACGGGTCACGACGCGGGTGTAGGTACTCGGGTCATTGGCATCGAACGCCCGCAACGCCGCCAGCGAAGGCATGCCCGCGCCCAGATTCACGGTTTGCTTGAGCTCACTGCTGGGCGTGGGCTGCATGATCGAGGTGTCGATCTTCAGATCGCTGCGCACGCCATTGATGAGGGCGCCCTGAGCGTCCGCACCATAGCCCTGCAAGCGATTACCGTCGCTGTCGACGACAAAGTCCTCGGCATCCTTGTGAAAAGCGCCGGCGCGGGTGTACGCCAGCGAACCGCGCTCACTGACCACAAAAAAACCATTGCCCTGAATGCGCATGTCCAGTGGTGCACCGGCACTGCTCATGGCTACACCGGAATTGAAGTTCTGCGAGATATTGGCCAATCGCACGCCATCACCCACCGCATTGGAGCCACCACCCAATTGCGCCGACGAATACAAGGCCGAGAACTCTGCCCGCGAAGACTTGAAGCCAACCGTGCCGACGTTGGCAATGTTGTTACCGGCCACTTCGAGACGCTTGTGGGCCGCGCGCAGACCACTCATGGCAACATTGAAGGTCATGGAAACTCCTGAGCCGCTTGGCGCGGCCATTCATTGAGAGACTTGAAGTCTCGCAGCAACGAAAGTGGGAATTTCCACAGTTCAAAGTAGGAATGATCCGGTGTATTTCAATACACGAGCCACGTCACAAACCGTTATCGAGGCCCACAAAAAAACCCCTGTAAACAGGGGCTTTTTTGGCACTCATCAACCAGACATTACATCTGGATGGTGGTCTGCAGAATGGTGCTCTGGGTCGAAATAGTCTTGGCGTTCGCCTGGTAGTTGCTTTGCGCCTTGATCAGCTCAACCAGCTCGGAGGTCAGGTCGACGTTGGACTCTTCCAGCGCTTGCCCTGTGACATACCCCAGGGTACCGGTTTGCGGTGCGCCAGTGACCGGCACACCCGACGAGTAGGTTTCGCGCCAGTTGGTTCCGCCAGCCGCTTCCAGGCCCTGCACGTTGGCAAAGGTGGTCAGCGACAGTTGACCAATGACTTTCGACTGGCCGTTGGTGTAGGTGGCGAACAGGCTGCCGCTCGGGTCGACGCTCATCGAGCTGACTTGCCCTGTGGCGTAACCGTTCTGGGTCTGGCTGATCAGGCCGGAAGCCGCTGCGGTCTGCTTCACACCCATCATGTCCAGCTTGATGCCGGTGGTGGAGCTTGCAGCACCGTTGGCCGCCCAGGTGGCAGTGGTACCGGTGCCGGTTTGTACACCGGGCACCCAGTTATTGACCTGGAAGGTGCCGTCGGCATTGAGGGTCACCGCCCCTGTGGTTACCGGCGCACCGGTACCCGAGGTGATCAGATTGCCGCTCGAGTCAAAGGTCAGCTGGGTCTGGGTCGGCGTGGCGGTCGTCGGATCATTGACGTTGCGGCCATCGATCAGGGTGTACATCGACCAGGTATTGACGCCCGTCTTGGCGAAATAGTTTTCCAGCTTGTGCTCGTTACCCTGGCTGTCGTAGATCGGGGTGTCGTACTTGAAGTTGTACGACTTGGTGTCGGTGGCATCGAATGTCGACAGCGAAGGCTGCGTCGTCGCGGAATTCAGGTTCGCCGTGTTGGTGATCTGCGAGGTGGTCTGAGGTATCAGGTTCGAGGTGTCGATGCGCATGTCGCCCAGCGTGCCGACGGCGAGGTTGCCGTTGGCGTCGACGTTGTAACCTTGCAGGTTCATGCCTTCGCTGTTGACGATGTAGCCTTCGCGATCGGTATGGAAAGCGCCGGCGCGGGTGTACACCTTCTCACCGTTGTTGGTCAGCATGAAGAAGCCGCTGCCGTTGATGGCCATGTCCAGGCTGTTGCCGGTACCGGTCGACAGGTTGCCCTGGGTGAACTCTTGCGAAACGGCACCGATGGCCACGCCGCTGCCGGTGCTGACGCCGCCGGAGGTGGCACGGATCGACTGGGCATACTGGTCGCGGAACTCGACACGCGACGACTTGAAGCCGTTGGTGGCGACGTTGGCAATGTTGTTGCCGGTAACGTCGAGATGCTTGTTGGCTGCAAAGAGACCACTAAGGCCGATATTGAAAGACATTTACAACTCCTCGCCGTCTGCCCGGCTCTTACAATCCGATGGTCTGTACTTTGGACAGGGCGATGCTGCTGCCACCTGCCAGATTAAGGGTCATGTCGCCGCCGGTGGTGGCGGTGGTCACGCTGTTGACTGTGGCTGGCAAGTAAGTGCTGAGCGCCGTATTGGTGCCGCTGATCGAACCATTGACCTTGAAGGTGTAGTTGCCCGCCGCTGCCGTCGTACCGTCATCCTTGAGGCCGTCCCAGGTGAAGCTTTGGGTGCCGGCGTTCAAGCCGCCCAGATCGACGGTGTCGGCCAGGGTGCCGTTGGCATCGTAGACGCTGAGGGTGGTGCTGGTGGTGGTGGCCGGAACCACGACCGAACCGGTCAGACCCTTGCCGGCTTCGACATACACGCTGCTGGCATCGACGATCACTGAACGCCCGACCAGCGAAGAGGCCTGCAAGGCCTGCGACGACTTGTAGATGGTGGCGATCGAGTCGACCGTACTGGTCAGGTTCTGCATGCTTTCCAGGCTACTGAACTGCGCCAGCTGGGCAACGAACTGGGTGTTGTCCTGCGGGTCCAGAGGGTTCTGGTTCTTCATCTGGGTTACGAGCAGTTGCAGGAACGCGTCCTTGCCCAGCGCACTGGTACCGTCGTCGGTCTTGGTTTTGGTCGGGTTTTGCAGCGAGTTGATAAAACTCGCCGATACATCGTTCTCAACAGCCATGGTTCACGCCCTCATTACTGACCCAGGGTCAGCACCTTCTGCATCATGGTTTTGGCGGTGTTCATGATTTCGACGTTGGTCTGGAACGACCGACTGGCAGAAATCATGTCAGCCATTTCTTCCACAACATTGACGTTGGGGTAGTAGACGTACCCGTTGCCATCGGCAGAAGGATGATTGGGCTCATAACGGGCTTCGAGGTTGGAGGTGTCCTCGATGATGCCCGAGACCTGTACGCCCTGCCCGGCCTGGCCCTGGTCCTGAAACAACGAACCACCACCGATCGACTGCTGGCCTTCAAGCACGGTGGCGAACACCGGGTGACGGGCGCGGTAGGTCTGGTCCATGCTCGACGACACGGTTTCAGCGTTGGCAATGTTACTGGCAGTGGTGTTCAGACGCGTGGTCTGGGCACTCATGGCGCTGCCGGCAATGTTGAAGACATTCGATAGCGACATGAATCACTCTCCGCGCAGGGCCGATACCAGCCCTTTGAACTTGCTATTGAGCAGCGTGAAGCTGGCCTGGAACGACATGGAGTTCTGGGCGTAGCTGGCCTGCTCCACTTGCGAATCGACGGTGTTCTGGTCCAGCGAAGGGGCCGACGGGGTGCGGTACAGCAACACACCTTCGGTGTCGCTGCCGGCAGCCTGAGCTTCGATATGACGACCATTGGTGGTGTTCATGGCGAACTGGCCCTTGCTGTTGACCTTTTCGGTCTCGGCGGCCAGCACCGCAGAGAAATCCAGGTCGCGCGCCTTGTAGCCCGGGGTGTCGGCGTTGGAGATGTTATTGGCCAACACCTCAGCCCGCTGGGCCCGGAAGTTCAGGGCTTTTTCATGGATACCCAGTGCTTTATCGAAGTTGATGCTCATGTCGGGAAACCTTTACCGGTTGACCTGATGTACGTATCACAGACAAAGCAATCGGCATGCCATGTTTGTGAAGCCAGTGTTTGCAGGGGGTTTGCCGAATGAGTGCGGCAGGGATGCCAGAAAAGCGGCAAGGGATTTCCGCTGAAGGATCAGGGGCGGCAAGAGGAGTGTCGTTTTTTTGCCAGAGGCGGCCGCTGCGTGAAGGTCACGCAACGGCTCGAAGGCTTACTTGGCCTTGTAGATGATGCCCGGGCTGCACTGGACCATCTGGTAATGGTCCGGCAAACCGTTGAGCGCTTCGGAGGCTCCCAGAAACAGGTAGCCGCCCGGCTTGAGCACGCTGTGAATGCGCAGCAGGATGTCTTTCTTCACCTCGGCGGAGAAGTAGATCAGCACGTTGCGACAAAACACGATGTCGAACTTGCCAAGGCTGGCATAGCTGTCGAGCAGATTGAACGAGCGGAACTCGACACGGCTCTTGATCGGCGCCTTGACCGCCCAGCGACCGGGCGCCTTGGTGTCGAAATAGCGCTGCAAGCGTTCCGGCGACAAGCCGCGACCGATGGCCAGGCTGTCGTACTCGCCGGTCTTGCAATTATTGAGCATCAGGCTCGACAGGTCGGTCGCAACGATTTGCACGCCGGTCTTGAGCTGCCCCGGATTGCTGCGCTCGAACTCATCGATCGACATCGACAGCGAATACGGCTCCTGGCCGGACGAACAGGCCGCCGACCAGATGCGCAGACGCTGTCCTGGGCTGGCCTTGATCTGCTCGGGCAGCACCTTGTTTTTCAGCACCTCAAAGGGGTAGGTATCGCGAAACCACAAGGTTTCGTTGGTCGTCATCGCATCGACCACCTGCTCGCGCAAACCACTGCGCGGCTGGGATTGAATACGCGACACCAACTCGCCCAGGCTCTTGATGCCCTGCTGTTCCATCAGCTTGTTGAGGCGGCTGGACACCAGATACTGCTTGTTTTCACCCAGCAGGATGCCACAGGCTTTTTCCAGAAAGACCCGGAACTGTTCAAAATCCAAATTACCCGTAGACAAAGGTACCGCCTCTCAAATCATGTGAACGACCAGGGCTTACCACCCTAGGTATGGTCTGCTGCCTTGATCCGGGCAACGACGCGCGCCGCCAGATCGTCAGGCCGGAATTTTGCGAGAAAATCATCGGCACCGACCTTCTTGACCATCGCCTGGTTGAACACCCCCGACAACGAGGTGTGCAAGGTAATGTGCAGCTTGTTCATCCGCGGGTCATTGCGTATGGCTGCTGTCAAGGTATAGCCATCCATCTCCGGCATTTCAATGTCGGAGATCATCATGAGGAATTCTTCCTCGGGCTTTTTGCCTTCGGCGATCATCGCCAGCAGGTAATCCAGCGCCTGACGACCATCATTCAGAGCGACCACTTCGACACCGACCGTTTCCAGGCAACGACTGACCTGCTTGCGCGCCACCGAAGAGTCATCAACGGTCAATACCCGCAGCGAAACGGCCTTGTGATGCGTTTCTTCATCGACCACACCGACCGACACCGCTTCGGCAATCGGCGCCACCTCCGCCAGAATCTTCTCGACGTCGATAATTTCCACCAACTGGTTGTCGACCCGCGTCACTGCCGTCAGGTAGTGATCGCGACCGGTACCCTTGGGTGGTGGATGGATCTCCTCCCAGTTCATGTTGACGATGCGTTCGACCGAATGCACCAGAAAACCCTGAACCTTGGTGTTGTACTCAGTGATGATGACGAAGGTGTTTTCCAGCGCAATCATCCCGGTAGAACCGGTGGCCATCGCCAGATCCAGAATCGGAATGGTGCCACCACGAATATTGGCCACACCACGCACGATCCTGCTCGATTTGGGCATGATGGTGAGTTTCGGGCATTGCAGTACTTCTTTGACCTTGAATACGTTAATCCCGTAGAGCTGCTTGCCTTGCAGGCGAAACAGCAACAGCTCCAGGCGATTCTGACCAACCAGCTGCGTGCGCTGGTTCACCGAATCCATTACACCTGCCATGCCCTGCCCCCCTTACCTCAACCATCGACCGCCACATACCGGATACGGCAAGCGGCACGAGCCTTGCTTTTTATACGTCATGAATGACAAGACGACAATTTTTCGACACGCCGCATTAGAAACCCGCCACTGGCTGGGCGCAATCGTCATGCTGTGCCTTTTTTGCACTGCAACTCCCGGTCGCGCCGAGAATTTCACACTGCCTGAACAGCTTATCGGCGTCACCGAGGGGTTTCTTGAGTACACCGTACAAGAGTATTTGGCGAGCAGCCAGATCGAAGGTCGTCACCAGATCCAGGTCCGGCAACTTGACCCACGGATGCGCATGGCATTTTGCGACAAGGATTTGACAGCCACGCTGGAAAGCCCGCGCCCGGTGGGCAGGGTCACGGTAAAGGTGCGCTGCGAAGGCTCAAACCCCTGGACCGTCTATGTGCCGGCGCAGGTACAACTGTTTCGCAACGTGGTGATTGCCACACGGCCGCTCAAGCGCGACACCGTCATCACCGAAGACGATATTGCCGTGCGCGAGCGGGATATCGGCACCCTGGGCATGGGCTTTTTGCCATCAACGGACCTGGCTATCGGGCAGAAACTTGTCCGACCAGCGGTCGTCGATCAGGTACTGTCGCCAACCTTCATGGAACAACCGGCGATGGTCCGTAAAGGCGATCACGTGGTGATCGTCGCACGCAGCCCCAGCCTTGCGGTGCGGATGCCGGGCGAGGCACTGTCCGACGGCGGTCTCAACGAACAGATACGTGTACGAAATCTCAACTCCAAGCGGGTGATCAAGGCCAACGTGACAGGCCCGGGGCAAGTGGAAGTCGCCATGTAACGGCATTTTCATCGATTGAAGCTGGTGCGCGCCGCTGGTTTTTCCTAGACTGCAGCGCATATCCGGGCGCGCAATGCCTGTCGCCCAGGCTTTGACACATTGCGCCTAAAGTTTTTCATTGGGTGGCCGAAAACAAGGCAAGCGTCCAAAACACCCAGAGGTTTTTCAATCATGCCCATCGATTTCAGTCGACTTAGTAACTCACAGTCCGTTGGTAGCACTTCGCGCACCGGCGGCGCCAAGGAAGCCAGCAAGACCGACAGCTTGCCTGCTACCGCCGACATCAAGAATGCCGGTGAATCCGTACACCTGAGCAGTGAGGCTCAACAGTTGCAGAAGATCACCGACAAGCTGGCTGATCTGCCGACCGTCAACAGCGCGCGGGTTGCCGAGCTCAAGCAGGCGATCGCAGACGGCAGTTATGTGGTCGACAGCAACCGTGTAGCCAGTAAGCTGCTCGGCTTCGAAGCCGCGCGCTAAGTATCGCGCGGGATTTTCTGGACGCTTGAAAAACCAGAGCATGCGATGCAAGACACTACTTTGCTGCAGATGATCACCGACGACATGACCCCGACCCGCCAACTGCTCGAGTTGCTGCATAACGAGTCGGTTGTGCTGCACGGCAGGGACATGAGCGAGATGGAGCGGATTCTGGCGCAGAAACAAGCGCTGGTGATTCAGCTTGAGCAACATGGCCGCAGACGTAGCCAGGTGCTTGCCAGTCTCGGACTGCCGACCAATCGCCAGGGTCTGGCAACGCTGGCCGAGCAGTCATCGGTAGGTCCACAGCTGCTTGAAGCCGGCGACGAACTGGCGACCCTCATTGCCGAATGCCAGGCGCTCAACGAGCAAAACGGCAAACTGATTCAATTGCAGCAGATGACAACCGCTCATCAATTGCGCATTCTGAACGGCGGCGAGACACCCTCGCTCTACGACAGCCGAGGCTCGACGGCAGGCAGAGCCAAGCCGCGCCCTCTCAGCCAGGCTTAACTTGCTGTTTCAAGCCGCTTCACATGATGGCAGAATGTCTATCACTGCGTTGCCGTAGCATTTTGCCTGGAGAGACTTAAAAGTGAATGGCTTAGCCGCGGATGATGCTCCGCAACCCCCGAAGGTTCTCGATACGCCTTTGGAAATTGCCGCCAACCTGCGGTTACTCATGGAAAACCACGATCCCCTGATCATCACTTTCCATGAGCGTTCCCAGCGCTTTCAAAGCTATCTGGTTAAAGTCGACCGCGAAAGCAACCTTATCGAACTGGACGAAATGATCCCGCGCGATGGCGAACGCTTCCTGAGCAGCGGCGAGGCGTTCCGCGTCGAAGGGTTCCACGATGGCGTGCGTATCGCCTGGGAATCCAACGCAGCCATGAACATCATCGACAACCCTGGCCAGCGCCTCTATCGCGGCCCGATGCCCACCGAGGTGGTCTATCACCAGCGTCGCAATGCCTTCCGCGCCGCCCTCAAGCTGTCGCAACTGGTCGATGTCGATCTGGACGGCGACAAGCTCAAGTTCCCGATCACCGGCAAACTGCTGGACATCTCGGCCACCGGTTGCAAACTGCGCTTCGACGGCGATATTTCCGAGCGCGTGCAACTGGGCCAGGTCTATGACCGCTTCGTCGCCAGACTGCCGTTCGGCGCCCTGACATCAGCGGTCGAGTTGCGCTACCTGCATTTCGAAGAGCGCTTCAACACTACCTTTGCTGGCGTACGCTTCCATAACGTCAGCGGCCTGGTACAGCGCCAGGTCGAACGCTTCGTCTACCAGTTGCAGCGCGAAGCCCGTCGCTTCGACAAAGACGACGACTTCTGATCGAAACGCGCCGTGCATGACACGGCGCGCCCTGCCCGCCCTACGGGCACCCGCCATACGGTTTATCCAGCATTTCATCCTTGTCCTTGTCTTCAGCCTTTTCAGGCTCGGTCACCGGCGCAGCTTCTGGCGCCGGCTCAACCGTGGTCTGCATCTGATCCTGAACCATCTGCTCGTCGACCCGCGGATCGAGCGCCACTACCAGCGGTGAGCTGGCCATACTGTCGGGCATGGCAACGTGTTGCAGCGGTGCGTTCTCGACCTCGTGCAGCCGCGTGACCGCCTTAGGACGGATCAGCAACACCAGTACTCCTGCCGTGACGCAGATGAAGGCGTACAGCATGTTGCCGCCAAACGCCTGCATGAATACCCCGGCCAGCAATGGCCCGATACTGGCGCCAATGCCATAGGTCATCAGCAACATGGCCGTCAGTGATACCCGATGATCGGCCTCGACATGGTCGTTGGCAAAGGCCACTGCCAGCGGATAAAGGCTGAACTGCATCAGGGCGGCAATAAAGCCGATGACAAACAACACCTCTACCGGCACCCCGTTCAGCACCACCAGCGGCAAGCTGGCCAGCGCCAGCAAACCTGCAAATACGCGGATCAATTGCGAACGGTCGTAACGGTCCGACAGCAGGCCCAACGGCCACTGCACAACAAAACCGGCCATGATGCAGCAGCCCATGAACAGGCCGACCTGCTCGGTAGACAACCCGTGACTGGCCGCATACACCGGCGCCAGGCCGTAGAAAGCGCCCAGGCTTAAACCGGCGCCCAGTACCGTGGTCAACGACTGCGGCACCCTCTTCATGAAAAACAGCGGTTCCAGCGGCGCCGGACGCATCGGCGCCGGGTGAATGCTGCGGGTCATGGCCACCGGCACCAGACACAGCGCAAAGCACATGGCGACCAGCATCAACAGCTCTGGCCCCAACTGCGGATGCACGACCAGAATCAACTGGCCAAGCACCAGCCCCAGGTACGAGGCAATCATGTAGCCGCTGAAGACCATGCCGCGCTGCTTGGCACTGGCCTGCTCGTTGAGCCAGCTTTCGATGACCATGTACTGACACATCATGCCCAGGCCCACGATCATCCGCAGGCCCAGCCAGGCCGGCAGCCAGTCGGTCATGCCATGGCCCAGCACCGCCGCGCCGACGATACCGGCGCAGGTGGCGTAGGCACGGATATGCCCCACGCGACCAATCAGGCGGTGGCCGATCTTGCCACCCAGCACCAGACCAAAGTAGTTGGCGGCCATCAACGAACCGACCCACAGGCTGTCGACCTGATCGGCAGCCAGGCGCAAGGCCAGATAAGTGCTCAGCAGACCGGAGCCGATCAGCATCATCAATGAGGCGAAGTAAAGCGCTCGAAAAGACTTCCAGATTTGGCGCATGGTATTCCCGACTGTCTATAAAGAGTCGCCCGCACGGGCGTGGTCGAACATCAGGGTCCTGCCGGCAATGGCAGGATTCACAATCAGATCTGGCTACCCAGCACCCGTCGCTCCCAGGGCGTTATTTCATCCAGAAAACTGGTCAGTTCCAGAGTCTTGCTGGCGATGAAGCCTTCGATGAAGGTCTGGCCGAACAGTTCCCGCGCCCGTGTACTGCGCGCAAGGCGGCGCAAGGCCGACTGCAGGGTGTCGGGCAACGTCAGGTGTTCGGGCACCTCTATTTCGCCTTGTACGGCGGCTGTCGGCTCAAGCGCCTGCTCGATGCCATACAGGCCGGCCGCCAGGCTGGCGGCAATCGCAAGATAGGGATTGGCATCGGCGCCCGGCAGGCGATTTTCGACCCGCCGCGCTTCGGGCACACTGGCCGGAATGCGCAGGCCGGCGGCACGATTGTCATGCGACCAGCAGGCATTGTTGGGCGAGGCATAAGGATGAAACAGCCGCTGGTAGGCGTTCACGTTCGGCGCAAACAAGGCGGTGAACTCCGCCAGGCACGCCTGCTGACCGCCGATAAAATGCCGGAACGCCGCCGTTGGCTGACCATCGGCATCGTTGAACACATTGCGCCCCGACACCGAATCCACCACGCTCTGATGAATGTGCATCGAACTGCCCGCTGCCTGCGCCAACGGCTTGGCCATGCACACCACTGTCAACCCGTGCTTGAGCCCCACTTCCTTGAGCAGATGCTTGAACAGAAACGTCTGGTCGGCCAGCAGCAGCGCATCGCCGTGCAGCAGGTTGATCTCGAACTGGCTGACGCCCATCTCGTGCATCACCGTGTCAATGGGCAACCCCAAGGCCGCCATGCACGTCCGCACTTCGGCAAAGAACGACCGCAAACCGTTACTGGAGCTGACACTGAACGCCGAAAAGCCCTGCTCGCGGCGCCCATCCAGCCCCACGGGCGGCATGAACGGCTGCTGTGGATCGGGGTTGTGGGCAAACACATAGAATTCGAGTTCGGTGGCCACCACCGGCGCCAGACCGCGCTCGGCATAACGCGCCAGCACCGACCTGAGCAGCGCCCGGGTCGACAGGCCACAAGGCTGGCCGTCGAGTTCGTCGGCAGCACAAATGGCCAGGGCCCGTGGCGTGTCGCTCCAGGGCAGCCGGTAAACCTGCCGGGGGTCAGCCACCAGTGCCAGATCGCCGTCGTCGCTGCCGTAAAAGCGCGCCGCCGGGTAACCGCCCATCACGCACTGCAACAGCACGCCACGGGCCATTTGCAGACGCCGCCCGGCCAGGAAGCCTTCGGCGGTCATCACCTTGCCTCGCGGCACGCCATTGAGATCCGGCGTGACGCACTCAACCTCCTCCACCCCATCCAGCACATGTGTCATGACAGGGCGCTCATTGCAGGCCATCCTTCGATCCTTCGCTATTCAGTCCGCCCGGCGGCAAGGCGTACACCATAGACAGCGGGCCGTGAGGATTTCAAGCACTGCCATGCAATTGCGCGGGGTTAAACGCTATAGCTGTCCAGGAGCGACGCCCCCTTGTCAGCGCCGACCGTCTCAGGGCAGATAAATACTGAACCGACCACCCCCCAACGGACCGCCGTTGGCGATCTCGATGCGCCCTTGCACGCCATTGCGCTGGTGCAGGCGGGCGATGTGCGAGGCAAAGTACAGACCCAGGCCGGTGCTGCCGCTCTGGGCGTTGATGCCCAGCACGTAATCGGTCTGCATCTCGATCATGTGCACCGGGTAACCCGGCCCGTCGTCGTTGATGCTGATGCACAGCTGACCCTCTTGCTCGCCGACCTCGACGGCAATGGCTTGCCGGGCAAAGCGGATGGCATTGACCAGGATATTGCTGACCACCGAGCCGATCAGCTCACGGTCGAAAAAGCCCAGCGGGATCAACGGATCGACTTCAAAGCCTGCGCTGATGCCACGACTGTCGAGCACTTCCTGATGATGGGCCAGTTGCGCTTCGATAAAGTCATCGAGTTCATGGTAATCGGGGCGCAACGGCAACTGGTTGACGCCCAGTTTGTACAAGCCCAGCAACTGCACGAGCATGCCGTTGAGGTTGGCAAATTCATACTCGATCACCCCGTGCCCCGGCGTGTCCTGCAGTTCAGCCGGCAGTTGCGCCTGCCACTCGCTGTGGGCCCGGGTCAGGGTTGCCAGAGAGTTCTTCATGTCGTGCACGGTGGAGGCAATCACCATGGAAAAGTCCAGGCCTTGCTCTTTATCGCTCATCGCCGAATGCCCTCTCTTTGAGTTTCTGATACCGATCGAAACGCGGATCGCTGTCGGGCATCTTGCCGACCATGGTCAGACAGGCCCGACACTCTTGAGCCGCTTCCGGCCCCAGGTTTTGTCCTGGGTGCAACAGCGACTGTGCCAGATTCAAGGCAATACTGATGTTTTTCGGTTGCAGGGCCAGTGCCTGGCGAAAGAAGTCCTGGGCTTCGCGCAACTGGCCGCCTTTGTAACAGCGCACGCCTTGCACGTTCATGTCAATGGCCGTCTTGTTGGCGCCCAGGATTTCAGGATCGTCGGTCAGGCGCGCCAGATTCTTCATCACCAGAGGATCGTCGCCGTAGATTTCGGCGGTGCTCTTGAGCACACCCGCGCTGGCTGCCGGTTGCCCCAACTGATTGAGCTGGGTCGCCACCGTCAAGGCCGCGTTGGCACTGAGGAACTGGCTCATCTTGTCCAGCCGGCCCACGGCCTGCTCAGTGAGCTTGCCAGCGGTTTCCGGGTCCGACTGTTGCAGGCTGGTAGCCTTCATCAAGCGGGCACGGATCTGCAAACCCTCATCACTGGTGTGTTCTTTGGCGACGTCACCCAGCGCCTGGTTGATTTCCACCCGGGTGCGCGCATCGAGGCCCGCGTCGCCGCTGCGACTGATCAGCGCCTGGGCCAGGCCCAGGTTGGTTTCCGGGTCTTTGAAGCGTGAGTGACGTCCCTGGCTGACCGCCTGACGATAGGCCTTCGAGGCGCTGTCGAAATCCTGGTTGTCCAGGGCCAGCTTGCCCAGCATCGTCTGCCGGCGTACCGCCAGCGGCGACAGGCGCACGGCCGCTTCGAGCACGTTCTGGGCGCGCTTGACCTCGCCACGTGCGACCAGCACATCGGCCAGGCCATCGAACAACGCCGGAAACATCGAAAACGCCTTGGTGGCCTGCTCATAGACCGCCAGCGCCTCGCTGGTCTTGCCGCGCTTGAGCAGCAGGCTGCCGAGCATGCCGAACGCCCATGGCGTAGGCCGGTCGGCAATGATCGAGGTCAGCAGCTTGTGCAAGGGCTCGAACTGATTCAGATCACGCAGGGCGGTAGCCTTGTAGCGCAGGCACAAAGGCGCCAGCCGTGGGTCTTTCTGCGTCAGCTGAGTGCAGGCGGTCAGGACCTCGATGGGTTTGTTGCGGTCCAGAGCCTGCATGATGGGCTTGAGCAGGTTCTTGCGCTGCACCAGCTTTTCCAGGCGCTGCGACAGGCCTGCGCGGTTGAATGGCTTGGTCAGGTAACCATCTGGCTCCCATTCCAGCGCACTCATGACCATGGCCTGGCTGTTTTCGGCGGTCACCATGATGAACACGCTTTCGTGACTGAGCAGCCGCTCGGTCATCAGGTCTTCAAGCACCTGCTGGCCGTTCTTGCGGCCGTCGCCCAGGTTGAAATCGTGCAAAACAAAGTCGTAACGCTTTTGCGAGCACTGGCGCAGGGCCTGCTCGCCGGTGTCGGCGGTATCCACATCCTTGACGCCCAATTCACGCAGCATGGACCTGACCGAGCTGCGAAAATCGGAGAAGTCGTCAACGATCAGAAAGCTTTTTTGGTTGTACGCCAGCATCCAGAATCCTGTTTTCATAGAGTGCAAGACCGGTTCGACTGCCTGGGCTCAGGTGTTTTACCGGTTGCAAGGGCGCAGATGATATCTAACAGCAACGTGCCATCAAACAGATTTCCACAGACTGTCGCAAACCGACAGGCTTGCACCTTCCTGAAGGTTTTCGACCAAAGGCCCGGAAACTATAGAAGCAGATCTCACGGCGCGGGACATTGCGTCCGCGCAGCCGGTTGAAACGAGACCTGGCTCACTGAATCCGAAGAGGGAAAAAGCGCGTATCAGGACCAGCCGTCGTTGCGTTTACGTCGACGGGTCAGCGACGGCAGGATCAGGCCGACCAGCAATCCTGCGCCGGCAATGCTGCCGCCATAGACCATGTAGCCCATCAGCGCCTGCTGGTTTTCGTTGCCCAGCCGCGCCTGGGTGTCGCGAAGTTCCGATTGCGCCTGGCTCAGTTGCTCGTTGAGGCCCTTGTTGCGCGCTTCGAGTTCGTCGACCAGTGATTTGCGCGAGTCCAGGGTTTCCTGCATGCCCTGCACACGAACCTTCCAGGTGTCGTCGATCTTGCTCAGTTGACCGGTCAACTGCGCGACCTGCGCGGTCAGCTGCGGCAAGCGTTCGGACTGGCCGGGCTCTTCTTGCAGGTCACTGGTCAAAATCCAGACGGTGCTGCCGCCCTCGCCGCGAATCTGGCTGTAGGCGCCCTGAGTAGAGAGCAGTTCGACTTTCTGGCCGGACTTGAGAGTGCCGACGATGCGGTGCCCGTCGGTCGGGCCGCTGCGTACATAGGTATTGAGACTGTCGCTGATCCAGCGATCGTTACCGGCGGCCTGCACCAGTTGAGGGGCCAGCAGGCCGAGCACACCGATCAGCAGCCCGCGCTTGAGCGCGCGGCGCGAGGTGGCAAAAGAAAACAGGCCGGAAACGGGAGCCCGCAGTGCGGAAAAATGACGAGGCATGGCAATGACTATCTTCGCTGGATAAAACAAAGGCCGCGATGAACGGGCCGGCGCACGATGGGCATCAGGTGGCGGACAGCGCCCTGCAACTGAACTATTGGCTAGAACACGCGACAGAACACACGCCAATCCATCAGCCTAAAGACCCGAAAAAATGGCTCAGGTTCATTTCTGGGGCATCGCAAGGGCCGATGATCGACCAGACGCATGGTTTGGTTTGCTTTCCTGTCCGGCTGCCAGCAAGAATACCGCTCAGGCGTGAACATCCCCGATGCTCACCATCCTGATGCTTGCCCCACAGGTGTTCAGCCTTGGCCGCATGGCATCGATCTAATGGAAAATAGAATGATCCCAAGAAATGTGATTAACGCCTCGGTGAGCCCAAAAGGCAGCCTTGAAACCCTGTCTCAGCGTGAAGTGCAACAACTGAGCGCCGCCGGTTCCGGCAGCGTCTACACCCTGTTTCGCCAGTGCGCCCTGGCCATTCTCAATACCGGCGCCCATGTCGACAACGCCAAGACCATTCTGGAAGCCTACGAGAGCTTCGAGGTCCGTATTCACCAACAAGACCGTGGCGTGCGCCTTGAGCTGCTGAATGCCCCGGCCGATGCCTTCGTCGATGGCGAAATGATCGCCAGCACCCGGGAAATGCTGTTCAGCGCCCTGCGCGACATCGTCTACACCGAAAGCGAGCTGGACAGCCAGCGCATCGACCTGAGCACCTCGCAGGGCATCACCGACTACGTGTTTCACCTGCTGCGCAACGCCCGCACCTTGCGTCCGGGCGTCGAGCCGAAACTGGTGGTGTGCTGGGGCGGCCACTCGATCAACACCGAAGAATACAAATACACCAAGAAGGTCGGCCACGAACTGGGCCTGCGCAGCCTGGACATCTGCACCGGCTGCGGTCCCGGCGTAATGAAAGGCCCGATGAAGGGTGCGACCATTGCCCACGCCAAGCAGCGCATTCACGGCGGCCGTTACCTGGGCCTGACCGAGCCGGGCATCATTGCCGCCGAGGCGCCGAATCCAATCGTCAACGAGCTGGTGATCCTGCCAGACATCGAGAAACGCCTCGAAGCCTTCGTGCGCGTCGGCCACGGCATCATCATCTTTCCGGGTGGCGCAGGCACTGCCGAAGAGTTCCTGTACCTGCTGGGCATCCTCATGCACCCGGCCAACCACGACCTGCCCTTCCCGGTCATTCTCACCGGCCCGAAAAGCACCGAGCCTTACCTGCGCCAGCTCGATGCATTCGTGCAGGCAACCCTGGGCGAAGCGGCGCAGCGCCATTACCAGATCATCATCGACAACCCGTCGGAGGTGGCGCGCGAGATGGCCAAGGCACTGAAGACGGTCAAGCAGTTCCGCCGCGAGCGCAACGACGCGTTCCACTTCAACTGGCTGCTGAAGATCGACGAAAGCTTCCAGCACCCGTTCGACCCGACCCACGAGAACATGGCCCAGCTCAAGCTCAGCCATGAACTGCCGCCCCACGAACTGGCTGCCAACCTGCGCCGCGCGTTCTCCGGCATCGTCGCCGGCAACGTCAAGGACAAGGGCATCCGCCTGATCGAAGAACACGGCCCGTACCAGATCCACGGTGACCCTGCGATCATGCAGCCGCTGGACAAACTGCTGCAGGCGTTTGTCGAGCAGCACCGCATGAAGCTGCCCGGTGGCGCAGCGTATGTGCCGTGCTATCAGGTGGTGAGCTGATCAACGCTGACTTCGAAACTGCCTGGGCGACACGCCGGTGGCGCGCTTGAAAAAGCGCGTGAAATACGCCGGCTCCGAGAAGCCCAGGCTGTCGGAGACCTGCTGGATGGTCATGGTGGTGTACACAAGATTACGCTTGGCCTCCAGCAGCAGGCGCTGGTTGATGACCTGCAACGCTGACTGATCGCTCAAACGGCGGCACAAGGCGTTCAGGTGCGCGGCGCTGAGGCCCAGACGGCGGGCGTGTTCGTCGATGGGCCAGTGCAGGCGAAAGCTCGATTCCAGCTGGTGCATGAACGCCTGCACATGCTCGCGCCCACGGTCCGGGGCGCCTACCTCGTGGCCTGCAACCTGCTGGTCGCCGCGCCGGCTCAACCAGACCATCAGCATATTGATCAACGACTGCAACATCAGGTCGCGACCGCTGCGCGGCTGGCGGTATTCGTCGGCAATGGCATTGAACAGGCTGTCGAGCTGCGCGCTGTCGTCGCCCGGTAAATGACACTGCGCCACGCTCAACTGCAGACCGTCGAGCACCGCTTCCATCTGTTCGACCAGCGGGCTGGCCAGGCTGAGGATATGGCCCTGAATGGTCTCGGCAAAACGAAAAGTGTGCACGCTAAGCGCCGGCACCACCTGCAATGCCGGACCTTGCACCTCACGCACTTCGTCCTCGACCTTGAGCAACGCCTGCCCCGATTGCACATACAGCAACTGCACCAGATCACTGTGCCGGTGCGGCTTGATTTCCCAGTCGTGCAGGCTGCTGCGCTCCGGAATCGACTCACAGTGAATCAAATCCGGCGTCGGCCAGGCGGCGGTTTCGCCATACAGCTTGAACACCGGAACAGGACTGACAGCGCGCTTGGACATGGGCAGCTAGATCCTCGAAAAGTCCAGATAATGCGCTCGATAGTGCCTTCTTATGCACCGCTGATCCATTAAAAATGCAGGAGACAACAACAGGATAAAAACAATGAAAACCCAAGTCGCAATCATCGGCTCCGGCCCGTCCGGGCTGCTGCTCGGCCAACTGCTGCAACGTGCCGGCATCGATAACATCATCATCGAACGCAAAGACCCCGATTACATCCTCTCGCGTATCCGCGCAGGCGTGCTGGAACAAGGCATGGTCGACCTGCTGCGTGAAGCCGGCGTCAGTGCACGCATGGACGAGCAAGGCCTGGTCCACGACGGTTTCGAACTGGCCTTCGACGGACGCTGCGAACGTATCGACCTCAAGGGCCTGACCGATGGCAAGACCGTGATGGTCTACGGCCAGACCGAAGTCACCCGCGACCTGATGGAAGCTCGCCAGACGGCCGGCGCCGTGACCCTGTACAACGCAGACGACGTGCAACTGCACGAACTCAAGGGTGAACGTCCGTACGTGACCTTCACGCAGAACGGCGAAAGCATGCGCATCGACTGCGACTACATTGCCGGCTGCGACGGCTTTCATGGCGTGTCGCGCCAGTCGATCCCTGCCGACAGCCTCAAGACCTTCGAGCGTGTCTACCCGTTCGGCTGGCTGGGCGTGCTGGCCGACACCCCGCCGGTCAACGAAGAACTGGTCTACGCCAACCACCCGCGTGGCTTTGCCCTGTGCAGCATGCGCTCGCCGACACGCACCCGCTATTACGTGCAGGTGGGCGCCGAGGAGCAGGTCGAGAACTGGTCCGACGAACGCTTCTGGACCGAACTGAAGACCCGCCTGCCAGAGCACCTGGCCGAGCGCCTGATCACCGGGCCGTCGATCGAAAAAAGCATCGCCCCGCTGCGCAGCTTTGTCGTCGAACCAATGCAGTACGGCCACTTGTTCCTGCTGGGTGACGCTGCGCACATCGTGCCGCCGACCGGCGCCAAAGGCCTGAACCTGGCCGCCAGCGACGTCAGCACCCTGTATCACATCCTGCTCAAGGTCTACCGCGAAGGCCGCACCGACCTGCTGGAACGTTACTCGGCGATCTGCCTGCGCCGGGTCTGGAAAGCCGAACGCTTCTCGTGGTGGATGACCTCGCTGCTGCACAAGTTTCCCGACACCGACGCCTTCAGCCAGCGTATCCAGCAGACCGAACTGGACTACTACATAGGCTCTGCCGCCGGCCGCCAGACCATCGCCGAAAACTACGTGGGGCTACCCTACGAGCCCATTGAATAACCCAATTTGGCGAACCGCGTAGGACCGACTTTAGTCGGGAAACAGGCGCCACCATTTTCGATATCGGCGCCATTCGCGGCTGAAGCCGCTCCTACGGGTTTGTTGCGCAGAGTACTAAAAGACCTCAGGCCGTCGCCGCTGTGCGGGCGGCCGATTGCCGGCTCAGGCGCAGGGCAATCAGGCTGCCGACGATGGTCAGCGCGGCCAGCGAATACAGGGCCATGGTCGTCGAGCCGGTCTGGTCCTTGATCCAGCCCACCAGGTACGGGCTGAGAAAGCCGGCCATCTGGCCGATCGAGTTGATCAGCGCCAGGCCGCCTGCCGCCACACTGGCGCTCAACAGCGCGGTGGGCAGTGGCCAGAACATCGGCAGGCTGGTCAGTGCCCCCATGGTCGCGATGCACAAGCCGACGATGGCAATCACCGGCACAGTGGCGAAGTTGGCGGCGATGATCAGCCCGGCTGCGCCCATCAGCATCGGTACGACCAGATGCCAGCGGCGTTCGTTGCGCAGGTCGGCCGAACGCCCCACCAACAGCATGAACACGCCTGCCAGCAGGTACGGAATCGCGCTGATCCAGCCAATCACCAAGGCGTCGTTGAAGCCCAGGTTCTTGATGATCGACGGCAGCCAGAAGTTGATCGCATACACGCCGCTCTGAATGCAGAAGTAGATAAAGCCCAGAATCCAGATAACCGGCATAGTCAGCACGCTGGCCACCGAAGTGTTGGTTTGTTTCGGGCGATTCAGCTCATCGTTGGCGACATCGGTCTTGACCCGCTGGCGTTGCTCGGGGGTCAGCCAGGCGGCATCTTCGACCTTGTCGCACAGCAGTTTGAAGGCCATCACGCCCAGCGCGACGGTCGGCAGGCCTTGAATCAGGAACATCCACTGCCAGCCCTGCATGCCGCCCTGGCCGAGTGCGAAGTGGTTGAGAATCCAGCCGGAGAACGGTCCGCCGAGCAGGCCCGACACCGGAATGGCACACATGAATAACGCCATGATCCGGCCGCGACGCTGGTTGGGGTACCAGCGCGACAGGTACAGCACGATGCCGGGAAAGAAGCCGGCCTCGGCCATGCCGGTCAGAAAGCGCAGCACATAGAATTCGACGGGGGTGGTGACGAACAGCAGGCAGGTCGAAAACGTGCCCCAGGTGATCATCATCAGGCCGATCCAGCGCCGTGGACCAAAACGGTTGAGCGCCAGATTGCTCGGCAGACCACACAACACATAGCCTATGAAAAAGATCCCGGCACCCAGGCCGTACACCGTTTCACTGAAATTCAGGGCATCGAGCATCTGCAACTTGGCAAAGCCGACGTTGACGCGGTCCAGGTAGTTGAACAGGTAGCAAATGAAGATGAAGGGGATCAGACGCAGCGTGATCAAGCGATAGACCTGATTGCCTTGCACGTCATCAGCCTCGCGAGTCGGCGAGTTGGGCATGGTGTATTCCTCAGAGCTTGTTGTTTTTATGTAGCTTGCGGGGCAGCTAGCCGATCATAAGAGCGCGTCAACCAAAACGCTTTGGCGGTTTGCACAGCGGGAATGGGGTTTTGTCAGGCATACGCACAATGGCAATCACCTGGCCGACGTTGCGTTGGCCAGGTTTACGTGTGGATCAGGGCTCGATGCGCTTGAGATCACGCAGCAATTCAAGCAATTGCTGCATTTTTTCTTCGCCGAACTGCGCCTGGATGCGCTGGTAATTGCGCTCCATGTCTTCACTCATCGAGACGAAGCATTGCTGGCCCTGCTCGGTCAGGCCGACCAGCATGCGCCGCTGGTCGTGGGCCGGCTTCCAGCGCCGCACGATGCCATCGCGCTCCAGGCGCGCCAGCACGCCGGTCATGCTCGGCTTGAGGATGCAGGCCTGGTCGGCCAGTTGATGGCTTTCCATTTCGCCTTGCTGGCGCAGGATACGAATGACGCGCCATTGTTGCTCGGTCAAGCCATGTTCGTTGAGCGACGGACGAAAAAAGGCCATCGCGGCTTCGCGGGCCTGTAGCAGGGTAAGGGTCAGGGACGGTCTGGGGGTCGGCATGGGAATTCGCGGTTCGGGTAATCAGGCTGTGGGCCGGGACTATAGCTGACACGTAATTAACAAGTAAACGAACAGATCCCTGGGTTTATGCCGGTTGCCGCTGCCGGTACTCGCCCGGCGTCACGCCCGCGTAACGGTGAAAGAAGCGGCTGAAATAGGCCGGGTCCTTGAAACCCAGGCGGTAGCAGATCTCGTTGGCCGACAGCCCGGTGAACAGCAACAGACGCCGCGCTTCCTGCATCAGGCGTTCGAGAATCAGGCGCTTGGACGGCAAGTCGGCGATGCGCCGGCAGACATCGTTGAGCCGCGCCTCGGTCACGCCAATGCCGCTGGCGTAGCGCGACAGCGACCAGTGCTGCTGGTAATGGGCTTCGATCAGTTCATTGAAACGGTGAAAAATCTGCAGGTCTTCGTGCCGTGCAGGCCGCGCCTGCAACGATCGCGCGCAGAGCCTGAGCAGGCTGGTCATGATCAACTGGGTCAGGCTGTCCAGCGCCGAACCGCGCCCGGCGCGCTGGCCGTTGATCTCTTCGCGCAGCTCTTCGAACAAGAATCCCAGGCGGCGAATCTCGCCAGCAAATTCCGGCCCTAGTTGCGACAACGCTACACAAGCTGCTGGCAATTGCGCGCCAGGCGCCAGCGTCGGGTCGGCTTCGATCAGCGCCCAGACAAGCTGCTGACGCACGGTCAGCACATGGCCGTCGCTGTCCGGTTCGGTGACGAACGAGTGCGGAATGGTCGGCGGCGTCAAAAAAAACATCGGCCCGGATTCAAGGTACTGCTGGTCGTCCAGATACACCCGCACGGTGCCGCTGTTGACGTAATGCACCTGAAAAAAACGGTCGTGACGATGTACCGGCATGTTGCGGCCGAAAAAGCCGGCCAGGTTGCCGAGCTTGTCGTAATGCACCTCGGCATCGCTGTAGCGCTGGTCGTAGACCTGGCCAATGTTGATGTTAGGGATCGGCTGTCGATCGTTCATCTGCGGGTTCTCTTTCTTGTTCTTGTGGCTTCAGGCCTGCACCTATGTTCCGCCTTTTTTCTGGACTCGAACAGGGTTGCTGGGCTTGGCACTTGACGATCGTTAACATCTTAACTTATAAAGTTAACACATTAACAAAATCATTGACCAGGCAGCCGCTGTCAGGTCACCGCCAGGAGAAAAGCATGAGCCGTGCCCTGCACGACGTTGCCAACGGCACCCTGTTCGGCGTAGCGCTGAACTATCAAGGGTTGCTGGAACAACGCCTCGCCGAATTTGCCCAAGCGCCCTACCAGAAGCCGCCGGTCAAACCGGTGCTGTTCATCAAGACCCCCAACACCCGCAACAGCCATGACGGCGCGGTGGTCTATCCGGCGGGGATCGAGCGCCTGCAACCGGGCCCGGCGCTGGGCGTGGTGATCGGCAAATCCGCCAGCCGGGTCAGCGAGGCCGACGCCCTGGCGCATGTAGCCGGCTATGTGATCGTCAACGAATTCAGCCTGCCCGAAGACAGCTATTACCGCCCTGCCGTCAAAGCCAAATGCCGTGACGGTTTCTGCGCGCTGGGCCCTGAGCTGGTGCCCGCCGATCAGGTTCAAGACCCCGGCCAGTTGACCCTCAAGCTGTTCGTCAACGATGAACTGCGCCAGGAAAACAGCACCGCCAACTGGGTGCGCAATGTTCAGCAACTGATCGCTGAAATCAGCGAGTTCATGACCCTGCACGAAGGCGATGTGTTAATCACCGGCACCCCCGAAGGCCGCGTAGATGTAGTCCCTGGTGACCGCGTGACGGTCGAGATCACAGGCCTTGGCCGCTTGAGCAACCGCATCGTCGCCGAGGAATTGCGCCCATGAAACACGCCCGTATCCATTTTGAAGGCCAGGTGCATGCCGTACAGGTTGAGACCGGCGATACCGGAACTTTGACCGTACGCCTGGCCGATGGTCGTCTGATTAATGAGGACCAGGTGCAGTGGTTGCCACCGGCCACCGGCAACATGTTCGCGCTGGGCCTGAACTACGCCGACCACGCCGCAGAACTGGCCTTCGCGCCGCCGACCGAACCACTGGCCTTCGTCAAATCGCCCGGCACCTACACCGGCCATAACCAGGTCACCTGGCGCCCGGACAACGTCAAGTACATGCACTACGAGTGCGAGCTGGTAGCGGTGATCGGCAAGGTCGCGCGCAACGTCAAGCGCGAGGACGCTCTGGAGTACCTGGCCGGCTACACGGTGTGCAACGACTACGCGATTCGTGACTACCTCGAGAACTACTACCGCCCGAACCTGCGAGTTAAAAACCGCGACGCCACCACGCCGGTCGGCCCGTTCATCGTCGATGTCAGCGATGTGCCGAACACCTCGGACCTGAAGCTGCGCACCTGGATCAACGGTGAGTTGAAACAGGAAGGCTCTACCCGCGACATGATTTTCGACATCCCCTTCCTGATCGAATACCTGTCCAGCTTCATGACCCTGCAACCGGACGACATGATCGCCACCGGCACGCCCGAAGGCCTGGCCGACGTGGTGCCGGGCGATGAAGTGGTGGTGGAAGTCGAAGGCGTGGGCCGTCTGGTCAACCGCATTGTCAGCGAAGCCGAGTTCTTCGCCCTGCAAACCCAACAACAAGAGGCGTGAATCGCATGATCAAGCACTGGATCAATGGCCGCGAGGTCGAAAGCAAAGACGTGTTCGTCAACTACAACCCGGCCACCGGTGAAGCCATCGGCGAAGTCGCCAGCGGCGGCGCCGAAGAAGTGGCCCAGGCGGTTGCAGCAGCCAAAGAGGCGTTCCCGAAATGGGCCAACACCCCGGCCAAGGAGCGTGCGCGCCTGATGCGAAAGCTCGGTGAGTTGATCGACCAGAACGTGCCGCACCTGGCCGAACTGGAGACGCTGGACACCGGCCTGCCGATTCACCAGACCAAGAACGTGTTGATCCCGCGCGCCTCGCACAACTTCGATTTCTTCGCCGAAGTCTGCACACGCATGGACGGCCACAGCTACCCGGTCGACGACCAGATGCTCAACTACACCCTGTACCAGCCGGTGGGTGTGTGTGGCCTGGTGTCGCCGTGGAACGTGCCGTTCATGACCGCCACCTGGAAGACCGCGCCGTGCCTGGCGCTGGGCAACACGGCGGTGCTGAAAATGTCCGAGCTGTCGCCGCTGACCGCCAACGAGCTGGGCCGCCTGGCAGTCGAGGCTGGCATTCCGGCCGGCGTGCTCAACGTGATTCAGGGCTACGGCGCCACCGCCGGCGATGCGCTGGTGCGCCACCCCGATGTACGTGCGATTTCGTTCACCGGCGGCACCGCCACCGGCAAGAAGATCATGCAAACCGCAGGTTTGAAAAAGTATTCGATGGAGCTGGGCGGCAAGTCGCCGGTGCTGATTTTCGAAGACGCCGACCTGGAACGCGCACTGGACGCGGCCTTGTTCACCATCTTCTCGCTGAACGGCGAACGCTGCACCGCCGGCAGCCGGATCTTCATTCAGGAAAGCGTGTACCCGCAATTCGTCGCCGAATTCGCCGCCCGCGCCAAACGCCTGATTGTCGGTGACCCGCAGGACCCGAAAACTCAAGTCGGCTCGATGATCACCCAGGCCCACTACGACAAGGTCACCGGCTACATCAAGATCGGCCTGGAAGAAGGCGCGACCCTGCTGGCGGGCGGCCTGGAACGCCCGGCCAATTTGCCGGCGCACCTGGCTCGCGGGCAGTTCATCCAGCCCACCGTGTTCGCCGACGTGAACAACAAGATGCGCATTGCCCAGGAAGAAATCTTTGGCCCGGTGGTCTGCCTGATCCCGTTCAAAGACGAAGCCGAAGCGCTGCAACTGGCCAACGACACCGAATACGGCTTGGCCTCCTACATCTGGACCCAGGACATCGGCAAGGCCCACCGCCTGGCCTACGGCATCGAAGCGGGCATGGTGTTCATCAACAGTCAGAACGTCCGCGACCTGCGCCAGCCGTTCGGCGGCGTCAAAGGCTCGGGCACCGGCCGCGAAGGTGGCCAGTACAGCTTCGAAGTGTTTGCCGAAATCAAGAACGTGTGTATATCCATGGGCAGCCACCACATCCCGCGTTGGGGGATCTAAAGCAGCGGCAAGCTGTTAGCTACAAGCTGCAAGAGGTTATGCGCGGGCTCAAGACTTGTGGCATACCGCTTTAGCTTGAGGCTTACAGCTTGCAACTTGAAGCTCAAAAAATTCTGGAGATCACCATGGGCAAACTCGCCTTAGCTGCCAAGATCACTCACGTTCCGTCGATGTACCTGTCTGAATTGCCCGGCCCGCGCCAGGGTTTTCGCCAGGCGGCCATCGACGGCCATTACGAGATCAGTCGGCGTTGCCGCGAGCTGGGCGTGGACACCATTGTGGTGTTCGACACCCACTGGCTGGTCAATGCCAATTACCACGTGTTGTGCGGCCCGCATTACAAGGGCGTGTACACCAGCAACGAGCTGCCGCATTTCATCAGCAACATGGAATACGAGTTTCCGGGCAACAAGGAGCTGGGCCTGTTGCTGGCCGAGGAATGCAACCGTTTCAACGTCGAGACCATGGCCCACCACGCCACCACCCTGGGTCCTGAATACGGCACGCTGGTGCCGATGCGCTACATGAACCAGGACCAGCACTTCAAGGTGATTTCGGTCTCGGCGCTGTGTACCTCGCACTACCTCAACGACAGCGCGCGCCTGGGCTGGGCGATGCGCAAGGCGGTCGAGGATCACTACGACGGCACCGTGGCATTTCTGGCCAGCGGCTCGCTGACCCACCGTTTTGCCCAGAACGGCCAGGCGCCGGACTTCTCGACCAGGGTCTGGAGCCCGTTTCTGGAAACCCTCGACCACCGCGTGGTGAAGATGTGGGAGAACGCCGAGTGGCCGGAGTTCTGCGGCATGCTGCCCGAGTACGCCGCCAAGGGTCACGGTGAAGGCTTCATGCACGACACCGCGATGCTACTCGGTGCGCTGGGCTGGTCAAACTACGACGGCAATGTCGAGGTGCTGACGCCCTACTTCGGCTCCTCGGGCACCGGGCAGATCAATGCCCTGTTTCCGGTGACACCGCAAGACGGCTCAGCCATTCCGGCCGCACAGGCCGCCAATCCGGCAGCCGTGGTTTCGACCAGTCGGTTGTAATGGCAGCCGGTTGTAAAACCACCTTACGGAGACCACCACCATGCCTCATCTGGTACTGCTCTACACCCAGGACCTTGAACGCGACGCCGACATCAGCGGCCTGTGCCGTGCGCTGGCCGACACCATGCTGGAACAGCGTGACGACAGCGGCAAGGCCGTGTTTCCCACCGGCGGCACCCGCGTGCTGGCCTACCCCGCTGCGCACAGCGCGGTGGCCGACGGCAAAGGCGATTATGGATTCATCTACGCCAACCTGCGCATGGCCGCAGGCCGCAGTGCGGCGGTGCACAAGACGGTGGGCGACAGCCTGCTGGCGGTACTGAAAACGCATCTTGACCCGATCGTGCAGCAACGCCCGCTGGGCATCACCTTGCAAATCGACGAAAGCGGCGGCCAGGTCTACGACGGTAAGCACAGCAGCTTGCATCCGCTGTTCAACAAGACGGTCTGAACCCGGCTTTTCCCTGTGCAGTTTCACCCATAAAAAGTACAAGATCATGCGCACTGTTCTCCCTGTCTCGACACTCGACACGCCCCGTGCCGTCAGCGATTCGACCCACCGCACCGTGACCTGGCGGCTGATGCCGTTGCTGCTGGTGTGTTACCTGTTCGCCCATCTGGACCGCATCAACATCGGCTTTGCCAAGATGCAGATGAGCACCGACCTGCACTTCAGCGACACGGTCTATGGCCTGGGTGCCGGGCTGTTTTTCGTCGCTTATGCGCTGTTCGGCGTACCTAGCAACCTGGCCCTGGATCGCATCGGGCCACGGCGCTGGATTGCCACGCTGATGGTGGTCTGGGGCGTAATGTCCACCGGCATGCTGCTGGTCGAAACCGCCAGCGGTTTCTACACCCTGCGCTTTCTGCTGGGGGTCGCCGAGGCCGGTTTCTTCCCCGGCATTCTGGTGTACCTGAACCGCTGGTACCCGGCCGGCCGCCGGGCGCAAATCACCGCGCTGTTCGCCATTGCCGTGCCGATGGCCGGCGTCATTGGCGGGCCGTTGTCGGGGATGATTCTGGAGAACCTCAACAATGCCGGCAGCCTGCGCGGCTGGCAGTGGATGTTTCTGCTGGAAGGCTCGCCGGTGGTGCTGCTCGGCCTGCTGGTCTGGCGCGTGTTGCCGGAACGCTTCGAAAGCGTGAACTGGCTGAGCGACGAACAGAAACAACGCCTGGGCGAAGAACTGAACGCCGAAGAGCAGCGCAAGACCATCACCTCGTTCGCCGGCATTCTGCGCGACGGCCATGTCTGGCTGCTGGTGGCGGTCTACTTTGCGGTGATGCTGGCGGTCAACACGCTGGCGTTCTGGATGCCGACCCTGATCCACGGCGCCGGCATCGCCCGCGACAGCACGGTCGGCCTGCTCAGTGCCATTCCGTACCTGGCCGGGGTGTTTTTCATGCTGGCCTGCGGCCGCTCATCAGACCGCCATCGCGAGCGCCGTTGGCACCTGTGCGTGCCGCTGTTGATGTGCGCCCTCGGCATTGCCGCCGCCGGCATCGCGCCGGGTAACAGCCTTGCCGTGCTGGCCGGGCTGATCATCGCCGGCATGGGCGCCAGCGCCGCCCTGCCGATGTTCTGGCAACTGCCGCCGGCGTTTCTGTCGAGCCGCACCCAGGCAGCCGGCATCGGCCTGATCAGCTCGTTCGGCAGCATCGCTTCGTTTCTCGCGCCCTACCTGATCGGCTGGATGCGCGACACCACCCACAGCGCCAGCCTGGCTCTTTATGTGCTGGCGCTACTGATCGCCCTGGGCGGCCTGCTGGTCATGCGCACCCCCGCCGCTATCGTCAATCCGCAATAAGGAACGTCTCCGATGCTCGATAAACATCTCATCCAGCAAGCCGCCGAGCGGCTCGACCAGGCCGAACGCTCCCGCGAGCAGGTTGGCCAGTTCTCGCTGCAATACCCCGGCATCACCATTGATGATGCCTACGCCATCCAGCGCGCCTGGGTCGAGCGCAAGATCCGTGACGGGCGCAAGCTGGTCGGTCACAAGATAGGCCTGACCTCGCGGGCCATGCAGGTTTCGTCCAACATCACCGAACCCGATTACGGCGCCCTGCTCGACGACATGTTCTTCGACGAAGGCACCGATATCCCGTTCAACCGCTTCATCGTGCCGCGCGTTGAAGTGGAGCTGGCGTTCATTCTCGGTAAGCCGCTCAAAGGCCCGAACGTGACGATCTTCGACGTGCTGGACGCCACCGAATGGGTCGTACCGGCGCTGGAAATCATCGATGCGCGCATCCAGCAAATCGACCCGCAGACCCAGGTCACCCGCAAGGTGTTCGACACCATTTCCGACAACGCCGCCAACGCCGGCGTGGTCATGGGCGGCCGCCCGGTACGCCCCAACGACATCGACCTGCGCCGCGTGCCTGCAGTGCTGTACCGCAACGGTGTGATAGAGGAATCCGGCGTGTCGGCAGCAGTGCTCAACCACCCGGCCAAGGGCGTGGCCTGGCTGGCGAACAAACTGGCGCCGTACGACGTCACCCTTGAGGCCGGGCAGATCATCCTCGGCGGCTCGTTCACCCGCCCGGTGGCAGCCAACCCCGGCGACACCTTCCACGTCGACTACGACCAGCTCGGCAGCATCGCGTGCCGGTTTATCTGAATCACCTCAACCCGTAGGAGCGGCTTCAGCCGCGAAGCAGACGACATCATTTAGCGTCGTTCCATTCGCAGCTAAAGCAGCTCCTACGAGTGAAATCGCAGGAGCTGAAAATGGATATGCCCATCAACACCTTCAAACAGCGCCTGCAATCAGGCCCGGCACAAATCGGGCTGTGGCTGGGTCTGGCCAATCCGTATTGCGCAGAGCTTGCCGCCAATGCCGGTTTCGACTGGCTATTGATCGACGGCGAGCATGCGCCCAACGACTTGCGTGGCCTGTTGGGGCAGTTGCAAGCGGTAGCGCCGTATGCCAGCCAGGCGGTGATTCGTCCGGTGATCGGTGATACCGCGCTGATCAAGCAGATTCTCGACATCGGCACCCAGACGCTGCTGGTGCCAATGGTCGAAAGCGCAGCGCAGGCCCGCGAGCTGGTGCGCGCCATCCACTATCCGCCCAGCGGCGTACGCGGGGTTGGCAGCGCGCTGGCGCGGGCTTCGCGCTGGAACACCATTCCCGGTTATCTCGATAAAGCCGACGAGCAAATGTGCCTGCTGGTACAGATCGAAAACCTCGAAGGCCTGGCCAATCTGGACGCCATCGTGGCGGTAGACGGTGTGGATGGCGTGTTCATCGGCCCGGCCGACCTCAGCGCCGCCATGGGTCATCGCGGCAACCCCGGTCACCCCGACGTGCAGGCCGCGATCGAAGACGCGATCGTGCGTATCGGCAAGGCCGGCAAGGCGGCGGGGATCTTGAGCGCCGACCAGAACCTGGCGCGGCGCTATATCGAGCTGGGGGCAAAGTTCGTCGCCGTCGGCGTCGACACCACCGTGCTGATGCGCGGCCTGCAAACCCTGGCCGCGACCTTCAAGGACGCCCCGGCACCCACCAGTGGTGGCGGGGTGTATTGATCAATCAATGCCCGCCCTGCGCCGCCGGGCCCGCCTTGGCGGTAAACGGCGGTTTGGCCAGCCAGACCAGCAGGATCAGGCCCATGAACAACCAGGCCAGCATGTAGAAATAATCCACCGTCGACATCATGTAGGCCTGGCTATTGAGCGTCTGCTCAAGCCGCGCATACGCCTGCGGCCCAGCGCCGCCAAGGGTATCCAGCGTCTGGCGGGTGACCGGATCGTAGGTGCTGATGTGCTCGCTCAGGTACGCATGATGCTGATCGGCGCGGCGAATCCAGATCCAGGTGGTCAAGGAGGCGGCAAAGCTGCCGCCCAGCGTACGCAAGAACGTGGCCAGGCCCGAGCCGTCGGCGATCTGCTGTGGCGGCAGGTCCGACAGCAGAATGGTCAGGGTCGGCATGAAGAACAGCGCCACGCCAATGCCCATGAACATCTGCACCAGTGCGACATGGGTAAAGTCCACCTCGCTGGTGAAGCCTGAACGCATGAAGCACGACAGGCCCATCGCCAGAAACGCCAGCCCCGCCAGCAGCCGCAGGTCGAAGCGGTGCGCGTATTTACCCACGAACGGCGACATCAACACCGGCAAGATGCCAATAGGCGCCACGGCCAGGCCCGCCCAGGTCGCGGTATAGCCCATCTGCGTCTGCAACCATTGCGGCAGGATCAGGTTGATGCCGAAGAACCCGGAATAACCACACACCAGCACGATGGTGCCGATACGGAAGTTGCGGTAGGCGAACAGCCGCAGGTTGACGATCGGGTGGCGATCCGTCATTTCCCAGATCACGAACACCGCCAGCGCCACCACCGAGATCAGCGTGCCGATGACGATGAAGCCGGACTCGAACCAGTCCATGTCGTTGCCCTTGTCGAGCACCACCTGCAAGGCACCGACGCCGATGATCAGGGTCAACAGGCCGATGTAGTCCATCGGCTGGCGGCTGGTGTTGACCGGCCGTTTGGCCATCTGCGTCTTGACCACAAAGGCGGCAAACAGGCCAATCGGAATATTGATGAAGAAGATCCACGGCCAGCTGTAACTGTCGGTGATCCAGCCGCCGAGAATGGGCCCGGCAATCGGCGCCACCACCGTGACCATGGCCAGTAGCGCCAGCGCCATGCCGCGCTTGGCCGGTGGATAAATCGCGATCAACAGGGTCTGGCTCATCGGGTACAAGGGCCCGGCGACCACGCCTTGCAGCACCCTGAAGCCGACCAGTTCCGGCATCGACTGCGAGATGCCGCACAGGAACGAGGCCAGCACGAACAGCAGCGTGGCCCAGAGGAACAGCTTGACCTCACCGAAGCGCCGGCTCAGCCAGCCGGTCAGCGGCAAGGCAATGGCGTTACTCACCGCGAACGAGGTGATGACCCAGGTGCCCTGCTCCGAACTCACCCCCAGGTTGCCGGAAATGGTCGGCAGGGCCACGTTGGCGATGGTGGTGTCGAGCACCTGCATGAAGGTCGCCAGCGACAGGCCGATGGTGCACATCAGCAGGCTGGGCGGCGTGAATGAAGCCGGTGCGTTCTGGCTCATCAGCGCAGCGCCGTCGCTTTATCGCCAGCGGCGCTGTTTTCGTGAATCAGCCGGGCGATCGCAGCATCGGCCTCGGCCAGTTGCTCGTCATACACCGAGGTGCTGAAGCTCGGTTGTTTGGGCGGCTGCTGGGCCAGTACCGGGCCGCTCTGGTCATGCAGGTCGACATCCACCGTGGTCGACAGGCCGATGCGCAGCGGGTGTGCGAGCAATTCGTCGCGGTTGATATGAATGCGCACCGGCACGCGCTGGACGATCTTGATCCAGTTGCCAGTAGCGTTCTGCGCCGGCAACAGGGCAAACGCGCTGCCGGTGCCGGCGCCCAGGCTGTCGATGGTGCCGTTGTAGGTCACATCGCTGCCGTACAGGTCGGCGCGGATTTCCACCGGCTGGCCGATGCGCATCTTGCCCAGTTGGGTTTCCTTGAAGTTGGCATCGATCCACAGGTGGTCCAGCGGGATCACCGCCATGGTCGCGATGCCCGGCTGCACCCGCTGGCCGAGCTGCACATTGCGCTTGGCCACGTAACCGCTCACCGGTGCCACCAGCGTGGTGCGCGCGTTGGCCAGCCAGGCCTGACGCAGTTGCGCAGCCGCGGCCTTGACGTCCGGGTGCGAGGACACCACGGTGTCGTCGACCAGTGCCACGCTGCTGGCCAGTTGTTGCTGGACGTTGTTCAGGGCACTTTGCGCGCTGACCAGATCGTCCTTGGCGTGCGACAGCTCCTCTTGCGAGATCGCCCCGCTGGCGGCCAGGTTGCGCCGCCGGGTGTAGTTGTCCTGCGCCTTTTGCACGGCTGCACGCTGGGCCGCCAGTTGCGCTTTCATACCGTCGACATTGCTGTACAGGCCGCGCACCTGGCGCACCACCTTGCCCAGATTGGCCTCGGCACTTTGCAGGCCGACTTGCGCGTCGCTAGGGTCGAACTTGAGCAGCACCTGGCCTTCACGGACCAGATCGCCGTCATCGGCGGCGATGCTGATCACCGTGCCGGTGGTCAGCGGAGTGATTTCCACCACGTTGCCGTTCACGTAGGCATCGTCGGTGCTTTCGCCCCAACGGCCATACAGCTCGTGCCAGGCCCAGGCACCCAGGCCGCCGGCAATCACCAGCGCAGCCAGGCCCAACAACAGGAATTTACGCTTGCCGGTGCCTTGATCCCTGGCGGTGGTGGCGGATGAAGATTCGGGCGCGTCAGTGGCCATGGTGGTTACCTTATAGTCTGCGAAGCCGCAGGTGACGGTTCATTTGCTGCCTGTCGATTTGAAGCTCAGGCGCGTCAGGGTGATGTGGTCGTCGGCGGCCACCAGCACCTTGGTGAGAATGCGTTGCAGGGTTTCGACCTCTTCGGCGTCCAGCGCGGCAAAGGTGTCGTTCATGGCATCGGCGCCGATGCTCGGCAGCAGGTCGGCAATGGTCTGGCCCTTTTCGGTCAGGGCCAGATTGACCTGCCGGCGGTCGGCCGCCGAGCGGCTACGGGTGATCAGGCCCTTGAGCTCCAGGCGGTCGAGCATGCGGGTCATCGAACCGCTGTCCAGCGACAGGTGCCGACAAAGCTCGACCGGGGTGTCGCTGGAGAACTGGGCAATGATGATCAGCACCTTGAACTGGGCAAAGGTCAGGTCATAAGGCACCAGGTACTTGTCCAGCATGCGGTCCTTGAGGGCATTGGTGCGCCCGACCAGCAGGCCGATCAGGCTGGAATCGAAGTTGTCTGCCGAGAAATGTTTCACTTGAT
>NZ_BAAILM010000088.1:1552-44505 GCF_054589175.1 Pseudomonas sp. 3A(2025) | reverse complement strand
AATAAAAACACGACCGGCGGCGAGGCGGTCGTTTCTGGCTGAATCAGAGGGGGTTATGCGGCAGCCGGCACACCGCTGTGGAAGCGGAAATCTTCATCCGGGCTTTCGATCAGCTCGCGCTCGGCCTGGCGAATCTCTTCGATCTTGGCATCGACATCGGCTTTTTCGCCGTAGGCATAGGCCAGCTTCAGGTAATCCTGAAAATGCCGGGACTCGGACTTGAGCAGGCTGGCGTAGAACTTCGACAGCTCTTCGTCCAGGTGCGGCACCAACGCTGCAAAACGCTCGCACGAACGCGCCTCGACGATTGCACCGACAATCAGTGCATCGGTCAGCCGGTAGGGGTTGTGATTGCGCACCCGCTTGCGCAAAGCCCCGGCATAGCGCGCCGAGCTGATGTTGGCCATGGGAATGTTGCGCTTGCGGATCAGGCTGATGACCTGCTCGAAATGGCGCAGTTCTTCACGCGCCAGGCGTGACATCTTGGCCTGCAGATCGAACTTGTCGTTGTACTGGAACATGAACTGGAACGCCGCGCCGGCCGCTTTCTTCTCGTTGTTGGCGTGGTCGATCAGCAGGATATCCAGATTGCGCAGCGCCGCCTGCACCCAGGCATCGGGGGTGCGGCACAGCAGAAAGGCTTCGATTTCAGGGATCGGGTACATAGGCTCACGAGGACGGCTGGGCAAAGCGGCGTATTATACGAGCGGCAGGCACCGCTCGCGACACAAAAACGCTGATCCGGGTCAAGCCGTCAGGAAAGCGGTGCTGCTCATTTGCGTTGATGCCATTTGCCGGAGTGCGCCAGGTCAGTTACCCAATGCATCACGCAAAAAGGACGGGGCGATGTAGCGGTCGTAGTGCGCGTCCGATAACAGGAAAAACTCGCGGTCGATGGCGTCGCGCAACTCCGGCAGGCCCCAGTCGCGAAACTCCGGCAGCAGCACGAAACCATAGGCTTCGACCTGGTTGATCACCCGCGCACCACGGGCGATCAACTGGTAGGCCCAGCAATATTCGGACTGGTGCGCGACAAAACGGATCTTGCGCTGGATCAATTGCCCGCGCAGTTTTTCGGCATCGAACACTTCGAGCTTGGCGGTCATGACCTGCACCAGCAACTGCTCCAGGCGCATCCACACGGCACGCTTTTCGTCTTCGTTGTAAGCATTCCAGTTGACGATTTCATGGTGAAAACGCTTGCAACCCCGGCACACACGATCGCCAAAGACCGTCGAACACAGGCCTATGCAAGGCGTTTTGATGATTTGATCAGGCATGAGCGGCAGGCAGCAACTGGTGGAACGAGGCGCCATGTTAGCCCTTTGTCTAACCAGGGTCACCCCAGAAGATGTAGGGCCTAACTTACCTTTGCCGAAGTTTTGCCGTAGAATCATCGGGCCTTTTAAGGCGCCAATGTCCGTCGGAAGCTGTTTTCAAAGCGTCACGAGCACAGTCAAGTTTTCCAGCCGTCCGGTGTCGGCCCGGCCATTCCCTCATCACGAATGGCCGACCGACTGTCCCACCCAGCCGTTCAGCAGGCGTAAAACTTTGAAAACAGCTTCGTAAGGAATTGCCGCTACCCTGGCCAGGGTGCTCAAAAAGCACTCACATGCGCAGGCTACGGAAAATTTCTGGATGAGCGTCCCGGACACCCTATTTGGGACCACTGATGAGGGTAATACTGTGCTTGAAGCCTACCGTAAACATATCGAAGAGCGTGCCGCCCAGGGCATCGTGCCCCAGCCGCTTAACGCCGAACAAACCGCAGGCCTGGTCGAGCTGCTGAAGAATCCCCCGGCTGGCGAAGAAGCTTTCCTTGTCGACCTGATCACCAACCGCGTTCCACCAGGCGTTGACGAAGCTGCCTACGTCAAGGCCGGTTTCCTGTCGGCTCTGGCCAAGGGCGAAGCCACCTCGCCACTGATCGACAAAAAACGCGCCACCGAACTGCTGGGCACCATGCAGGGCGGCTACAACATTGCCACCCTGGTCGAACTGCTCGACGACGCCGACCTGAGTGCTGTCGCTGCCGAACAGCTCAAGCACACCCTGCTGATGTTCGATGCCTTCCACGATGTGGCTGAAAAAGCCAAGGCCGGCAACGCCAATGCCAAGGCCGTACTGCAATCGTGGGCCGATGGCGAGTGGTTCAAGAAGCGCCCGACCCTGGCCGACAAGATCAGCCTGCGCGTATTCAAGGTCACCGGCGAAACCAACACCGATGACTTGTCGCCTGCGCCCGACGCCTGGTCGCGCCCGGACATCCCGTTGCATGCACTGGCCATGCTGAAAATGGCCCGTGAAGGCATCGTACCTGACGCGCAAGGCTCCATCGGCCCGATGAAGCAGATCGCCCAGATGTACGGCGATGGCTTTCCGGTCGCTTACGTAGGTGACGTAGTCGGTACCGGCTCCTCGCGTAAATCGGCAACCAACTCCGTGCTGTGGTTCTTCGGCGACGACATTCCGTACGTGCCGAACAAGCGTGCCGGCGGTTTCTGCTTCGGCACCAAGATCGCGCCGATTTTCTACAACACCATGGAAGACGCCGGCGCCCTGCCGATTGAATTCGATGTCTCGAACATCAACATGGGTGACGTGATCGACCTGTACCCGCATCAGGGCAAGGTCTGCAAGCACGACAGCGAAGAAGTCATCACCACCTTCGAACTCAAGACCCCTGTATTGCTGGACGAAGTCCGCGCCGGTGGCCGTATTCCGCTGATCGTCGGCCGTGGCCTGACCGAAAAGGCCCGTGCCGAACTGGGCCTGGGCCCGACCGACCTGTTCAAGCTGCCTGAAGCGCCGGTCGACACCGGCAAGGGTTACACCCTGGCGCAGAAGATGGTCGGCAAGGCGTGCGGCCTGCCCGAAGGCAAAGGCGTGCGCCCGGGCACTTACTGCGAACCGAAGATGACCACCGTCGGTTCTCAGGACACCACCGGCCCGATGACCCGCGACGAACTCAAGGACCTGGCGTGCCTGGGCTTCTCCGCCGATCTGGTCATGCAGTCGTTCTGCCACACTGCGGCTTATCCAAAGCCGATCGACGTCACCACCCACCACACCCTGCCGGATTTCATCCGCACCCGTGGCGGCGTGTCCCTGCGTCCTGGCGACGGCATCATCCACAGCTGGCTGAACCGCATGCTGCTGCCTGACACTGTCGGCACTGGCGGCGACTCGCACACCCGCTTCCCGATCGGCATTTCCTTCCCGGCCGGTTCTGGCCTGGTCGCCTTCGCCGCCGCCACCGGCGTGATGCCGCTGGACATGCCCGAGTCGATCCTGGTGCGCTTCAAAGGCAAGATGCAACCCGGTATCACCCTGCGTGATCTGGTCCATGCCATCCCTTACGTCGCCATCCAGAAGGGTCTGCTGACTGTCGAGAAGAAAGGCAAGATCAACGCCTTCTCGGGTCGCATCCTGGAAATCGAAGGTCTGGACGAACTGACGGTCGAGCAAGCATTCGAACTGTCCGACGCCTCGGCCGAGCGCTCCGCTGCCGGTTGCACCATCAAGCTGCCGGAAAAACCGATTGCCGAGTACCTGCAATCGAACATCACCCTGCTGCGCTGGATGATCAGCGAAGGCTACGGCGATGTGCGGACCATGGAGCGTCGTGCGCAGGCGATGGAAGCCTGGATTGCCAACCCGCAACTGCTGGCTGCCGACCCGGACGCCGAATACGCCGAGATCATCGAGATCGACCTGGCGGACATCAAGGAGCCTGTGCTCTGCGCCCCGAACGATCCGGATGACGCCCGCCTGCTCTCCTCCGTACAGGGCGAGAAGATCGACGAAGTGTTCATCGGTTCGTGCATGACCAACATCGGTCACTTCCGTGCAGCGGGCAAGTTGCTGGACAAGGTCAAAGGCCAGTTGCCAACTCGTCTGTGGCTGTCGCCGCCGACCAAGATGGACGCTCACCAGCTGACCGAAGAAGGCTACTACGGCATCTACGGCAAGGCCGGCGCGCGCATGGAAATGCCGGGCTGCTCGCTGTGCATGGGTAACCAGGCACGTGTAGAGCCGAACTCTACCGTGGTCTCGACCTCGACCCGTAACTTCCCGAACCGTCTGGGCGACGGCGCCAATGTCTACCTGGCTTCGGCCGAGCTGGCATCGGTTGCCTCGATCCTGGGTCGCCTGCCGACCGTCGAGGAGTACATGGAATACGCCAAGCAGATCGACACCATGGCAGCGGACGTGTATCGCTACCTGAGTTTCGACCAGATTGCCGAATTCCGTGAAGCGGCAGCCAACGCCAACATCCCGGTCGTTCAAGCTTGATCGACTGACCCGGCGTAATAAAAAACCCCGCACTCGTGCGGGGTTTTTTATGGGTGCCGATCAGGAAGCATGCTGTGCCGTTGCCGGTTCTGCGCTGTGTACCACGACGGGCGCCTGCGACGGGCTCAAGGTCGGGTTCATGCTGGTCACCGTGACCACGGCAATGAACACCACGTACAAGGCAATGGCAATCCAGGCGCCTTGTTTGATCGAATGAAGCAGTGCAGTGGCCATGTTTGAGTTCCTCGTCTTTCTGTGGCACCAGAGTGCTTGAAAGGTTGATCCATGAGAAAGCATGTCTTTGCATACCAGCGATCACTAGTATTGATGCCTGAAAAACCTGAACGTTTAATCTTTCGTTCGCACAAAAAAACATCCCCGCCAGAGAGTACCCTGCGGGGATGACGAAAATAAGGGTGTTTCTGAAAACAGAGGCGAAGCTTTCGCGAGCAGGCTGGCCGACGAGGTCTGCGTTGTCTGCCGCGTAATGGACAGGGGTCGCCAGGAAAGTGGGCTAACAGGCTCGCGAAAGCTTCATTGTCAACGGTGCTTCATTTAACGCTCTTGTGATCCAGCGCCGCATAGAAGTTGGCGCTTTGTTGCAGGTATTGCGGGGTGTAGCTCTGGGTCTGGGAGGCGTGCAGTCTTTTTTCGGCAACTTCCGAACTGGCGCTGGCAGGCAGCGCGACGGTGGCAGAGATGGCCGATGCGGCAATGATGGAAAACATATTGAAGTTCATGGGTAATTCCTCGGAAGTGGTTTCAGGTTCCGGACCGTGTTGGCCATGGATCAAACTTACTCCCGAGGCGGTTGTTGCAAAAATCTTTTGTGGCACTAGCTTCTATCAGTGCGATTGATAGTAAGCCCAGGCCCCGTAACACGCGGGCCAGAGCCGTTATCACTTGGCAGCCGGCAGAAATACCAGGGAAGAAGGCGAGTCGAAATCCAGCACCTGGACGATATCGCCCAACCGGCCGGTCTGCGGATCGCGGCGCAGGGTGACGATCTGATTGCTCTTCTGGTTGGCGATCAACAGAAACCGGCCGCTGGGGTCGATACTGAACTCGCGCGGCTCACGCCCCTCCACCGAACGCCGCTGGACTTCCTTGAGTGTGCCGTTGGCCGCATCGATGCTGAACACCAGCAACTGATTGGCATCGCCGCGATTGGCCACATACAGAAAGCGCCCGTCTGGCGATGCATGCAGGCCGCTGGCGCCGTGGCTTTGCTGCACACCGGCGGTTTTCAGGTCGACCAGCTGGGTTCGCCGAAATACACCGTTCTGATAATCGAACACCGCCACTTGCGCAGACATTTCCAGGGTCAGCCAGGCATGCCGGCCATCCTGACTGAAGAGCAAATGCCGTGGCCCGCTGCCCTTGGGTAACACCACTTCAGGCGCCGGAGCGCGTTCGAGCGGTTGGGCACGGTCGCTGTGATAGCGGTAAACATACAAGCGGTCAGCCCCCAGATCTGCGGCCATCACGTAGCGGCCATCCGGGCTTGGCACCACCGCGTGCACATGCGACGAACCCTGACGTTCACGGTTGACCTTGCTCGGCGGGTTAGGGCCCAGTGTCTGCACCACATCACCGAGTTGCCCGCCCTCGCCGACCGGCACCACTGCCAGCAGGCCGCCTGGCGTGGACTGCACCGCGTAATTGGCGACAAACAGAAAGCGCTGATCGAGGCTCAGGCTTGAATGAGTCGGCTCGTCGCTCTGGCTGGCGACCTGATTGATCGCGGTGAGCGCTCGCGTGGCCGGATCGATCAAGTAACTGCTGACCTTGCCCCGCTCATCCCGCTGCCCCGGCCCGTTTTCGTTGACCGCAAACAGGTAATTACCCTCACGCGACACGGTCAGCCAGGACGGGTTATCGGCCTGTACGATCTGTCGCGGCTTGATCTCGATCAGCCCGGTCTGGCTGTCGAAGCCCATGCGGTAAATGCCCTGACTGGCGCCCTGAGTGTAGGTGCCGACCAGTAAATCTGAATCTGACATGCCTTGAGCCTGTATCGAAACGCTGCCTAATGCACTGGCCAATGCCAGCCCGGTGATGAATGAGCGGATCATGATAGCCTCCTTTGATTGTTGGTTTTTCATTGCATGGCGTTCAAGCTTCAACGTGAGACAACACCAATCCGGCCAAGGTTTAGAAGGCCGAACGTTTGAAGCATCGGGTCATGACTTTGTCTGGCATTTTCGCGACTTGTATTTACTATGCTGTGCCAACCGCAACAGAAAGGCGCATGGTTTCATGCCTGAGCAATTGATCGTACCGAGGAACATGCCGTGAAGCTCGACAAGCTGCGGATCCGCAACTATCGCTGTTTCGACGAACTTGAGATCGATCTGCATCCCGATCTGACCGTGCTCATTGCCTCCAATGGTGGTGGCAAGACGACGATTCTGGACGCTGCCCGGGTGGCGTTATGGCCCTTTGTAAAAGGATTCGATCTGGGCAGCCAGACTGGAAAAGCAGCCACTATCCAGACTGAAGATGTGCGCCTCGCCCAGTTGAGCAGTGGCAATATGGAGCCTCAAAGCCCCTGCTCTATCGAAGCGTGGGGAGACTGGGGCAGTGGTGCCGGCCAGCATCACTGGCGACAGGAACGTGTGAGCCTTAAAAAATCCACCAACTCGCTCAGCGACAGCAACGCTAAAGCGCTGACAGCCTATGGCAAGCAGCTTCAAGACCAGGTGCGCAAGGACCAGCCAGTCATTCTGCCGATGGTGACTTACCTGGGCACCTCCAGGCTCTGGTTCGAGGGCCGGTTCAGTTCGGCTGCCGCGCAGACCACGCTGGATATCACCGAATACTCGCGAACCTCCGGCTATCTCAATTGCCTGGCTTATACATCCAGCTTCAAGACATTCACCGCATGGTATGGCTGGGTTTATCGCAGTTATCGTGAAATACAACTCATTGCCCTGGAAAAAGGCACTGAAATTTCCGAACCCGGCAAACACATCGCCCAGACCATTGCCGCCATCAAGACGGCTATAGACGCATTGCTCAAGGCATCTACGGGTTGGCACAGCCTTGAGTACAGCGCCAGTCACCGTCAGCAACTGGTCATGCACCATGCAGAGCAAGGCGTGCTACCTGTAGAAATGCTCAGCGACGGCCTGCGTAATGCGATTGCACTGGTTGCCGACATGGCCTTCCGTGCCTGCAAGCTCAACCCGCAACTGGGCGAGCAGGCGCCACTCAAGACACCCGGCGTGGCGCTGATCGATGAAGTGGACATGTTCCTTCACCCGGCATGGCAACAAACCATCGCTGGCGCGCTTCGCACCGCGTTTCCGGCCATGCAGTTCATTGTCACCACGCATAGTCCACAAGTGCTCAGTACCGTGCGCAAGGAAAATATCCGGGTCATTGGCAAGGATGCACAAGGCCGGCTAACCGCCTCTGCACCGTTGGCAATGACCTATGGAGAACCAAGTAACAGCGTGCTTCATAGCGTCATGCAGGTCGACCCTCAACCTCCTGTCGATGAAAAGCAGGATTTGCTGCAACTCACCGAATGGGTTGACAAGGGTCGCCACGATGATCCTGCCGCGCTTGAATTGATGCAGAAGCTGACCGACGCTCTGGGCATTCAACATCCGCAGCTCCAGCGCTTGAAACGCAGCATCACGCGGCAGAAGGCTCTGAAAAAATGAGGTCGATTCGCAAGGCAGGCAATGGTCCTTATCAACTTGAACGTTCACATGCCACCCCACCAACAACGTCTCAGGCAGCCTCCAGACGCTGGAGCAGCTTCAGCCACAAACAAGCCGTTTTGAATGCTTTACGTGAAGAGCAATACCATCTGTGTTGCTACAGCGAAATTCGCGCTGACCTGGAGGATCTGGGTTTTCATATCGAGCATGTCGAAAACAAAAGCCAGCGCCCGCAGCGAACATTTGAATACGCCAATCTGGCCGCGTGCGCTCTGGACAGTGCAAATGATCTGCAATCGTTCAAGGCACAACGCGCAGAGCTATTCGGCGGACATGCCAGCGGCAAGTCGAACACAGTCGATACGACTCGTTTTATTTCATGTCACCAAGCCGACAGCGCCCGCTATTTCACTTATCTATCCGATGGTCGTGTAGTGCCCGCTGACGGCTTGTCACCCTTGGATGCGGAGCGCGCCCGCTACACCATTGACCTGCTCAATCTGAACAGCCCTTACCTGCTCAACTTGCGTAAAAACTGGTGGGATGAACTGGACACCGAGTATGACCGGCACCTTCAGCAAGATATGGACCTGCATTGCCTTGCAGGCGTTGATCTTGTTCCAGTCAATGGCCGGTTAAGTCCTTTTTTCAGCATCACACGGCAATTTTTCGATTCAGTAGCTGAAGCAGTGATTGCACAAAACGCCGACGAACTGCTCTGACCTAAACCAACTGCAACCACTGCGGCTCAACACTACCCCTCAGGCCCCCGCGCCGTCGCCCCCTCCAGCGCCAGCGGCATCACATCCATGCTCGGAATCAACAGCGCCGCCAGCCCTCGATAATCCGGGCTGTATTGGCGGATCTGCGCCAACGGGTCAAGAGAAATACCGGTCAGCGCCAGCGCCACGACCAGGTGACCGATGGAGAAAGGTCGGCGCATGGGTTTGAGGCCTTTGCGCACCGCAGGCCATAGCAGCACCAGGCCGATCAGGAACCAGATAAACAGGCGCGGCATCAGTTGCTGACGGTCCAGGCCCACATCCCACAACGACCAGACCGTGCACAGTGACAAACACAGGGTGAACCACCAGATCGCCAGGCGCAGGGCCATCAGCAGCAGGATTCCGCATAACGCCAGACCCAACCCGGACAAAGGGTAGTAGAACGAGCTGCCGAGGCTGGCCAGTTTGTAGCCGGCGATCAGTTTGACCAGCCCCAACACCAGCAGTAACGCACCCAGAAAGGTCGGCAGCAGCCGCACGCGACTCAACGCACCGTGAGTAGACATTAACAATTCCCTGTTTTCTTGTTCGCTCGATTTCATGAAGCGCAGCAACCGGCCAAAGCCAGTGCATGAAACGTCGTTGCCCCGTGATCGAGGCAAGAAAAGGCAAGCACGTCCGTGTGTAGTGGCTGGAACGATTATCCAGGCACCCTACCGCCCGATGGCGACCCGCTGCGCAGCAGCAAGGTCGGCACGCCGGGCGAGTCTAGTGGTTGAGCAATAACAAAAGACTGATCTGGATCAATCCAGATCGGCATCCTCGTCATCGCTCGGACTGAAGGCGTCCAGGCAGACCACGCGGTGATCGGACTCACCGTCGTTGATCACCCAGCTTTGCAGCGACTCGTCGAAGGCTGCGGCCTGCACCTGTTCGGCGCTGAAGGTCCAGACCTTGCGGGCGCGACCATCCATGCATTCGATCTGCAGACCGTTTTCGAGGCTGAAACCGGAGGCATATAGCCCGTCGATTTCGAGCAGGGTGGTCGCTTGCAGGGTTTGCAGGAAGGTAGAGGTGGTCATGAGCACTCACGGGGTATCGGGAAAAAGGTCGCCATCATAGCCACTCAATGGGAAAACAGCGAATGGCCAACCTTGCCGGGCATCTTTTCCGGTTTGAGCAGATACCGCGCCAGTGCCGGCAACAGCCACAGCGCGCCGAACATGTTCCACAGCAGCATGAAGGTCAGCATCAGGCCCATGTCGGCCTGGAACTTGATGGCCGAGAAGATCCAGGTGCACACGCCAATCGCCAGGCACAAGCCGGTAAACAGCACCGCCTTGCCGGTGGACTTGAGGGTTTCGTAATAGGCCTCCTGCAACGGCAGCCCGGCACGCAGAAAGCTTTCGAGGCGGCTGTAGATATAAATGCCGTAATCGACGCCGATCCCCACGCCCAGAGCAATCACCGGCAAGGTCGCGACCTTGACGCCAATGCCCAGCAGCGCCATCAGCGCATTGCCGAGTACCGAGGTCAGCACCAGCGGCAAGACGATGCACAAGGTGGCCTCCCACGAACGGAAGGTGATCATGCACATACCGGCCACGCACAGGTAAACCAGCAGCAGAATCAGAAACTCCGATTGCTTGATCACCTGATTGGTCGCTGCCTCGATCCCGGCATTGCCAGCCGCCAGCAGAAATTGAAGCTGCGGGTCCTGGTGCTGATCGGCAAAGGCTTGCACCGCCTGCACCGCACGGTCCAGGGTTTCGGCCTTGTGGTCGTTGAGAAAGATCAGCAGCGGCGCCAGCGAGCAGTCGGTGTTGTACAGGCCTTCGGCGCGGGCAATCGAGCTGTTGAGCACATCCTTGTTACGCGACAGGGTCTCCCATTTCAGACTGCCCTCGTTCATGCCCTTGATCACCTGACGCGAGACGTTGACCAGCGACACCGTCGACTGCACGCCCGGGGTGTTTTCCATCTTCCACGCCAGCTCGCCCATCGCCTCCAGCGTCGTGTAGGCCGAGCAGCCTTCGGGCGGGGTCTTGACCATCACCACCAGCACGTCCGAGCTGGTCGAGTAATGCGCGATGATAAAGGCGTTGTCCTGGTTGTAGCGCGAGTCCGGGCGCAGCTCTGGCGCGCCTTGATCAAGATCGCCGATCTTCAGGTTCTGGCTGTACCAGAGCCCGCCGGCAAAGGCCAGCAAGGCCAGGAGCACAGAAACACGCGCCACGCCGGGACTGGCAAAGTTCGACAACAGGCGCCAGAACGGATGCTCCGACACTGCGTACTGCTTGCTGCGGCTGACCGCCTTGCGGCTGATGCCGACATAGGAAATCGCCACCGGCAGCAGAATCAGGTTGGTGAACACGATGACCGCGACGCCGATCGAAGCACCGATGGCCAGCTCGCGGATGACGCCGATGTCGATGATCAACAGGGTAATGAACCCCACCGCATCGGCCAGAATCGCAATCATGCCCGGCAGAAATAACTGGCGGAACGTGCGCCGCGCCGCGGTCAGGGCGTTGTCGGCTTCGCTCGATTGCAGGGCGATGCCGTTGATCTTCTGCACGCCATGAGAAATACCGATGGCAAAGATCAGAAACGGCACCAGCATCGAATACGGGTCGATACCAAAACCGACCACATGCATCAGGCCCAGTTGCCACAATACCGCAATCATCGTGGTACTGAGCACGGCGATGGTGCTGCGCACGCAGCGGGTGAACCAGATCAGCAGCACCAGGGTGATGACAAAGGCGATGGCGAAAAACGCCACGACCATGAACAGGCCATCGATCAGGTCGCCGACCTTCTTGGCAAAGCCGACGATATGCACCTTGATCTGCGGGTTTTGGGCCTGGTATTTGTCGCGGATCTTTTCTTCGAGCTGATGGGAGAACTGTTGGTAATCGAGCTTGAGCAAGGTGCCCTGATCGTTCGGGTCCGGGTAGGCTTCCAGCAACGGCATCTCGACGATGCTCGAGCGGAAATCGTTGGCCACCAGCCGCCCGACCTGCCCGGACTTGAGCACGTTATTGCGCAGCAGCTCCAGGCTGTCGTCGGAGCCGTCATAGGTCTTGGGAATCACCTCCCCGCCGGCAAAGCCCTCTTCGGTAACCTCGGTCCAGCGCACGCTGGGGCTCCACAGCGACTTGAGGCCCGAGCGGTCGACGCCAGGAATGTAAAACGCCTCGTCATGAATGCTGCGCAGGGTGTCCATGTACGCCCGCGAGAAAATATCGCCCTCGGTGGCCTCCACCGAGATACGCACGGTATTGCCCAGATTGCCCAGGTCATTACGGTGCGCCAGCATGTTCTGAATGTAGGGGTGCGCGAGCGGGATCATCTTCTCGAAACTGGTCGAGGGCCGAACCTGCAAGGCTTGCCAGAACAGCACCAGACTGGCCAGCAGACAAAGCACGATCACGGTGGGGCGATTATTGAAGATCAGGCGCTCAAGCAACGTGGCCTGTTCATCGGACTGCTGCCGGGAATGCGTAGACTCGCTCATGCCTGCCATCCTTGTTCGCGTTCTTATTGTGGTGTGGCACCGTTGGCCAGGCCTGAGCGTACGCCGCCCTGCCCGACCAGAATCAGTTGACCCTGGGCATTGCCGGTCACGCTGGACAGGGCAATGCGGTCAGGGCGATTGAACACTTTGAAACTGTGGCCATCGTCCTGGCTGCGCAGCACACTGCCGCCGTTGCCGACCAGCACCAGCGAACCATCGGCCAGCAAATCTGCGCCGGTCAGGCTGGCTTCCAGCGGCCCGCGCCCGGCCTGTAGCTCGATGCGGCTCCAGGTGTCGCCAAAGTCGCTGGAACGCAGCAGATTGCCGCGCAGCCCATAGACCAGCAGCGTTTGCGGGCTGGAGGTGCCGATCACGCCGAACAATGAGCCCTGATAAGGACTTTGCAGTTTTTCCCAACTGACACCGTTATCGCGCGAGCGGTACATGCCGCCCGCTTCGCCGACGATAAACAGGCCGGCATCACGCACGGCAGCGATGGCATTGAGGTGGTACTGGTCTTCGTTGTCCAGGCGCTCGCTGACATCACTCCAGTGCTTGCCGCCATCGACCGTGGTCAACAAGGCCCCATAGGCGCCAACGGCAAAGCCGGTGTTCAGGTCCTGAAACCAGACATCCAGCAACGGCGCCTCACGGCTCAGGTCTTCGAACTGTTTGTTCCAGCTCTGGCCACCGTCGCTGCTGGCGAGAATCTGTGCATCATGGCCCACCGCCCAGCCATGCTGCTGATCGACGAAATACACCGCAGTGAGTAACTGACGCGTCGGCACCTTGGCTTGTTGCCAGTGCTGGCCCTGATCGTCGGAATAAAGGATATGGCCGTGGTCACCCACCACGACCAGTCGGGAGCCGGCCTGGGCGACATCCAGCAGCAGGGTGTTGGCGGCTTTGCTCGATTCGATGGACCAGGTTTCAGATTCGGCGGCACTGAGTAATCCAGGCGCCAGACAGACAACGAACAGACAGATACACCGCCGCAAAGCATCGCTCATGGACCACTCCCTGTTGTTGTTCTGATACCGGACACGCCGGAGCAAGCACGAGTGTAGCCGGGATGAACGGTATGCAACGGCCAAATCCAGGGGCAAACCCGCCGCTTAATCTATTACAACATGTGGCAAAAAGCGGCTGCTGTCCTTGGTGATCAGACTGTCGTCTTCGCGGATACCGATTCCTGATGCCATATCGCCCATCACCCATGAACCCACCAGTGTATAGCTCTCACCAAACCGGGGCAGCGGCGAGTACGCCTGCAGGATGTAGGGCGCGTCGGTGTACGGCCCGTCTTCGGCAATCACTTCGTCGCCCGGCGTGCGGATCTCGATGTTGGCGCCTTCGCGGGAGAAAAACGGTTTGCGCACCCAGCCCTTGGGCACCGCGCGTGTCGGGTTTGCGTCGACAAACGATTCCAGCAGGTTGGGATGGCCTTCATTGAACTGCCACAGCAACGGCAAAATGCCCTTGTTGCTCAAGATGGCCTTCCAGGCCGGCTCGACAAAGCGTGTGCCGCTGGCAGCGACATGCTGGCCGAAGGGCTCGTGGAAGATATGCTCCCACGCATGCAGCTTGAACAGGCGCTCGATCGGGCGGCCTTGCAGGTCGACGAAGCGACCCTGGCTGTCCAGACCAATGTCTTCGACATCGATGTGCCGGGTGTCGATGCTGGCATGCGCGGCCATGCGCCGCATGAATTCGGTGGTGCCACGATCTTCGGCAGAACCTGACATCGCGGAGAAGTAAAACGGTGCCGGACCCTTGAACGGCTCGAGCGCCGTGACCAGATCTTCGGCGATGGCATTGAACTGGCTGGCATGCGCCGGCAACACACCGCGCTCGATCTGTTCGTCCAGCCACAGCAATTGAAAGGCGGCAGCCTCCATCAGGCTGGTGGGCGTGTCGGCGTTGATTTCATACATCTTCGCCGGCCCCATGCCGTCATAGGCAAAATCGAAGCGGGCGTAAAGATGGCGGTGGCCGTCTTTCCACGAGCGGCGGATCAGATCGTAGAAGGCCTCGGGAATCGCCAGTTGCCGTAGCAGCGCCTCGCTGTCGACCACCCGCGCGACCGCATCCAGGCACATCTGGTGCAGCTCCTGGGTCGGCGCCTCAAGGTCACGGGTGATCTGCTGTTCATTGAACTGGTAGTAATGGCGCTCGTCCCAATAGCGCTCGCCGTCGATGGTGTGAAAGTCAAAACCTTCACGTTCGGCGGTGGCACGCCAGTCGGGACGCTCTTCGATGCTGATCCGCTTCATACGCTGCCCTTAACCGCCGAAACTGGAACGGCTGCTGCTACTGCTCTTGCCGCCCCAGCCGCTGCGTGCCGTGGCCTGGCTGCCGAAGCCGCCGCGCGACACGGTCGACGACACCGACGAGCCGCCACCGAGGTTACGGCCCAGGGTCGACTTGTTGTAGGTCTTTTCAGTGCTGTAGCGGGCTTGAGTCGAGCGGCTGAAGGTCTTGCCGCGGTCAATGTGCGTGTACAGCGACGAGTTGTAATAACCGCCGCGATCATCGCGCCCCATGTACACCGGTTGCGCGTAATAACGGCTGTTGTTGCCGAAGCCGTTGCTGAGCAGATGGCCGATCAACAGGCCGGTGAGCAGATTGCTGGTGGCGCCGCTGTTGGCCTGGGCAATCTGCTGATTGGCCTGGTCCAGCGTCTGTTGCGGTACGTTGCCGGCGAACGACAACTCGAAACCGCCCAGTTTCGGCGTGTATTTGCCGTCGGAGTTGACCTGGCAGTAGTCAGCGACGAAATCGGCATCGCAGGAGGCCTTGTCATCGTAGACCGGCGCGATGCGGCGGTGGTCGGCCAGGGCTTCCATGTAGGCGTCGGAACAGACGTCCACCGGCACCTTGGCCTCGGAGCATTCCTGCACCGAATTGAATGTGGTCTTGGCGGTGAAATTCGGCTTTTCGTCCGAGTCGCCGCAGGCACTGAGCGCCAGCGGCAGCGCGCTGACCAGCACGAGTTTGGCTGAACTGCGTCTCATGGTGATCTCCCTGACTCAGACCGAAGGCGTCATGCACGCCGCATTGAGCATGCCGACGCTGATGGCCACGCTGGCCGCGTAGATCGCTGCGGCCATTTCGCCCTTGGCAATCCGCACCGACAGGCCCTTGAGCACCAGGCTGGTAGCACCGAAAGCCAGCAGCTGGACCACGGCGGCAATCAGCGCCCAGACCACGACATCGAGGATGTTGATGCTGTAGGCAATGACATTGCTGGCCGGCAAGGCGAAACCGATCAGCGAACCGCCCAGCGCCAGCGCTGCTGCGCTGTTGTTGTCGCGAATCAGGGCGAATTCCTTGTGCGGCGTGACCCGGCTGTAGATGAACTGAAACACCGCAAACAGCAGGGCCGCTACCAGGATGTAGAGGATGAAGCCCAGGACCGCCGGGGCATTGAGCGACAATTGCAGCGCGTCGAGCATGAAGATTTCCTTTTCTTTTAAGGCCGTTTTTATAGAACAGTGATATCGGTGGATTGCAGCGTGACGCCCACCGCCGTGGTCAGGCTGATATTGCCCTCCTCGTCCTCTTCGACCGAGAACAGCAGAAACTCGCGGCGATCGATCAACCCGGTTTCACGGGCGTACAACATGCTCAGGTGCTTGACGCGGTAAGCGCTGTCGGGGCTGACCACCTGTTCGTCCATGGGCGTGAGTTCGGTCTGGCCGGTCTCGGTGCCCCACTGGCGCTCGAAGACTTCGCCCTCGTGCTCGAAGGTCGGCAGGCCGATTTTCGAGGCCGGGCCGGTCAGGCGCAACAGCTCGTCGCGGCTGTTGATCGGCGTGGCGCTGTAGTAGCCGAACAGGATGATGTCCTGAATATCTTCGGCCAGCGGCCCGTTGCTGAGCACCTGGAGAAAATAGTCTTCGTCATCCAGATAGAAACGCCGCAAGACCATGGCCTGGCCCAGATCGATCTCGCCCACGGCCCAGACCTTCTCGTCACCGGGCAGCTCGACCTGCGAATGGCCGTCCAGCAGGAGTTTGAGCGAGGAATCCAGGCACAGCATATTGCCGCTGCGCAATCCCAGAGGGCTGGAGGCAGTCGCCGAACCTGCCTGCTTGCCTGAGGGTTTGGGCGCTTCCAGGCCCATTACCCGTTTGAACCAACTCATCGCACCGCTCCTTGAGACATTTGAAGGAAACGCTTGAAATTAACCCTGTTCGCCTTTGGCATGCATCAATCGGGCGACGATCACACCGGCCACTGCACCGGCGATGTGCGACTCGAACGACACGCCGGGCATGGGCACAAAACCCATGATCAGACCGCTGTAGGCGACCAATGTCACCAGCGCCACCAGCAGGCTGGCGAAACTGCGCTGATACCAGACCCGGGCCAGCAAATACGCCCACAAGCCGAAGATCAGACCACTGGCGCCAACATGCAGGCTGGTGCGCCCGAACAGCCAGACCAGCCCGCCGCCCAGCAGACACACCAGCGCCACCACCCACGCATAACGCTTGACGCCTTCGGTCGCCACCAGCCAGCTGAGCACCATGAACGGCAACAGGTTGCTGAGCAAATGCGCGAACGAGCCATGCAACAGCGGCGCAAACACCAGACCCTGCAAGCCCCACAACGTGCGCGGCAAGATACCGTGCTGGACCAGGCTGTAGCCGCTGAACGCATTGACCAGTTGTACCCCGACCATCAACAGCGACAGGCCGAGGATCAGGCGAAAGCGTATCGAGAGTGCCAATTATTGCGGGGTCTGGCTTTTAGCCTTTAACCGCGCCAGCACGTCATCGGCACCGCCGCTGCGCGCACCGATGCCGGCGTCTTGCAGGCGACGCTCAAGGTCACCGCCGCTGGACTGATTGGCCAGTTCTTCAGCCGCTTCCAGCTTGGCGTCCTGCTCATCCTGACGTTGCTTGAGCCGCGCCAGCGAACCGACGGCGGTTTCGACCGCACCATTGGCGCCGCCAGTGGCATTGGCTGTGGCAACGCGGGCGCGTTGTACGGTTTCGCGCGCCTTGGCCATTTCGACCTGCTGCTTGAGACCGCGAATCCGCGCTTCAGCCTTGACCACCTGCTCTTGCAACAGAGCGACCTGCTTGCCGAACTGGTCGGCCAGTGCCTTCTCCTGATCGCGCAGGGCTTCGATTTCGGCGATCTTGGCCGCACATTCGCCGGCCAGGCCTTCTTCACCCTTGTTCAGGGCCTGCAAGGCGCGGTTTTCCCAGTTGGTGATGTTGCTGTTGTGCTCGTCAAGGCGCTGGGTCGACAGCTTGTGCTTGGCCTTGATGCCGATCAGGCCTTCGCGGGCCTTGACCAGGGCGCTGTCGGCGTCACGGATTTCCTGATCGAGAATGCGCAGGGCGTTGGCATCGATGACTGCCTCGCCGACTTCAGAGGCACCACCACGGACGGCAGTGACCAGTTTTTTCCAGATGCTTGTGCTCATGTAGGTGTTTCTCCAGAACGGCCAGCGGGCCGTTTCAGTCGATAAAGTGGTCTTCGAAGGCCTCGGCCGCACGGATCACGTTGTCCGCCAGGGTGAGGATTTCCTGCACGATCACGGTCAGGCTGGAGGCGGCGCTCAGGGCGCCGAACAGGCAGTAGACTTCCTGGCCGTCGGCCAGTTGCTCGATCCCCACCGACGACAGCGGGAACAGGTCACGGCTGCGCAGCACGACTTCGTTAAAGGCGGCAGTGTTTTTGATGCGACTGACTTCAATCAGCGTGGTGTCGGCCAGGATCTGGTCGCCCACCACCGCCAAGTACACCGGCAAGTCGCCGAACTCACGCAGCGTCAGGCGAATGCCGTGATCGCTGGCGTCGGTCAGGCTCAGTTCGATCTGGCCTTGAACCACCAGGTCCAGCTCGGCCAGGGATTTGTGCAACGAATGAATGGTCCAGTTGGCGTTCTCGGTCATGAAATCCTCCAGTTTGATTCGTGTGCCGAGGAAGGGCTGTCGCAGGGCCTTCTCGATACCCCGTAAAGCGTCGGTGTTCTCGGGCCGGATCCAGAATTCGCGTTTGACCAGACCCGCCTCCTTGAGGCGCTGACGCATTTCGCGCATATAGTCGGTCGAGCTTTTAGTGGTCTTGCCGGTTCCCGAAGGGTTCTCGCCTCCGGTCTTGCGAGGCATGGGCACTCCTCCCTTGTTTTGCTTGCACAACTGACACGCACGCTAACAGATGTTTCAAAAACCCGAAACCCCTCACATGTGAGGATTTTTGCAGGGTTCATCACACCTCTCACATGCTGAACCTGATCTGTAGGAGTAATGCCGATCAGTTAAGGGCAACACGGATCTGTAGGAGGGAGCGGGCGGCGATCCGTCTCTGCTGGCGAATGCTGTGGTACAGCCGCTACAAATGTGCCGGTTTTACTGGCCTCATCGCGAGCAGAGCTCCCTCCTACAAACACAGCGCCAGTCTTGAAAACTGGCGAAATCCGGCTTAACTGATCGGCATTAATCTGTAGGAGCGCGCTCTGCCGGAATGCCAGACCACCGCGACCGGCTGCGTTAGCAGTCGTAAATTTTCAGCGTTTCCGAGATTTTGCGAGCGCTAACGCACTCGGTCGCGGGCAGAGCGCGCTCCTACAGGGGTCAGTGCCAGACTTTCAACAAAAAAGGCGTTACCCGCCATAACGGATAACGCCTTTCCATTGTTCAGAGCCAGTTAATCAGCCAGGCTCTTGTTCACCACTTCATACACATCGGACGACAACTCACCTGAGCTGCGAATCCGCTCCAGCTCGGCCTTGAGCAGCGCCTGGCGGGCGCTGTCGTATTTGCGCCAGCGGGTCAGCGGCGCCAACTGGCGCGAGGCGATTTGCGGGTTGAAGCCGTTGAGCTGAATGACGATATCGGCCAGGAAGCGATAACCGGAGCCGTCCGCCGCATGGAAGTTGATCAGGTTCTGGCCGGCAAACGCGCCGATCAGGGCCCGCACCTTGTTGGGGTTCTTGATGTTGAACGCCGGGTGCTCCATCAACGCCTTGACCCGCGCCAGACCGCCGGGCTGGGTGCTGCCGGCCTGGACGCTGAACCATTGGTCCATGACCAGAGGGTTGTCCTTGAAGTTCTCGGCGAACACCGCCAGTGCCTGGGCACGCTCCTGCTCGAACGGCGAGTTGACCAGTACCGCCAGCGCGGTCAGGCGCTCGGTCATGTTGTCGCTGGTGTCGAACTGGTCGATGGCTGCGGCCAGCACTTCCGGTTTTTCGCTGAGCATCAGGTACGACAGGGCAATGTTCTGCAAGGCACGACGGGCAAAATGCTCGGCCTCTGCCACGTAAGCGGTCTTGCGCGACACTTCGCGGTTGGCCTGGTAGCGCGCCCACAGGCTGTCGAACAGGCCGCTGGCAATTTCCTTGCGGGCAAATTCGCGGGCGGCATGAATCGCATCGACATCGGCCACCTGGCTGATTTCAGTCAGGTACGCCTCGCCTGGCAGCGAGAGCATTTCGGCGACCATGGCTTGGTCCAGTTGCTCATCGGCCAATACCGTACCCAGCGCGGTGATCAGGCGCTGATCGATGACCAGCGGCTGGCTTTGTTGATGCTGGCCGATCAGGTCTTGCAGCACCTGCACCGACAGTTGCTGGCCGGCTTCCCAGCGGTTGAAGCCGTCGCTGTCGTGCTGCATCAGGAACATCAACTGATCGCGGTTGTACGGGAAGCTCAGTTTGACCGGCGCACTGAAGCCGCGCAGCAGCGAAGGCAGCGGTTGTGCGTCGATGTCGACGAAGGTGAACGTCTGTTCGGTCTCGGTCACCGACAGCACGCGGCTGGTGCCGACGGCCGCCGCTTCGCCGTCCAGGCGCAGGGCGATTTCATTGCCTTCGGCGTCCAGCAGGCCGAGCGCCACCGGGATCACGAACGGCAGTTTTTCCTGCTTGTCCGGGGTCATCGGGCAGCTCTGGCGGAAGGTCAGGCTGTAGGTGCGCGCCGTGGCGTCGTAGTGCTCGCTGACTTCAAGGCGCGGCGTGCCGGCCTGGCTGTACCAGCGCTTGAACTGGGTGAAGTCCACGCCATTGGCGTCTTCCATGGCCTTGACGAAATCATCGCAGGTCACGGCCTGGCCGTCGTGGCGCTCGAAATACAGGTCGCTGCCTTTACGGAAACCTTCGGCGCCCAGCAGGGTGTGGATCATGCCGACCACTTCCGAACCCTTTTCGTACACGGTCAGGGTGTAGAAGTTGGAGATCTCGATAAAGCTGTCCGGGCGCACGGCGTGGGCCATGGGGCCGGCGTCTTCGGCGAACTGGTGGGTACGCAGGTACGCCACGTCCTGGATACGCTTGACCGTGGCCGAGTTCATGTCGGCCGAGAAACCGGAATCGCGGTACACGGTGAAGCCTTCCTTGAGCGACAACTGGAACCAGTCGCGGCAGGTCACGCGGTTGCCCGACCAGTTGTGGAAGTATTCGTGGGCGACGATGGCCTCGACGCGCTGGTGAGCGGCATCGGTGGCGGTTTCGGCGCGGGCCAGCACGGCGCTGGAGTTGAAGATATTGAGGCCCTTGTTCTCCATCGCGCCCATGTTGAAGTCGTTGACCGCCACGATCATGAAGATGTCGAGGTCGTACTCGCGACCGTAGGCTTCTTCGTCCCAGCGCATGGATTTCTTCAGGCTGTCCATGGCGTGCTGGCACTTGTCGACGTTTTCTGGCTCGACATAGATGCGCAGGGTCACTTCACGCGCGCTGCGGGTGGTGAAGGTGTCTTCGATGCACCACAGGTCACCGGCCACCAACGCGAACAGGTAGGCCGGCTTCTTGAACGGGTCTTCCCAGGTCGCCCAGTGGCGGCCGTCGTCTTCCTGGCCGCTGGCGATCGGGTTGCCGTTGGACAGCAGGATCGGGTACTTCTGCTTGTCGCCGCTGACCGTGGTGGTGAAGCTGCTCATCACGTCCGGGCGATCGAGGTAATAGGTGATCTTGCGAAAGCCTTCGGCCTCGCACTGGGTGCAGAACATGCCGCTGGACTTGTACAGGCCTTCCAGCGCGGTGTTGGTTTCCGGGTGAATGCGCACCGTGCTGTCGAGGGTGAACTGCTCGGCTTTGGGCTGCACAGTCAGGTGGCTGTCGCTCAACTGATAATCGGCGGCGCTCAGTTCGCTGTCGTCCAGTTGCAGCGACAGCAGCTCCAGATGCTGGCCGTCGAGCACCAGCGGCGGCAGGCCGGCGCCGCGCTCAGGGTTGCGGCGCATCACCAGTTGCGCATGGACCAGCGTGTGGTCGTCGAACAGCTCGAAGGTCAGGTGCGTCTCGTCGATGAGGTACTCGGGCGCCTGATAGTCCTTCAGATGGATCACTTGCGGTTGTTCGGTGCGCATGCGGAAAATCCTTATTACTGAAGTACGGCCAGTTGATAGGCCGTGTACTTGCGAATATTGATGACGCCGGTGTCGAAGATCAGGTACTGGCCCTTGATGCCCAGCAACGTGCCTTCAGCGATCGGATTCTTGTCCAGATTGAAGCTGACGATCTTGGTCGGGTACGCCTCGACCGGGTAGCGGAACTCCAGCGGCTCGGCATCGTGCAGCAATTGGATGGCCTGCAGGCCAAACTGTTCCTGCAACGCGGCAAGGCCGGCGCCACAGTGTTCGAAAAGCTCGCTGCGAATGGCCTTGAGGTCAACCGGTTGCGCATCGCCCTTGAGCAGCGCGCGCCAGTTGGTGCGGTCGGCGACCTGGCTGCGCAGCAGGTCTTCGACAAAGCCGGACTGCTGACGGGTGGCCACGCGCAGGATCGGCAGCGCCTGGCTGGCGCCCTGGTCGAGCCAGCGGGTCGGCAACTGGGTGGCGCGGGTGATGCCGACCTTGACCCCGGACGAATTGGCCAGATAAACGATGTGGTCGGTCATGCAGAACTGCTCGCCCCAGGACGGATCGCGGCAGGTGCCTGCATGGTAATGGCATTTCTCCGGGCTCATGATGCAGACATCACACTGCGCCAGCTTGGTCATGCACGGGTAGCAATAGCCCTGGCTGTAGCTGGACTTGGTCTTGCGCCCGCAATTGCTGCAATGAATGGCGCCCAGAAACTCCAGGCGCAGGGTCTTGCCGATCAGCGGGTTGACCGCAATTTCAGCATCGCCCAGGCGAAAGGCATATTGCACAAACGGCGCGTCACCTTGACGCGCCGACATCTTGTTGACAGCACCACGACCCAGTTCAATCAATGGATGGCATCCGACTTGAACAGGATATTGGCAATCGGCGCAGACTTGGACGAACACTCTTGCGGGCCCATGTAACCGGTGCGCTGGTCTTCGGGCAGGTTGCGCACTTCCCAGGCGATCAACGCCTGCATCGACAGCTCGCGCTGCTCCTGGGTCAGTTTGCGGCCATCGGACCATTTACCGATTTCGACCGCCAGCTTGAGGCTCTCATACACATCAGGGGTGATGTTTTGAATCATTTCTGCAAAAGAGGACATGTTCAACACTCTCTACGGGATGGCGCCAGTTTAACGCTGATCGCGCATTGTGGCATCTGCGCCGCTTCGTGTGACCAACGGGAGCAACGGGACCGATGTAGGACCGACCGGGCGGCGCTCCGCTTTAGTCGGGAATGGCGCACCACCGTTCCCGACTAAAGTCGGTCCTACAAGCTCCTACGGGGATCCTCAGCGGCGTTAGAAATCCCGGGACAGCTTCACCTGCTCCAGCTCTTTCTGCATCGCACGGCGGAAGATCTGCGGGGCCGCGAAGGTGTAGATCGCAAAGCCCAGCCACAACCAGTCGATCATCTGCGCCGCCTGCGGGTAGCCCTGGCTGCTGACGGTCAACACCGTAACCCGGTAGCAGACGAACATCACCAGCAACAACACAATGGCGCGGGTGCTGCCGCGTTCGATCAGCCAGCGGTTGAAACGCCACCAGCCGCCCATGAACACATTGCTGCGTGCCTTGACCTCGGTCAGCAAACCCAACGCCGGAACGCTGTTGGGGTCTTCCTGCAACGCCCAGGCGGCATGCTCGCGCGCGCCTTGCACATTGCCTTCACGCAGCAACAAATGCCCCAGCACCACGATGGCGCCGATATGACCGGGCTGGGCCTGTAACGCCTCGCGGGCATACAGCTGCGCCTTGCCATAGTCGCCGCACGAGCGATAGTAATCGGCCATGGCGGTGAGGTTGGCGGCGTCATCGGGCTGCAACTCCAGGGCTTTCTCCAGCAACGGCAGGCTCTCTTTCAAGCGTCCGGTCAGTTGATAAAGATCGGCCAGGCTGCGATAGCCACGCGGCTGCATCGGCTCCAGATCGAGCAACTGCAACAGGTGCTGCTCGGCGGTCTTGAACTGGCGGGCGGCGATGTCGATCTGCCCGGCCGCATAGTGTGCCAGCGCCAGCGCCGGGTCATTGGCCAGCGCCAGCCCGACTTCGTGACGTGCCGCATGCAGGCGGCGCATGTTCAGCAAACAGATGGCCAGCAAGGCATGCGCCTCGGCCGACTCCGGGTCATGGGCCAGCAACTGACGCAGGCTGTCGATGGCGCCATCGGTGTGGCCGGTGTTCAGACGCTGATAGGCGACTTCCAGCAAATAGTCTGTATTCATCAGCTCATCACCAAAAACCAGAGGTCTGAAGGCAGCAGTTTGAGCACCGCGCCCCTGAGCAGGAACGCGCCGCCCAAGGCCACCAACGGCGCGAAACGATTAAGTTCGCCGCCGTAATACTGGTACAGCTCGATGGTGGCGCTTTGCTGGGTGAACAGCACATAACCGATGGACAGCTTCCATACCACCAGAATCAGAATGGCGTACTGCAACTGCACCTGGCTGTTCAGGTAGCCGGTATTGATCAGCCACAGCAAGCCCAGCGCAATAATCACACTGCCCACCAGGCCGACGCCTGCCCAGATCCATTCCTTGACCCGGTTGGGGCAACCCACGGCAATGGAGTTGAGCACGAACCATGGCAAGCCCAGCCACAGCCCGCCCATCATCAGGCCCAATAGCGGCCAGAACGGTGAGACGGCAAATTTGGCCAGCGTACCGGGGCGCGGCTCGTCTTCGATGCGATACACGTTGTCAGTGGCCATCAACGTCCCTTGCCATGCTTGTCGAGAAAGGCCAGCACTTCATCGTACTGATTGCCTTCGTTGGCATAGCGCGCGTAATTGCGCGCGGTGGTCAGCCACTCCAGCGTGGTGGCGCGCACCTCTTTCAAGGCCTGCTTGAAGTGCCGGTCACAGATCGGCTGTTCACCGCCCTGCTCGATCGACTCTTCAATCGCCTCGTCAGCAGCGGTTTCCACCAGCTCGCCCAGGTCGGCGCCGGAAAAGCCCGAGGTGTTCTTGGCCAGAAAGGCAAAGTCGATATCGGCGGCCAGCGGACGGCCCTTGACCATCAACTGCAGCATGGTCTCGCGCGCTACGCGGTCAGGCGGCGGCACGAACAAGGTACGGTCGAAGCGACCGGGACGGCGGAATGCCGAGTCCACCGACCATGGGACGTTGGTCGCCGCCAGGATCAACACGCCCTTGTTGTCCTGAGTGAAGCCGTCCATCTCCGACAGAAACTGGCTGACCAGCTTGGAAGACGTCGAGTCGCGGGTATTGGAACGCTTGCCGCCCAGCGCTTCGACCTCGTCGAAGAACATCACCGCCGGCGCCTGCGCCCTCGCCTGCTCGAACAAGGCGTGCAACTTGCGCTCGGACTCACCGATGTACATGTCCAGCACATCGGAAATCGCCACGTTGAAGAACCTGGCCTTGCACTCGCCAGCCGTGGCCCGCGCCAGCATGGTCTTGCCGCAACCGGGCGGCCCGTACAACAGCACGCCACCGCCGACGCGCTTGCGAAAGCGCTCGAACAGGCCCGGCTTCTGGTACGGCAGAATGATTTTCTTGTGGATGGTCTTTTTCAGCTCATCCAGGCCGCCGATGTCGGCGAAGGTCACGTCCTGATTTTCCGGCACCAGCAGACGGCGCACTTCGGTCTGGTCGGTGTCGTCATTGGAGATCACCCGCAGGCGCGGACGCCCTTCACCCTTGTCGATGCTGGTGACCGAGACATTCAGCCGGCGCCACAGCGCCATGTCTTCCAGCGCCGGGTTGGCGTTGATCGCGGCGCGGTACTCAACCTGACCGTCCTTGAGCCGGCCCAGATCGGCCAGGGCGCGGGCCCGCAGCAACTGCGCCTGCGCATCGTCGCCATCGGCCAGGTCCAGCGCCTTTTGTGCATCGCCGGCCGCCAGGTACAGCTGCGCCGCGACAGGCTTGAGGGCTTCGTTGCCGGGCTGGCTTTGCAGGTCATCGGGAAGCAGTTTCAGCCCCCGCGAGTAATCGCCACGCTCAAGGCACGCCTTGAGCAGCAGGGTAATCAGCGCGACATTGCCGGGGGACGCCGACAGCGCGGCTTCCAGTTGGTCCAGCGTCGAGTCATCCATGGTGAATCCTTGTGACAGCCAATGGTTGAATAAAGGGGCAGACAGCGCTTAGCGGCTCGCCTCGGGGCGTTGGACATCCACCCAGACGAATTTGTCCGGGTCGATTCGGGTTTCCTGATCCAGCCGGTACGCCACCAGCTTGCCGTACAGCACCGCGCTGTAGTCCAGGCACGCCAGGTTGGGCCGGATCGGCGCCGGCACGCCGCTGCGCCAGTAATGGCCGACGAACAACAGCGGCTCGTCAATGCCATAGCGCAGCAAGGCGTTCTTGTCCGAGGTCGACAGCGGCGTCTTGGCCACGCCTTCGGGCAGCGCGTCGGGCTGGAAGACGATGTCGCCATAGGTTTGCGGGTCGTCTTCCCAGAACTTGGTGCGGAAGAACTCGCGGGTCAGGCCATCGCCGCCGGTCAGCGTCAGGCCATGCGGCAGGCGCATGTCGGTGCCGCGCAGCAGGCGGTTGAAGACATTGCTGGCAAAACTGCCAGGAATGGCCGACGCCTGGATGAAATGCCGGTCGATGCGCCCGCAGCCGTGCAGGCCACGCAGCGGCTCGATCAGGTTCGGGTCCCAGCACGCATGCACGGCACGGAAACGCCCGGCATCGATAAACAGCGGCAACTCATAAAACCAGTCGATGAACTCGCGCCATTCGTCCGGGTACTGCTCGAACTGCGCCAGGGTCTCGCCGATCAGCTTTTCATGCCGTGGCGTGTGCTCGCGCACAAAATGATGGCCACTTTGCGGCAAGGCCGGCGTCACCCAGCCCAGCGCATTGAATTCATGGTTGCCCATGATGCACAGCGCGCTACCGGCCTGAACCATGTCGCGCACAATGTGCAGGGACTCGCGGATTCGTGGACCGCGGTCAATGATGTCGCCGAGAAACAGCGCGATGCGCTGGCGATGACGCCACACACCCGCTTCAAGACGATAACCGAGTTGCTCCAGAAGTCGCTCCAGGGTCTGGGCACACCCGTGCACGTCACCGATCAGATCGTAGCTACGCGCGGGATCGAGCATCAGTCGTCTCCTCTCCCGCCGAGGCGACTGCCCCAACCGAGCTTGGTACGGCACACTTCGTAATAGTTGTGATCCAGCGGATGAATCAGGCGCAGCTTCTGCGACTTCTTGCTGACCGTGACGGTGTCGCCCGGCGCACAGGTGAAATGGTTCTGGCCATCGCACGACACCTGCGGATAAATCGTCATGTCCTTGGCCACCACGATCTTCAGCTCACTGTTGCCGTCGACCACGATCGGCCGGCCCGACAGCGTGTGCGGGTACATCGGCACGATGACAATAGCGTCGAGCTTGGGGTGCATGATCGGCCCGCCCGCCGACAGCGCATACGCGGTCGAGCCGGTCGGAGTGGCGACGATCAGGCCGTCAGCCTTCTGGCTGCACACGAACTGGCCATCGATCCAGATCTCGAACTCGATCATCCGCGTCGACTTGCCAGGGTGCAGCACCACATCGTTGAGCGCATCGCCCTGGCCGATGGCTTCACCGTGCCGACGCACCTCGGCCTGCAGCAGAAAACGGTTCTCGACCAGGTAATGACCGTCCAGCACCTCGGCGACCTTGATCTCCAGCTCGTCGGGGCGGATATCGGTCAGAAAGCCCAGATGCCCACGGTTGATGCCCAGCACCGGCACATTGTGCTTGGCCAGCGCCCGCGCCGCGCCCAGCAGGCTACCGTCGCCGCCAACCACGATCACCAGATCGCAGACCTCGCCAAGCATCTTGCGCGACGAGGTTTGCAGGCCGTGGCCAGGCAACACCTCGGCAATGGTGTCTTCGAGGATCACATGCAGATGCCGGTCCAGGAGGAATCTCTTGAGTCGGCGCACCGTCTCCAGCACCTGGGCACTGCCCAGACGACCGATGATGCCGATATTACGAAAGTGCTCCATGAGGCTCCTGCTAAGTCTGCGAAACGGTGTCAAGGCAAGGATTATGGCGAAACGCCCGGTAAGCGGCAAACGGGGCGGTGATTATCGGTGGGCGACGGTGACGGTTTATGCAGGGCGGGTGGGTAAGTGAGCACCCAGCACATCCATCAGGCCCACCTTATCTATGAACTCGACAATATACTGCGCCGCCCCCTCATCCGCTTCGCACACCGAAGCCGACATCCTGGCTTGCTGACCTGACACCTTATAAGCCCGATGAGCAAAAAACCCTACAACCAGCACAATCAGAATCAGGCTGTCCTGCTCGACACTGCCGGCGGCAAAATGACTTTCTGCCAACGGGCCATCTTGCAGCTCATCGGAATCGAGGTAATGCGCCAGTGCCTCCCCCGTCACGCTGCGATCAGACAGCCACTGCCAGCAAAGTTCGATGGCCTCTTTGCAGGTTGCATGGGTGGCCCCGGATGACTTGAGGTTTTCCAGCGCATGATCGAGTACCAGCAGAAAGACAGCGGCCTTCTTGATCCACGGCATTTCGCTGGCCTGTCTTGAAATCGCTTGTTTATCCATCACAACCTTTGTGCTCCTAAAGGATTCGCCCCAAAATCTCTTGAGCGTCTTCCGCCAGATCCTCAAGGGTCAGATCGTGGTTAAGCGCACTCAACTGATCTTCAGTCACGCTCAATGAAGCGAACACCTGCTCGATGGTATTCGCATCAAGGTGTTCTTCGTAGTAATCCTCAACCAGATTCTTGTACGCCTCGACGCCATCCACCAGAAAACCCAGCAATGGATAGAGGTCCAGTGTGTCCGGTGATACCGACCACGAGGGTTGATCCACACCTCGCCAGAAAAACAGGCTTGCATGTTCGGTGGAAAAAGCTGGCTCGGATTTGAAACCCTGGAACCTCTCAGGCATTGCGTTCAGGTGCCTGAGGGCATCCGGCAACAGCGATCCGCTCACGACCTTTGCGGCAACACCTTCAGAACTGAAATGCAGGAAGTACTCCGCCCCTGAACCGTCCCTCATCGACGCCATCATTTCTTGACCGGCGCCATCCCAATTGCAGTTGAATGAGAAATACCGGTATTGCCACTCGGGCATGATGATCGCATCCAGCAGCGCAAGCGCCTGGCTGACGTGCTTGATACGTTCGATGGAGGGAAGCGCATGGATTGTCTGGATCGAGTGGTTCATCAGATGCCCTGCTTAACGTTTCGAGCTTTATTGTTTGAGCGTCTTTTCAGCTATCGACTGGCCAGACAATATCGTTAGACGCAATCCACTGTATACGTTCTGATTTCTGCTGTGGATCGTTGAAAAAACCCTCTACAGCCAACCAGGCTATTTCCGACTTCAGAATAAAAACCAATTAGACATAATCCAGCCAGTCACCCGACTTAATGTTTTTGCTTTTAAGTAGTTCTTGATAGCGAAGCCTACACGATTCAATAGAGACATCACTGACATCTACACAAAAAAAACCATGCCCCCTCTCTTCTACAGACAAGGCCGTCAATTTAATCTTTACCGGCGAAAGCTGTATTATGAAGCCCAAAGCCTCCGACTTGTGAAACACAAAACTTCTACCACCACCCAAGGGTAGAATCTTATCAATGACAGCAAATATTAATTCAGGACTGGATATTTCAACCCTACTACCAACCTCATCATTTTCAGAATAATTTACAGGCCACAAAAAAAGCCTAAAATCGATAATAGCCAACCAACCTGCAGATTCAAAAAAATCGCCAACATTCATTTTTACCTCGCAACAAACTCATCACCACCAAGATCAGACACCCAAATTTTCTATAAATTTACTACTGTACCGTCCCTGCTCAAAGATTAGATCATCTACTAAAAATTGACATGCGATCTGCGCACACCAAACAATCTAAATTTGAGAATCCGGCTCTGCCTCTACGCCGTCAATCAACACGGAAACTACACTACCCTCCCAAGCATAGACAATCATTCCCTCGTCGACATACTCAATTTCGAATACGCCCTTGCCCACTCCGCCCACAGCGACAACATCCACTGACATTCCGGGTGTCAGCCAGTACTGCTCAGCCCAAGGCTCGATGATCAGCAACATGAGCCTGGAAGTGCCGTTTGTGCAATTTATTTTCGACTCACTCACTGCCCGCATAGCCCCATTATTATACGACATTTTAAAAATCACATTAAGACTCGACAACTCATCAAAAAGATAACCGTTAATCAGTTCGCTTAAAAACATGCAGCGCTTGCCCTTCAGGCGGAAACTGAACAGGCAAGATACTAGAAGATATTTCCCTACGAAGGATTTTCAGAATAAACTCCACACACCCAATATTGTAGACCTCCTCGCATCCCTGGTCCGAGCTATGAACAGCCACGCCCCATGACTCAGGTTTTCCCTCTACAATCCATACAAGAGTTTCACCATTATCCGTCACTGCCCAGGGGATGAAAGATCCTTGTGAAGGGTACTTGGGCCTTGGGTAATCTGCGGGCAACTCTTTCTTCACTTCAAGATACGACTCTTGGAAATATTTACTTTTTTCAAAACTCAAATTTCGATTATTAGCGAAAGGACTCAACACCCATAAAAAATCATCAATCACACCACCACCATAAACCGATATAAATTCTTTATAATCGGCTGGCAAGTATAGATTTTCTTTTACCTCGAAACCTGACCAGTCCTTGTGACTAGTAACGGAGGGAGGCGACAATATTTGAGTTAGGTTCGCAAGCACTTCAATCATCCTATCCAACACGAAGCCTGCTCGTTTGGGTTCAGCTTATCAGGTTACTTAAGCACATGGCTTTGCCTATTCGCTTGCACTTACAGCTAAAAAATTACAAGCAACCGAACTTTTATATTCCTATCCAGAAATGACTTGCAACTCACTCCATAGCGGCAATAGCCCTAGACTTTCCATGTATCCCCCATAATCGAAAAAAGCCTTACCACCGATATCCTTATAATTAAACCATGAAGCCTCACACTCCTCACAGACATACAATAAATCACCAGTGACCACAACCTTGGCCTTCACAACGCTACCCTGTTCACACCGTGGACACTGCATGCAAAACCTCACTATTTAAAAGAGCTGGCGACAATCAATTTTCACGCTCTATCTAACCAACCGAAAATGATGAAAAACAAAACGACATCTTTTTATCTTCAAGATCACTCAATTGATAACGCGCCCTGTCAAAGCCTGAGTCCAACTTACTCACGCGCATATGCATAAGCTGAGTCAATCCGCCGCCAAAACCATGTGCTGCAAATTGGCTAACATCGATAAATTTGATATTTACGACATCAGCCCTCGCCTTTTCGGAGGCAGAAATCGACAGAGATAAATCATAAGCCATCCCTTCCGTATTTAACTGAATGCTAATTGCATGCAAGCAGTTGTGACCGGCAAGCAACTCGTTCAACTCCGCAACATTCATCATTTTTTACCCTCGCTACCTTACCCTTTGAGCCAAAGCCAGAAGTATAATTTCCCACGCACGTGTGTTTGAATGCTGCCAGCCCCGTTGACCGTTGCGCTGAAATCGTTATCGCTGCGCACAACGATCTTATCTGGCCCTTTTGCACCCAAGCCACATACAAAATGGCAGTTTAGACTTCAACCTCCTGAATTATTCCTGCGCTGGTTTCTGTTTAATGAGATCCAACCACGTTGATAGCGCGATCTCAAATGAGTCGATAGTAATTATTTCAAAACAACTTTCATCATAAAGCGAGTAAGCTTTTACATTCCCCTAGTCAATTCAGTCTCCCAGGCATCGCGACTCCAGTCCAAAAAATCAACTTTAGTTTCCTCTATCACTTTTGCACCATTTGTTTAACTCCCGTTTTCATTCAACCTTTATCTCGCGCCAGTAAATACTTTCCGGTAGAGCCTGACCTTCATTAAAGCGAGAGAAAACCTCGATCACATCATCAACATTAAACCACTCATCTTTTTTTAATTGAACACGACCCGCACCAAACGATAGCAAGCTTCCATCCTCGAAGTTAGTGCTGGAATTTGAATGATAGCCTCTGAACAGAATTTTATTTTTAGCGTCATACCTCTCAACAAAACAAGTGAACCTACCGCCAGCCACTTGCACGTAATTACCATCATCGTCAGTTATGCATGCGAATGAGCTAGGGCCATAGCTTTTTAATCTCTTTAACGTTTTTACAAGCTGCGCTTGATTAACACTAATTATTACAGGACTACTTTCGGCTTCGAGCTTCATATTTCCCACCTTCACGGCACATAGACTGTGGCAGCCCTTTCGATGACCTCGCCATTTAGCCGCCCCTCCCCTTGCGCCCCAAATTTATTCACAAAATAATCGGTAAATCTTTGATAGCTAGTCTTATTAGCAGTTCCGCTCTTCACCTCAAGACCGTGCTGCACTCGATTCCTGCAACCGCCCGCCAATTACGAGTAAGCACATGAAGCGCCCTTGATTCAACACCTGGATGATCAGACCTATCGTAATAAAGCCGCCAATTGGTTAATTCCGGATCAACAATAAAAAAGCCGTACCCTCCATCCCCATTAGAATCGAAACCTTTTTCCATTCTCAGAGCAGGTGACTCCAAAAAAACATATTCGCCCTGTGTACAATCTGAAGCATATTCAGCAAAAGCCCGCTCAAGATCTCTTACGTGTGTTCCCAACAGAATACCCGCAAGTGACTCAGAAGGTTTTATTGGAGCCCGCCATGAAATTTTAATACCCATTACTTTGACCCACGTACACTCTTATAATATTTGAAAACTACTCCCCCCTCGCGAATTACAATAAACAACATAGTGCTCACCCTTGTGAGTTGATAGAACATCATCACCAATAATTAAAGGAACTATACTGAATTTCTTTAACCCCTGTAGCACCACCTTCGACCGTATAGACTTGGGCGCCACCAGATGAAGGAGTACCGGCTTGTGCCGCTAAGTCTTCACGCAAGCCATCCCGAGCAAGGAGATGTCGCAGGTATCTCTTTCCCTACAGCCCCAGTTGCTTTTGGACCATTTACACCAAGCGTACCATTCGGAAGCCAGCACTCCCCTTTCATTATGAACCCATGCCTTAAACTCACCAACATAGATCACTTGTTAAGCACTAGCTTTAATCATTCACTCCTTACCACCCAAAACTCTCCAGCGCTCACGTCAGTTACTTTTGCAACACTTAAACTTTAGCCATAAGATACTGCTCCACTTCCAAAAGAGAGTACACATCTTTTTTGGCGTCAAAATAGATATGTCCATCATCATAAACAACTCGCCCCCCCAAGCTCATACCGATCGCATAGGAAACAGCCACGGAGAAATAAAAACTACTTTCCGGCCTAGTAATTACCTGCGCAACAATAGGTAGATCATATTCCGAGATCTCTCTCGACTCAATAGAAACCTCTGAAAAACTAACTCGACAGAACTGACTTTGCTCATGATCCTGTACAATAATCAACCCCTTGCTCAAATCAAGCCCCCCAGCAAGATTAACACCTACTGTTATCCCACCTGTCGTCACAAAAAACCTTGAAAGAAACAAGGCTATCCCATCCAGTAGCTCACTGAAAACAGGAATTCTTTTAACGGGAACAAACAAACCTGTCGCCATCATTGCCAGCCCTTATGTTGAGCCACTCGCCCAGCCGAAATATTCATCCAGCCATCTTGCGTCTTAATATAAATATTGCTCACAACTCCTTCACCAACAATATTAGATACTGGAGACCCAGAACTAAAATGATCCAACATCTTACTCATGGAGACCCCTGTATTTGTGGCATCTATATATATATCACCTTTATACCCTGCTTTTGCCATATCCTTGGCCCCACTAACAATATTCCTCCTAACCGCATTTATACTCGTACCCTCTACAACCTTAAGCTGAGCTGGCACACCATCCAACCAACCATCAATACCAGGAAACTTAGATGAGTCCACTCCTTTAAACTCCCCGCCTCTGAAGGAAACTATGTCGGATGCCTGTTTGAATTCGTGGTCGGTTAACGAACCTCTAACAACAGAGCCTTGTGTCCCCGACGGCAACGCTAATGGCGGGCCTCCTTTAGCTCCACCAGCCCCAAACGTACCATCTGGAAGCAGACAAGGTCCTTCATTATGAACCCACGTCTTAAGCTCACCGACATAGAACGTATGGCCAATATCGACTGTCAGGTTATACGTCTTGCCTGACGGTGCGTAAAGCTCCAGCGATTCAACCTCGGACGAGCTGTTCTCCGTCGCGCCGTCTGCCAGTGACTGCAGTTGGTCTCCCTGCTTGAGATCAATGACGGGAACAAAGTCTTTCTTGGCCGGTACATAGAACGGATGCCCTGGGGTCACCAGCAGCGTTTCGCTCTTGACCTTACCGTCTTCGTCTACACCCTTGAGTTTGAGTTTATAAATCGGCTGGTCGGAACGAACATGCGTGGCCAGGATGGCAGCGGCGAATGGTTTACCGCCTTTTTCTGGCTTGCTCCAGACGATGTCGCCCACTTTGAGCGTCTCGATCGCGCGCTCGCCGCTTGGCGTCGACACTTTGGTGCCCGCTGCGAAGCAGCATGGCCCGTAAAGCGTGAGTTTGCGATTTGCATTTTGCTCTGCCAGAGCCTTGGCACGATCAGTGAGTAATAAATCAAGGCCAGACTCGACATCCTTCGTTGCCTGCGCGGCTGTGCCTGCAACGGTTTCAATAACCGGCACATCCGTATCACGCCCCACCTTCCCAAGCGTGGCGATCTCGTCCTTGACATGGTCAAGCTTGATTCCGGCGCTAACCGCTTCAACACTTTTGCTGGAGAGATTGAGCCCGATTCTCGCGAAGTTCATCGATTTGGCGGCATTACCACCAGGGCCGCTGGCAATCGTTCCGATCACCAGGGCATAGGTCTGCCCCATTTTCTTGCCAAGTTCCTCGGCATGAGCGTCACCACCCTGATCAAGCTCGACCTCAATCTCCCTGACCTGTTTCTCCAGGGTGGCAGCCAGCTGCTGGCCCAACTGTCTCTGGGCTTCAGGGGAGGTAATGAACTCTTTGGCAGCCTTGAAGCTTTCCTTCGGATCACGCATGAACCCGGCGGCGCTGTTCAGGGTGTCCAGCCCCATGCCGGCCATGCCCTCGGTGAAGCCTTTGGCAATGCCCGTGCCTGTCAGTACGTCCTGCCTGAGCGAGGTCTTTTCCCACTTGGCCCAGACATTCAGCTTGTCCAGCGAGGTAGAGGCTTGATCCATTTCCTTGCGGTACTGCAACTCCTGCTGCGTCGCCAGCCAGTTGTTATCCACATTGGCAGCCGCAGCATTACTGGCCGTCGCCGCCGTAGATGGGCTGGTCATGCCCGCAATACCCGTCACCAGGCTGGCGATGACGTTGCGTTTGGCTTCGCGCTCCGGTGCAGACTCATCGGCGCTGGTTTCGCTGAACAAGTGGGTCAGCAGGCTCGATGCCGCACCGCCCATGGCGCCGGCGGAACAGCTTTGTCGGCTGGCCGCTGCACCTGCGCAACCGAGAATGGCGTGTAGTGCGGCGTGTTCCGGGCTGCCTTCTCCCAGTCCATCCCTGACCATGTCGCCAATGGCGGCCGAGCCTTGTTGCTGGAGGTAGTTGACCACCATGTTCTGCGAGAACTGGCTGGTGCCGCCGGTCACGTTGCCGGAGATGCCGGCGGTCAGCGCGGTAGCGATCTGGCGGTAGGTACCACCGGCGCCCCAGTCGTTGTTGGTTTCGCGGGCCTCTTCCTTGAGGACCAGGTACCTGTCGCGGCTGGCTTGCCGATCCTCCAGCGAACGATTGGGGTTCTGGGAGGCAACCAGTTCTTTTTCAGCCTCATTGTTTTTGGCTTTGACCTCGTTGGCGCGGTCCTCCAGGAACACGCCGACGTTTTTCACGAATGTGCTGGTGATCTCGAAATTCGTCTGAATCTCTTCGGCGTCGAAGATCGGCTTGAGCTTGTTGGTGCCATCGCGGTCGCTGGATACGTCGGTATTGATACCGGCGACCGTTTCAGCTGCGCTTTCGCCGGTCAGGGCGCGTTGACCCGCTTCGTTAGTGATGTTGACGGTTGCGCCGCTGATGCCACTGCGGGTTTTACTGCTGGAATTACCGCTGGGGATCAAGGCAACAGGCGCGTTGGCGCTGACGCCTTTGACCTCGGTAGCAGCCCCACCGGCTTGCAAGTTGTTATCCGCATCGCGACTAATATTTTATGAAAAGTCGTCTAAAAACGGGCTGAAACTTTTTTGCCCTGCCAGCACTATTGCGTAGAAAACATAAAATTTTACTTCAGATTTAAGTAATTTTTAAAGAGCAAAAAATCTAAAAATCAACATGTAAAAACTTGCACCATACACATCACACCACTTCATGACCAGCTTAAAAACCTAACCAAATCTCATCTACGCTACAGGCTCATCCCCAATCATAAAAAAGCCCTCTCGAAACAAACCCTTAAGCTCAGAGCGCCTTTTAGAAAACCCTGAAAAATCTGACACAACATCATTAATATCATCCGTCACCCGCACTAGATACCCGCCCCCTAAACTTTCAACACAGAATCCTGCCGCCGAAATTTTTTCAGCATTAACCTCCTGAGAAAAACCATCACCGTAAAACATTGCCCAGCCAATATTAGGTATCTTCCCATTACAAACAACCCCTGATAAAAAATAGCTCTCATGGGTGCCTACGCTTGTTTTTTTCAGTTCAGGCCCAGAGAAAAAATGCATAATTGCAATATCTGGCTTAATCGCCAGACATAACTCTTTGAAAACAACAAGCCAGTCAACACACCTATGTAGCTTGGCACTAAGCTTCAACAAACCATTTATCAAATCACCTTTAACACTCATGTAAGTATGACTAATCTCAGCATCGTATTTAGCAGGCCCTTTATTTTTCCACCTAAGCCCGATAGGAATTTCTACTTTAGCGTTTGCAGCCTGCATTATTGCAGTCTGAGCCCAATAGCTCTTGCACTCATCCACGCTATGAAAATCTGAAATCTTGTTCTCCCATTAAAACAAGACATCAGGAGTTAGCAGCGGGCTTATTTCAGTGAAAGCTGAAAGTACCTTTTTGCCCACTTCCCAAAGCTTCGTATCCACTTCCGTAATCAACGATATCTTCAGCACACTCTACCTCCCTCAACTAAAAATCTGAAAATTCTTTAGTAGCTGGATCATATCTACATATACCACCTCCAAACCTACTAACAACTGCATCTATCTGAGCTTTCAAAGGTTCTGAAATATTTTGCGTTCGCGGACTTACAACCAGATTAAAGGGCTCCCCATTCATTTCCGCCAGCTGCAGCTGTGCGCGAAATTGCGTTTGGCTTCGCGCTCCGGTGCAGACTCATCGGGACTGGTTTCGCTGAACAGATGGGTCAGCAAGCTCGATGCCGCACCACCTATGGCGCTGGCGGCGCAACTTTTTCGGCTGAATGCAGCGCTGCCACTGGCACCTAGGCAAAGCGGCGGAATACAAATGCTGATGCCAACGCTGGCAGGCACAGGCCGTCGAGCAAGTAGCTGGAGCTAAGGAACTGGCGCAGGTCGGTCCGTGCCGGGTTGATTTCGATCAGGTAGCGGTGTGGCTGACCTGTTGATGATTACGGCAGAGTAAAGGAAGAGCCCTAGCGCAAACTAGGGCCCTTTAACTTTAAGTGCCAGATAAAATCAGGATTTCTACACCTGAGAAAACTCTATTAAAGCGTTTTTTGATGATTCAATAACACTAGCCCATTCAGGCTTTGTTAAATATTCCTCATCCGCAAGGCAAGTCCCATATTTATCAAAAACCTTATCAATACTCTTAACAACATTAGAAATTGCTCTTACTTCGTTCTCCCCTCTAAGTATAATCCCGACCCAAGAGCGAGGATCGGTTGCCAAATCGGTATCATCGTATAAAAAGTGAATAGTATAATCCAACTCATCATAAGCTATATCAGAGCTCGACCTAGATACCCAGGCACTATATTGATAATCAGCACTGGACAACCCCTCCAAGTAGGAGATCAATTCATCTCTCATCGCAGGGTACTCTAGTTCGGAGAGTTCCATTTTTCCCACTTCCTGTACTCGCTTAACGGAATATGAACTTCCTCTGCATGATCTTTAATAGACCCTACAACAGGCTTACCATCTCTACCTATAACCTTACCATTTGACCTAACAATAACGTGATCCACTTGCTGAGTTGGCTGACTTATATGAGCTTCACCCTTATCAATCCGAACACCATTTCCTTTATTTTTGGGGTCTTGCCATCTAAATCCAGTACCTTTTTTATTTGGCGAAACTGCCCAGCTCTCTGGGAATTTACTAATTGTAGTGCTTGGAACATCCCAAGTTCTTGGTAGTTTGCTAACCCCAGCTTCAGCATCTGTCACAGCACTCGACGAATTCGCATTCTTGCTCCGATCCATCGAAACCGTTCTGCTCTCGGCTCCTGATTTACGGCTCGCGATCACGCCTGTCAAGACCGCCACCATCAAGACACCACCGCCGATCAGAGACCGTTGTTCGACGTCTTCTTTACTAAGCTCTGTACCTTCAATTTCAATGGCAAGCTTCGTGCCCAGGACGTCGCTGTACTGCGCCATGGTTTCATTCAGTTGCTGTCCTATATCAGTCTTGGCTGCCGCGTTGACAATGGCTAACTGAACCAGCGCCTTAGGGCCTCCTGCCAAAGCAACGACAACGGTAACCGCCTCCCTCTCAGTCTCATGCTCTTGTATGTAATCGTTGACCTTGCCCATGGCGCTCAGGACATCCTGCGCGGCTGTGCGTTTTTTCTCCTCAGAGGCATGGATTAGCGTTTCATCAAGCACGACAGTTGTTGAGCTTATGAGCCCGGCGAGCGATGTGTTGAGTTCCTCACTGGCAGCTTTAACCGGTTCTAGATTGATACTGGACAGATAATCAAGCTCAGCCAATACCTTTTCCTGAAAATCTGGATCAGCCATGGTCTCCAAGGCCTGACTGCGACTCAATCCCCCGCGGATCAAGGACTCCATGGTGGCTTCGGCAAAGTCGTTGCCCACCATCTTTGTGGCACCGCTATCGAGTTGACGTCCCAGGCCTCTTTCGATCCGATTAATAACGAGGCTGGCATCAAGAGCAGCCTGCTCGAAGTTCTTTTTGGCCGTCTCATTGTAATCAAGCAGTTGGCGGGTCCAGACCTGTGCAGTTGTGACCGGATTGCTGACGGCCTCAATCGAACGACTGGATGCGTAAAGGTTGGTGCGTTGCTCATCGTCCCGAGTAATTTCGTAGGCCTTGTCGACATCGCGATTCAGACCGTTGGTCGAGTCCGCTCCTGTTAGTGCATCGTTGCGCACCACGATGTCGCCGCTGCCCAATGTGGCGCGGACAATTTGCTGGCGATCTTTTTCGTAGTTCCAGCCTTCCAGGCTCCAACCGTTTTCGTCTTTACCACCCTTGCCTTCAACCGACGGGTCTTGGGTGCCCTTGCCGTAAGAACCGCCGACATTCAGGTAATAGCCGTGTTCTTTATCCTTGCCGGCGATGTCGCTAAAACCCAAGGTGCCAGTATCGAGTTTGAGCTTGCCGCTGTCGGCAGCAATCAAGGCGCCATCGAGCTGGGTGTGGTTTTGCGTGCGGATATCGACACTGTTTTTGCCGGTAATACGGGCTTGCTGATCGACCCAATAAGTCGAGCCATTGGTTGTGCCATAACCGACCGAACCGCTGACGCCTGCACCCGGCCCCACTGTCACGGTAGCGCTGAGATCATATTCTTTGCCTTCGACCTGACCGGTATCGACCGCCGAAGACACCATCAGATCGCGGCCAACACGGCCAACCACTTCGTTGCCGCGCAAAGTGGCACCACTGATGGTGGTGTCCTGCCCACTGCTGAACGCCAGACGATTGCCTGCATAGAGGTAGGCTTGCTGTTGTTGCTGGCTTTCCCGTTCGAGATTGCCTTTGCCAAGATTCACGCTGGCGTAGATACCCACACCTTCTGACCCAACGCTGAGCCCCACTTCACCGCCACCGCTTTTACGGTTGTTCTGGCTGTCTGCATCGTTTTGCGCAGCGCGGATGTTCAGGTTGTTGCCAGCCTGGAGGTCGATATTACGTTCGGCATTAGCTTGCGTGCCTACCAGTGTCAGGTCATTGGTAGCTTTCAGGTTGATGTCCTGCCCGGCCGTTAAAGAGCTAACGGTTGAGCTGCCCTGGCTGCTGTCGCCGCTGATCTGCCCGTTACTGCCACCGACCCCTATCTTGAACCCACCACTGGTCCCACCATGTATCCCGCCCCAGCTCTGCCTTTCCCGGTTTTCCTGGCTAAAACTGTTCTTGGCCGCTTCAAGGGTCACATCGCGCCCCATGACATTGATGTCCCGCCCAGCCTGCATCTGGCTGCCGCGTACCCGCACATCATTGTTCGCCGACAGATTTACATCATTACCCGCCTCTAACGTGGAGGCACGGCTGCTTTGCTCGGTCACTTGCTCAGTGGTGCTTTGCTTGCTGGTGCCAAACTTGCCATCACTGGTCGGGCCAGCGAGGAACTGGCTAACGCTGTCCACAGCCTTGAGGGTGCTGGAGGCCTTGCTGACGTTGTCATCGCCTTTGCCTGCACCGCTCACCGCATCCTTGGTACTCCCGAAGTTGTGATTGATGGTGCCACTCAGACCATTGCGTTGTTGTTCACGCTGCTGCTCGATGACCTGCCGCTCGCTGGCGGCGTCGATCAGGATATTGCGCTGTGCCGCCAGATTGATGTCGTTGCCGGCTTGCAGGTCTGAGCCGATCTGATTGATGTCTTGCCCGGCCCGAATACCAAGGTCCTGACCTGCATTGATCTGGCTCGCGGCGGCGGTCTGTTGTTCCAGTCGGTTTCTTTCGGCGGTGCGCTCGATGCCGGCAAAGAGGGTGACGCCGTTGTCGTCGCCCGAAATGCCAATCCCGCTCTGGCGTTTTTTCTCCCAATCCTGATCGGAACGGCTGTTTTGTGCGGCCAGGACATTTACGTCACGACCGGCATTCAGATTGACCTGGCCCCCGGCTTGAATACGGCTGCCGACCACATTGATGTCACGCTCGGCTTGCAACGCGGCATCGCGCTCTGCCGTCACCTGGCTGCCGACGCTGGTGCTGCTTTGCGCTTCGCGCCCGGCCTGCTTGGCCGAACTGATTGACAGGAAGCCGCCCGAGACCGACAAGCCGGTCTTTTTGCGATATTCCTCGCTACGGCTGTAGGCTTCGTCGTTGGCGGCGATCAGGTTGATGTCGCCGTTGCTGTCGACCAGACCCGCCCTGAGATCAACGTCGTTACCGGCATTGATGTCGCTGGCGCGCAGGCGGATGTCCTTGCCCGAGGCGACGATGACATTACCTTTGGCATCCAGCCCGCTGGCCACTTGCGTGGCGCTGGTCTGCAACTCGCTCTTGCCACTCTTGGACAAACCCAGAAATCCGGATTTGCTTTTCTGGCTATAGGCTCCGTGCTCCTCGACACCTGACAGCACCGCCACATCGTTGCTGGCGCCGATGACCAGATCGTTGCCGGCCTTGAGCTGACTGCCGATAACGGTGACATCGCGAGCCCCGTTGATACCGATGCTGCCATCGGCCGCCTGACGGGCGTTGACGGTCAGGTCCTGGCCTGCATTGACCTCGGTGGCGACGTTGGTGCTGTCATAGCTTTCGCGTTGTTCACTGCTGCTGCGGCCAAACGAGCCTTTGCTTTTCTTGGCATAGAAGCGCGCATCCTCATTCAGCGCTGAGGTCAGGTTGATATCCTGTCCAGCGTCAAGGGCCACATTGCCTTGTGCGTTGAGCTGGCTGGCCACGACATCGAGATTCGTTCCGGCATCCAGCACAAGGTTGCCGCCGGCTTGCAGCTGGCTGGCCTGCTGGTTGACCGTGCGAATCTCTTCAGTGACCCTCTTGCTGCGTGAAACGTATTCGCTCTGGTTAGCGGCGGATTCGACCCGAATGTTTTCGCCCGCCAGAAGTGTCTGGTTGCCTTGGCTGGCGACCTGACTGGCCGTGACATTGATATCGCGCCCGGCCTGCACGCCTACGTTCTGCCCAGCACTGAGTTCAGCACCCAGTTGCGTCACGCTGGAACGGGTGTGATTCGGCCCGTCAACACGCCCTTCCTGGGTCTGCGCTGCCACTACATTCACATCGCGGCCCGCCACTAACGTCGCGTTGCCAGCGGCTTGCATGACGCCGCTGTTATTTACATCACGCCCGGCCCTGGCCGTCAGATCGCCCGCCGCCTCGATCCGCGCCGCGCTGCTGGCGAAGTCTTCGCGCCAGACCGAGGCTCCAGCGGCGCTCTGATGACTGGTAACCGTACGCTCGTTGCTCACATCGCCATTGGCCGAGACCAGGCTGACATCGCGGCCGCTGATCACGCCGCCGGCGCGATTGAGTACATCGTTGGTCGCTTGCAGGTTCAGGCGTTCATTGGTCTGAATCAGCCCTTCGTTGATCAGGCTATTGCCGGCCCCGGCCTGCAAGGTGCTGGTGGCTTTAAGTACACCGACGTTGGTCAGGTTGTTGCCGGCGATCAGCGACAGTTCGTTGCCTTGAATCAGCGCGCCGTTGGCGGCCAGGCGGTTGTTGGCTTGCGCCAGGTACAGCACCGGCACCAGCACGTGTTCGCCGCGCACCACCTGGTCTTCCATCCAGACGATGTCGTGGGTCAGCGCGGCGACTTGCTCGCCGGACAGGCCGACGCCGACGCTGAGGTTCAGCGCCGACTGGCTGGCGATGGCGTTGTCCATCAGGTACTTGAACATCGCTTCGTCGCTGGTCAGGCCGTTGATGAAGCGCTGGCCGGTGCGGGCGACGACGGCTTGCTGGATCAGGCGTTGTTCGTAATAGCCATCGCCCAGGCGTTTCCAGGCGGTGTCGGCGTCCAGGCCCAGGCCGTCGAGCAGGTAGCTGGAGCTGAGGAACTGGCGCAGGTCGGTCAGTGCCGGGTTGGTTTCGATCAGGTAGCGGTGCGGCTGGCTGCTGTTGGCGGCGCTGAGCAGCGCGGCACCGCTGGTGGATGCGTCGCTCAGGCGGAACAGGCCGTTCTGGCCAGTGGGCAGGCTGAAGCCGGGCAAGGTGGTCGGGTTGAGCGCTTGCTGTGCCAGGTCTGGCGCCAGTTGCCGGTCGAGCGGTACCAGGGTGGCGTAGTCGCTGCCCGGTGCCGTGGTGTCGGTGCGCTTGCCGCCGCTGACGTAGGTAAAACCACCGCGTACCACGCTGTTGTCGATGTTGTTGCCGGCCTGGACGTTGACCGCGCCGCCAGCCTGAATCACGGCGGCGTAGGTCTGGGCGTCGAAGGCGTGCTGGGTGGTGACGCGCAGGTTGGTGGCTTCGCGCTCGGTGGTGGAGATGAAGGTGCTCATCGCCGCTTGCAGGCCGCTCAGGTTGGCG
>NZ_BAAILM010000088.1:0-1317 GCF_054589175.1 Pseudomonas sp. 3A(2025) | reverse complement strand
CGCGGGCGCTCAAGGCGCCACCGGCGGCCACGGTGCTGCTGCTGTTGAGGAAGTCGCCGCCGATCAGGTTCAGGTTGGCGCCGGCGGTGATGCTGGAAGCCGCGCTGGCTTGGGTGACGGCGAGTTTTTCGTTTTGCTGGATCTTCCAGACGTGGTGTTCCTTGCCGCCGCTGCAATCGAGGTTGCCCAGGCCGGCGGTGCCGCAGGCGATTTCGTCGATGCGGGCGTTGTAGATGCCGGCGTCGTCGACGGTCATTACGTCACGAATGTTGTCGATGCGCCGGGCGGCCAGCAGCATGCCGGCGTCGCTGGTGAGGGTCGCGGAGCGGTTGACGATGCTGTTGGCAAGAGCGCCGCTGGCATCGCGGCTGATTTGCAGGTTGCCGAGGCTGTAGACGTCGCCGTACTGGTTGGTGAAGTCATTGACGAACAGGCCCATGTCGGCACCGCTGAAGATCAGGCCGCGCTGGTTGAGCAAGGTCGCGGCGTTGACGGTCAGGTTGCCGGCGGCGCCGAGGCTGCCGTAGTTGTTCAGGGTCGTGGCATCGAGGCGCAGGCCGGCGGCGCTGGTGATGATGCCGCTGTTGTTGAGGATGCCGTCGATGTCGATGACGGTGCTGCCGCCACCGGCGATGCGCGATGTGGCGTTGTTGAGGTCCAGTTGCGCGGCGTTGAGGGTCAGGCCGCCCAGGCTGGTCAGTCGGCCGGCGCCGCTGTAGCCGCCGGTCAGGCGGACGTCGAGGGTGCCGTCGCTGGCGATCAGGCCGTCGTTTTGCCACTGGCTGCCGCGCCCGGTGAAGCTCTTGCCGGCCAGCAATTGACCGCTGCCGGTCTGGTTGAAACGGTCGATGTTCAGGTTCAGGTTGGCCGCTTGCAGCACGCTGCTGTTGGTCCAGCTGTTGCCGGTCAGGGTCAGGCTGCCGTTGGTGGCGACCCGGCCGCCGACGTTTTGCAGCAACGGCAGACCCAGGCCGAGCACGCCGGTGCCGACGTGCAGAATCGAGCCGTCGGTGTTGATCAGTTTGCCGATCGCAAATTGCAGGTTGCTGTTGGCGCTTTCCAGGGTGCCACGGCTGTTGTCGAACGCGCCGGCCAGGGTAAATACGCTGGTGCCGGTGGTGCCCAAGGCACGCAGGCGGCCTTGGGTGTTGTCGAGGCTGGCGGCGTTGAGGGTCAGTGCGCCGCTGCTTTCGATCAGGCCGGCGCGGTTGGCCAGTACGCCGGTCACGCCCAGGTCGATGTCGGCGCCGGAGATCTGGCCGCTGCTGTTATCGAGACTGCCGCCGCGCACTTGCAGCAGGCGTTTGGCTGATAGCG
>NZ_BAAILM010000087.1:0-254 GCF_054589175.1 Pseudomonas sp. 3A(2025) | reverse complement strand
GGGAGAGCGCCTGCCTTGCACGCAGGAGGTCAGCGGTTCGATCCCGCTTGGCTCCACCATATTCACTTGCAGTTTCACCTGCAGTTGCTTGTCAAAGCTTAGAAATGAGCATTCCTGTCGATGGGCAGCGTGAATGTTGATTTCTGATCTTTTTCAGAATCGTTCTTTAAAAATTCGGTGTGTGATAAAAATTTAGACTGTGTGCCACTTTCACTGGTGGGATGCAGGCTAAGGCAAAATGAAAGTTTGTTTTA
>NZ_BAAILM010000086.1:0-264 GCF_054589175.1 Pseudomonas sp. 3A(2025) | reverse complement strand
AAGATGGTTATCTTGTACTGAATACATAGGTGCAAGAGGCGAACCAGGGGAACTGAAACATCTAAGTACCCTGAGGAATAGAAATCAACCGAGATTCCCTTAGTAGTGGCGAGCGAACGGGGACCAGCCCTTAAGTGGCTTGGAGATTAGCGGAACGCTCTGGAAAGTGCGGCCATAGTGGGTGATAGCCCCGTACGCGAAAATCTCCTTGTCATGAAATCGAGTAGGACGGGGCACGAGAAACCTTGTCTGAACATGGGGGGA
>NZ_BAAILM010000085.1:0-497 GCF_054589175.1 Pseudomonas sp. 3A(2025) | reverse complement strand
AGCCTGAACAACAGCGCCGGCACCGTACAAAGCGCCGGCAGCCTGAACGCCACCAGCCTTGAAACCAACAACACTGGCGGCAGCCTGATTGCCCAGGCCGGCGACCTGCAACTCAACGGCGCCAACCTCGACAACCGCAGCGGCGTGATCGCCAGCCTCAAGGGCACCGTCGGCACCGAGCTGACCGGCGTGCTGCGCAATGGTGTGGCTACCAGCACGACCACGACCGCAGCCACACCCAAAGGCGGCGCCATTCAAGGCCAGAGCCTGTTGCTGATCGCCCGTGGCGGCCTCGACAACCAGGGTGGCGGCATCCTCGCGCAGAGCGGCGATGCCTTGCTGCAAGCCTCGACTGTTAATAACCGCAACGGCGCGCTATCAGCCAAACGCCTGCTGCAAGTGCGCGGCGGCAGTCTCGATAACAGCAGCGGCCAGATCTCCGGCGCCGACATCGACCTGGGCGTGACCGGCGTACTGGCCAACCGCGCCGGCCTGAT
>NZ_BAAILM010000084.1:0-685 GCF_054589175.1 Pseudomonas sp. 3A(2025) | reverse complement strand
ATTCACTGTCCAAGTACTCGTGGAATCAGTGTCCAAGTGGCCGTGGAATGAGTGTCCAAGTCAGCGTGGAATCAGTGTCCACGTGTTCGTGGAATGGGTGTCCAAGTGCGCGCGGAATACGCAGGCTCTGCCCGCGATCGGCTGCGCAGCAGTCGTAGATTTGTAGCGTTTCGACGATTTCTGTGAGCGCTTCGCGCTCAATCGCCAGCAGAGCTGCCTCCTACAAGTGATATTTTAAAGTTAAATAAAATCAATAACTTATTTTATGTTTGATGAGAGATCGCCCGTCGCCATGGCGCCGCGCTGTCGCGCAGCAAACATGGGACCTGTAGGAGGGGGCTCTGCCGGAATGCCGGACCATCGCGATCGGCTGCGCAGCAGTCGTAGATTTGCAGTGTTTCGACGATTTCTGTGAGCGCTTCGCGCTCAATCGCGAGCAGAGCTCCCTCCTACATCAGTTTTTTAAATTTAATAAAATCAATAAGTTATTTTATGTTTGATGAGAGATCACCCGACGCCACGGCGCCGCGCTGTCGCGCTGTCGCGCAGCAAACATGGGACCTGATCTGCACCCCAAAAGTTGGACACCCATCTGACTTTCTGGGGTGTTTTCATGGGCAAGTACTCTACGCAGTTCAAAATCACAGCGGTCAAGGACTACATCGACGGCATCGATGGATTTCGC
>NZ_BAAILM010000083.1:0-272 GCF_054589175.1 Pseudomonas sp. 3A(2025) | reverse complement strand
CCAACCACCTGTGTCGGTTTGGGGTACGGTTCCTTGTTACCTGAAGCTTAGGAGCTTTTCCTGGAAGCATGGCATCAACCACTTCATGTTCTAAAAGAACACTCGTCATCAGCTCTCGGCCTTGAGATCCCGGATTTACCTAAGATCTCAGCCTACCACCTTAAACCTGGACAACCAACGCCAGGCTGGCCTAGCCTTCTCCGTCCCTCCATCGCAGTAACAAGAAGTACAGGAATATTAACCTGTTTTCCATCGACTACGCTTTTCAGCCT
>NZ_BAAILM010000082.1:0-250 GCF_054589175.1 Pseudomonas sp. 3A(2025) | reverse complement strand
GCTAGGAGGTTGGCTTAGAAGCAGCCACCCTTTAAAGAAAGCGTAATAGCTCACTAGTCGAGTCGGCCTGCGCGGAAGATGTAACGGGGCTCAAACCAGGTACCGAAGCTACGGGTATCATCTTAGGATGATGCGGTAGAGGAGCGTTCTGTAAGCCTGTGAAGGTGAGTTGAGAAGCTTGCTGGAGGTATCAGAAGTGCGAATGCTGACATGAGTAACGACAATGGGAGTGAAAAACTCCCACGCCGAA
>NZ_BAAILM010000081.1:0-1026 GCF_054589175.1 Pseudomonas sp. 3A(2025) | reverse complement strand
ACTGGGTGAGATCGAGGCCCGGTTGCTGGAGCACGAAGCGGTGCGCGAAGCAGTGGTCATCGATGTCGATGGACCGAGTGGCAAACAACTGGCGGCGTACCTGGTGACTGCGGCCGGAGAACTGGATGCGCAGCAGCAAACCCAACTGCGAAGCGATCTGCGCGAACAGCTCAGAATGAATTTGCCGGACTACATGGTGCCGGCGTATCTGCTGTTTCTGGACAAGCTGCCGCTTACCCCCAACGGCAAGCTGGACCGCAAGGCTTTGCCGAAGCCGGACGGCAGCCAGCAGCAACAGGTGTATGTGGCGCCGCAAACGGAGCTTGAGCGGCAGATTGCGGCCATCTGGGCTGAAGTGCTCAAGGTGGAGCAGGTGGGCCTGACCGACAACTTCTTCGAGCTTGGGGGGCATTCTCTGATTGCAACTCAGGTGATATCCCGCGTGCGTCAGGCGCTAAACATTACTCTGCCTCTGCGTACGCTATTCGAGGCACCTGAACTATCAGGTTTCATAAGTCAGTTGAGTGGCTCTCATGGCAATGCCATGCCTGAGTTGTTCAGGGCTGATCGCGATCAGCCTCTGAAACTATCTTATGCGCAGCAACGACAGTGGTTCTTATGGCAACTGGCGCCGGACAGCCCTGCCTATAACATCCCGACAGCCTTGAGGCTGAATGGAGTACTGGATTCTGAGGCGCTGCGCCGAAGTATCCACACTCTGATCGAGCGGCACGAAACCTTGCGCACGACCTTTCGCCAGGATGACGAGCAGTCGATTCAGATTGTTCAGGCGGCTCAGCCTTTTGTCTTGAGTGTTGAGCGCTTGCCTGACGGCCAGACCGTCGAGGCCTGGGTGGAAGAAGAGGTCCGTCGACCGTTCGATCTTGAACTCGGCCCGCTTTTGCGCGTAAAGCTGCTGGGTCTGGCGGACGACGAGCACGTTCTGGTGCTGACCCTGCACCATATTGTCTCCGATGGCTGGTCAATGCCCGTGCTGGTCGACGAGTTGGTGCAATTGTATGAAGG
>NZ_BAAILM010000080.1:0-272 GCF_054589175.1 Pseudomonas sp. 3A(2025) | reverse complement strand
AGGCTGAAAAGCGTAGTCGATGGAAAACAGGTTAATATTCCTGTACTTCTTGTTACTGCGATGGAGGGACGGAGAAGGCTAGGCCAGCCTGGCGTTGGTTGTCCAGGTTTAAGGTGGTAGGCTGGGATCTTAGGTAAATCCGGGATCCCAAGGCCGAGAGCTGATGACGAGTGTTCTTTTAGAACATGAAGTGGTTGATGCCATGCTTCCAGGAAAAGCTCCTAAGCTTCAGGTAACAAGGAACCGTACCCCAAACCGACACAGGTGGTTGG
>NZ_BAAILM010000079.1:0-278 GCF_054589175.1 Pseudomonas sp. 3A(2025) | reverse complement strand
CCCTTGGGCTTGCCGGTCGAGCCCGAGGTATAGATCACATAGGCCAGGTTTTCAGGTCGAGTGAGGTTGACCGGGTTGGCATCGCTGTAATCCGCCAGCCAGTCAGGACCGGCCTCCAGGATCACCGTCTGCACGCCGCCTTCCAACACCGGCAGTTGTCCTTGCACATGCGCCTGCGTCAGCAGCAAGCGGATGCCACTGTCTTCAACCATGTACGCCAGGCGGTCCTGCGGATACTCAGGGTCCAGCGGCACATAGGCGCCACCGGCCTTGAGGAT
>NZ_BAAILM010000078.1:0-542 GCF_054589175.1 Pseudomonas sp. 3A(2025) | reverse complement strand
TGAATCAGGTCATCACCGTCACCGCCGTATACGCGCACGGTTTGTGCTTGAGAGTAATCGGTGAGCCAGAGGTTGAATGTATCGTTGCCAGTGCCGCCAAGCAGGGTGTCGTTGCCTTCGCCGCTCATGACGGTGAAGACGTCATCTCCGGCACCGCCATCGATGCTGTCGTTACCGGTATTGCCATCAATGATGTCATTGCCGGCGCCACCAAAAATAGTGTCGTTGCCTGGGCCGCCCTGAATGGAGTCGCCGGCCCACAAGCCGCTTTCATCACCGCCTTCAATCCAGTCATTACCGCCACTGCCGGTAATCGTATCGTTACCGGCACCGCCAAGGATGGTGTCATTAAAATAGCTGCCAGCAAGTGTTTCTGCGCTGTCATTACCTGTAACTTTCCAGCCCGGAACAGCGGTGCCGTCAGGCTTTATTCCATTGGCAAAGTTATCAACGGTTAATGCCGTGACCGATACATTTTGCAGAGTGATTGCGGTATGCCAGGTACTTTGACTGCCTGCAGCGCCATCTTCGTCGTATTGGAG
>NZ_BAAILM010000077.1:0-287 GCF_054589175.1 Pseudomonas sp. 3A(2025) | reverse complement strand
CGCGGGGCACACGGTGGCGAAAGGGTTCACTCTCTCATACGTGGTCACGGCTAGCCGTGCCGACAGGGACTCTACGCCGATACCGTGCGGGCCACTCTCTCATGCGGGTGCTGTAACACCAGTGCGAACTACGGCCTCTGTCCCGCGCGCACAGATCCTATCAAAAAGCCCCTGGCGGCAGCCCCTTCGGGTCAGCCGCCAGGGGCTTTTTCAATTCGGGACTCACAGCAGACTTGACCGTACCTCCCCATGTTTGCTGCGCGACAGCGCGGCGCCATGGCGACGGG
>NZ_BAAILM010000076.1:0-311 GCF_054589175.1 Pseudomonas sp. 3A(2025) | reverse complement strand
CACTGGTGTTACAGCACCCGCATGAGAGAGTGGCCCGCACGGTATCGGCGTAGAGTCCCTGTCGGCACGGCTAGCCGTGACCACGTATGAGAGAGTGAACCCTTTCGCCACCGTGTGCCCCGCGCGCCCTTTATCCTGCGAGGATTTAGCATGGCACGCAAGAACTCCAAGCAACGTTTTGAAGTCGTTCACCCTAACTGTGCCGGGATTGATATCGGCAGCCGTGAGCATTGGGTGGCTGTAGGCTCTTCTCAGGACGGCAACGTCCGTAGCTTTTCCACCTTCACCGACGACCTGATCAAGCTGGCCGA
>NZ_BAAILM010000075.1:0-579 GCF_054589175.1 Pseudomonas sp. 3A(2025) | reverse complement strand
CCTGGCGCGTAGCACGTTCTATTACCAACTTGGTGTGCTTCAAAAGCCTGACAAGCATGCTTCGCTGAAGGCAAAGATTCAGGCGCTCTATGCTCTGCACGAGGGGCGGTTTGGCTACCGCCGGATTGCTTTGCAGCTGCAGAAAACAGAAGCGGTCAGCGAAAAACTTGTTCAGCGCCTGATGGACAAGATGGGACTGAAATCCTTGGTGCGCGTCAAGAAATACCGTTCTTATCGAGGGTTGGAAGGGCATATTGCACCCAACCTGCTGGAGCGCAATTTCACTGCACAACGACCTAACCAGAAATGGGTCACAGACGTCACCGAATTCAAGGTTGGATCAGAAAAGCTCTATCTGTCGCCTGTGATGGACTTGTACAACGGTGAAATCATGGCCTATCAAACCCAGACCCGGCCTAATTTCGCCCTGGTAACCGACATGCTGGGCAGGGCCTTCAAGCGGCTGCAGGGCAATTCGCCGCTTGTGCTGCACTCGGATCAGGGCTGGCACTATCAGCAACCTCGTTACCAGAAAGCGCTCAAGGAACGAGGCATCAGACAAAGCATGTCACGCAAGGG
>NZ_BAAILM010000074.1:37464-104172 GCF_054589175.1 Pseudomonas sp. 3A(2025) | reverse complement strand
CATTGGAACCACCTGATCCCATCCCGAACTCAGCAGTGAAACGATGCATCGCCGATGGTAGTGTGGAGCTTCTCCATGTGAGAGTAGGTCATCGTCAAGATTCAAACCCAGAACCCCTGATCGCTTTGCGGTCGGGGGTTTTGCATTGCGCGAAAGAAAAACCTCTTCTGCTTTCTATGCACCGTTGGTTCGCATGGCTATTATGCGTGCCTCTTTGCCTGGTGATACTTTCATGCTGACGCTGCTAAAACTTCTTGCTGATGGTGGCTTCCATTCCGGACAGGTTTTGGGTGACGTACTTGGCGTCAGTCGTAGTGCTGTCTGGAAGCAGCTGCAGCAAATGGAGGTAGAGTCAGGGCTTGAGGTGCACAAGGTTCGTGGGCGTGGATACAGGCTTGCGGCTCCTCTTTCCCTTCATGACTCCCAGGCAATCATCGATAAGGGGCTCCCGGCGGGCTGGTCTGTGACGGTTCTGGAGAGTGTCGACTCTACCAATGCCGAGGCTGCTCGCCTGATTGCTACGGATACCGCACTGCCTGCCGTGGTCCTGGCGGAGCGACAGACAGCCGGCAGAGGGCGTCGTGGCCGAAAGTGGGTCAGTCCCTTTGGTGAGAATCTGTATTTCAGCTTGTTGCTTCGTGTAGATGGCGGCATGCGCCAGCTTGAAGGCTTGAGTCTGCTTGTGGGGCTTGCGGTCGTAGAGGTTCTTCGTGAGGCTGGAGTGAAAGCTGCAGGCCTCAAGTGGCCCAATGACGTCCTTGTGGGGCGTCGCAAGCTTGCAGGCGTACTGCTTGAGTTGATGGGGGATCCGGCAGATGTCTGTCATGTGGTGATTGGCATCGGCATCAACGTCAATATGCAGGCAGCAACAGAGGTCGATCAATCCTGGACGTCCGTTCGCCTGGAGACGGGCAAGGGCTGTGACCGCAATCAATTGGCCGCCAGTCTCGCGCAGACCCTGCAAGCGTATTTGAGTCAGCATCAACAGCAGGGGTTTTCTGCCTTTCAGTCCGCCTGGGAGCAAAATCATCTGTGGCAGGGGTGTGAGGTCTCGTTGTTGAGTGGTTCTGAGAAGATAGAAGGGCGGGTTGTGGGGATTGATGCGCTTGGCGCTTTACGTCTGGAAGTCGATGGGGTGGAAAAAAGCTTTAGCGGCGGAGAGCTGAGCCTGAGGTTGCGTGATGATACTTGAGCTCGATTGCGGCAATAGCTTCATCAAATGGCGTGTCACTGAAAAAGGCGAAGACACGATCAAGGCAGCCGGCGTAGTTGGCTCTGATGAAGCGCTGCTGGAACAGTTGGCCCGGCTGCCGGACCTGGAGCTGAACCATTGCCGGTTAGTCAGTGTGCGCACCTGCGAAGAGACCGAGAAGCTGGTTGCCGATCTACGCCAGGCTTTTTCATTATCTGCGGTTTGCGCGGCACCTGCCCGGACGTTGGCTGGGGTCATCAATGGCTATGATGATCATGAGCGGCTGGGGCTTGATCGCTGGCTGGCTCTGGTGGGTGGGTACCATTTGTCTCGCAAGGCATGCCTGGTGATTGATTTGGGGACGGCCGTGACCTCGGACTTCGTGAATGCCAATGGCGAGCACCTGGGCGGCTTCATATGTCCTGGTATGCCGCTCATGCGCAATCAGTTGCGCACTCATACTCGCCGGATCCGCTATGACACTGATGCTGCTGCAAAGGCGTTGACCAGCTTTGTGCCGGGTCGTTCGACGGCCGAGGCTGTCGAGCGGGGATGTTCCTGGATGCTGCGCGGGTTTGTGCAGACTCAGCTGGAGCTTGCCAGAGAGCGGTGGGCAGATGACTTTGTCGTATTCGTGACTGGTGGCGACGCTGCGCTGGTCGAGGATGTTATTCCTGGGGCGCGGGTTGTACCCGATCTGGTTTTCATCGGTCTGGCATTGGCTTGCCCTCTGCGCTGAGGTTCTTATGCGTTGGTTGTTTCTTCTGTTGTTGATGCTCAATATTTTCTATTTCGTATGGCACCAGCAAGAGGCGCCCTTGCGGGCCAAAGAGGTTCTGCCGCTATCCATGGCAAGACCTGCTCAGCAGGACATCCGTCTACTCAGTGAATCTGAAATGATGGCTGGGCGAGAGGAGAAGGCGGAGTGCCTGTACCTCGGTGGTTTCTCGCGGTCAGAGGATGCCAAGGCTGTCGAGCAGCGCTTGAATAGCCTGGATATACACTCGCGATTCCATGCACGCCAATCGGCTTCCGGCACTCTTTACTGGCTGGGCGTGGCACAGGAAAGTCGCCGTTTGGTCGGCGAGGCATTGCTGGCACAGCTGGCCCAGGACTTCCCGCAATTAAAAAATAGAATAATGTCATGCGAGGGGGTTGCAGGCGCCGAATAGTTTGCATAGAATGGCGCCCGCTCCACAGTGAGACGCAAGTCTCTAAAGTGAAGCGAAACTGGTCAGCGCATGTAACCTCAAGATTTTATTGAGAAAATGGTTGACAAGAGGTTGGCAAGAGTTGAAAATGCCGGCCAGATCAGGAGGGGTTCCCGAGCGGCCAAAGGGATCAGACTGTAAATCTGACGTCTACGACTTCGAAGGTTCGAATCCTTCTCCCTCCACCAGATTTAGCGAAAATTGCAAGTTCTGCGGGTGTAGTTTAGTGGTAGAACCTCAGCCTTCCAAGCTGATGATGCGGGTTCGATTCCCGCCACCCGCTCCAGAATTGCAAGTTTTGCAAAGTGTTTCGCTCTTGTAGCTCAGTTGGTAGAGCACACCCTTGGTAAGGGTGAGGTCAGCGGTTCAAATCCGCTCAAGAGCTCCAATATCAGAGGCAGATATGCAAATATCTGCCTTTGTTTTAAGCGGTTGGTCTCTCCTGTGAGTCGCCGCTTAAGGCTATATTCGAGGTGTTGTGGTGTCTATGGCGCTATCACCGAGAATAAAGTGTTGTAAAAATCTTGTCGGGTCAGCATAATGGTCGGCCTGATTTTGCTTTTAGGTCAGTAGCTCAATTGGCAGAGCGACGGTCTCCAAAACCGTAGGTTGGGGGTTCGATTCCCTCCTGACCTGCCAGATTCCTTCGATATCTGGCTTTCTTTTCACAGGGTCCCCGTAGATGAATCCCAAGGCTGAAGCATCAGACTCTCGCTTTGACTTGCTGAAGTGGCTCCTGGTAGTCGTTCTGGTCGTCGTGGGTGTTGTCGGTAATCAGTATTACTCGGCGCAACCTATCCTGTATCGCGTTCTTGTTCTCCTTGTCATTGCTGCTGTCGCCGCCTTTGTCGCGCTGCAGACCGGCAAGGGTAAGGCTTTCTTTACGCTTGCGAAAGAAGCCCGTGCAGAGATTCGTAAAGTCGTATGGCCTACGCGCCAGGAAACCGGTCAGACCACGTTGATTGTCGTGGCTGTCGTTCTCGTTATGGCGCTGCTGTTGTGGGGGCTCGATTCCCTGCTCGGTTGGCTTGTTTCCTTGATAGTTGGCTAAGGGTGTCCCGTGGCTAAGCGTTGGTACGTAGTGCATGCTTACTCGGGTTACGAGAAGCATGTCATGCGCTCGCTGATCGAGCGTGTGAAGCTGGCAGGCATGGAAGAAGGCTTCGGCGAAATTCTGGTCCCCACTGAAGAAGTGGTAGAGATGCGCAATGGCCAGAAGCGCAAAAGCGAGCGCAAGTTCTTTCCAGGTTACGTGCTGGTACAGATGGAAATGAACGAGGGTACTTGGCACTTGGTCAAGGACACTCCTCGTGTCATGGGTTTCATTGGTGGCACGGCTGACAAGCCTGCACCGATTACCGACAAGGAAGCTGAAGCTATCCTGCGTCGTGTTGCCGATGGTAGCGACAAGCCGAAGCCGAAGACTCTGTTCGAGCCGGGTGAGGTTGTTCGTGTCACTGACGGCCCGTTTGCTGACTTTAACGGCACTGTCGAAGAAGTTAACTACGAAAAGAGTCGTATTCAGGTGGCTGTGCTTATTTTCGGTCGCGCTACGCCAGTAGAGCTTGAGTTTAGTCAGGTCGAAAAGGTCTGATCAAACCGCGATCCTATACCCCGCAGCCCAAGGCTGTGGGGTTTTTGCGTCACTAGGATATATGCGTAACATACCGGGGAGCCTTTATTGGCGCTTGTACCCGTAACTGGAGTGCCTCATGGCCAAGAAGATATCTGCATACATCAAGCTGCAAGTGAAAGCCGCTCAGGCTAACCCAAGCCCACCTGTTGGTCCTGCTCTGGGTCAGCACGGCGTGAACATCATGGAATTCTGCAAGGCCTTCAACGCCCGTACCCAGGGTCTTGAGCCAGGTCTGCCGACTCCAGTGATCATCACTGTCTACAGCGACCGTAGCTTCACTTTTGAAACCAAAAGCACCCCTGCTTCGGTTCTGCTGAAGAAAGCCGCAGGCCTGACCAGCGGTTCTGCCCGTCCTAACACCGTTAAGGTCGGCACCGTTACCCGTGCTCAGCTCGAAGAAATCGCAAAAACCAAAAGTGCGGATCTGACAGCTGCTGACCTCGATGCTGCCGTGCGCACCATCGCAGGTTCTGCTCGTAGCATGGGCCTTAACGTGGAGGGTGTGTAATGGCTAAGCTGACCAAGCGTCAAAAGGCAATCGCCAGCAAGATTGAAGCTGGCAAGTCCTACAATTTCGTCGATGCAGCTGGCCTGCTGGTCGAATTGTCGACTGTCAAATTCAACGAGTCTTTCGACGTTGCCGTTAACCTGGGCGTCGATCCTCGTAAATCCGACCAGGTCGTACGTAGCGCTACCGTGCTGCCGCACGGCACTGGCAAGACTGTTCGCGTTGCTGTGTTCACCCAGGGTCCAGCTGCTGAAGCTGCTCTGGCTGCCGGCGCCGATCGCGTTGGTATGGACGACCTGGCTGCCGAAATGAAAGCCGGCGACCTGAACTATGACGTGGTTATCGCATCCCCGGATGCCATGCGCGTTGTAGGTCAACTGGGTCAGATCCTGGGTCCACGTGGCCTGATGCCTAACCCGAAAGTCGGTACTGTCAGCCCGGACGTTGCCAACGCTGTTCGTAACGCCAAGGCTGGTCAGGTTCGTTATCGCACCGACAAAAACGGCATCATCCACACTTCCGTTGGCAAGATCGGTTTCGACGCCGTCAAGCTGAAGGAAAACGTTGAAGCCCTGATCGCTGACCTGAAGCGTATCAAGCCGGCTTCCTCGAAAGGTATCTACGTCAAGCGCGTTACCCTGAGCACCACTATGGGCCCAGGTCTGGTTATCGATCAGAGCTCGCTCGACGCATAAGACAAAAATGGCACGGTATGCCGTGCCATTGACATATTGGGGTCCCTGCCTGGCGGGGGCTGTCCAAGACCGTAGGCGGCGCAAGCCTTAAACCTAAAGCCTACGCAGATGGTGCTCCCGGTTCCTTACCGAATCAGACACCAAAACGACATCCGGCCTCGGCGGGATGAAACGGTAACAAGCAGGAGTTAAACCCGTGGCAATTAAACTCGAAGACAAGAAGGCCATCGTCGCTGAAGTCAACGAGGCTGCCAAAGTCGCTCTGTCCGCTGTCGTGGCTGATGCCCGTGGTGTGACAGTAGGCGCGATGACCGGACTCCGTAAAGAGGCTCGTGAAGCTGGCGTTTACGTACGTGTCGTACGTAACACCCTGCTCAAGCGCGCTGTTGCTGACACTGAATACAGTGTCCTCAGCGATGCGTTCACCGGCCCGACCTTGATCGCGTTCTCCAACGAACACCCGGGCGCTGCTGCCCGTCTGTTCAAAGAGTTCGCCAAAGGTCAGGACAAGTTCGAGATCAAGGCAGCTGCGTTCGAGGGCAAGTTCCTCGCAGCTAACCAGATCGACGTGCTGGCAACCTTGCCGACTCGTGACGAAGCCATTGCACAGCTGATGAGCGTGATCCAAGGCGCTACCAGCAAGCTGGCTCGTACTCTGGCGGCTATTCGCGATCAGAAGGAAGCGGCTGCAGCCTAAGGCTCGGTAGCTCTTTTCGCGTATTTTTGTTTATTTCGATGGCCGCAGAGGCCGTCCCCCAATTCAGGAAATTGAGTCATGTCCATCTCTCAAGAAGATATCCTTAACGCCGTTGCCGAAATGTCGGTTCTGCAAGTCGTTGAGCTGATCAAAGCCTTCGAAGAAAAGTTCGGCGTTACTGCTGCTGCCGCTTCCGCTGCTGGTCCAGCTGCTGCTGCCGCCGTTGTTGAAGAGCAAACCGAGTTCAACGTAAACCTGGTTGAAGCTGGCGAGAAGAAAGTCAACGTCATCAAGGCAGTACGTGAACTGACCGGTCTGGGCCTGAAAGAAGCCAAGGCTGTTGTCGACGGCGCTCCAAGCACCGTGCTGGAAGGCGTTGCCAAAGACGCAGCAGAAAAAGCCAAGGCTGCTCTGGAAGAAGCAGGCGCCAAAGTCGAGCTGAAATAAGCATCGACCTTGAGCGTCCAGCCCAAGCGTTGAGCAGAAGGCTGATGGCTGGTGGCTTTTGCCACCGGCCTTTTTTCCGTTATAGGCGACTGGCCAAGCCATCGCTATAGCGCGCAGGTACCACCTATTACGGTGGCGCAAACCATGGGGTTTGCAAGATTTTCTGGCTGCTTCCGTCGGGGGGAGCCAAACAAGCAGGTGACCAAGCTGGGGAACGCTGATGGCTTACTCATACACTGAGAAAAAACGTATCCGCAAGGACTTTAGCAAGTTGCCGGACGTAATGGATGTGCCGTATCTCCTGGCCATCCAGCTGGATTCTTATCGTGAATTCCTGCAAGCAGGAGCGACCAAAGATCAGTTCCGCGACGTCGGTCTTCACGCAGCCTTCAAATCCGTTTTCCCGATCATCAGCTACTCCGGCAATGCTGCGCTGGAGTATGTAGGTTATCGCTTGGGCGAACCGGCATTTGATGTCAAAGAGTGCGTGTTGCGTGGTGTGACTTACGCTGTACCTCTGCGGGTCAAGGTCCGTCTGATCATTTTCGACAAAGAGTCGTCGAACAAAGCGATCAAGGACATCAAAGAGCAAGAAGTCTACATGGGTGAAATCCCCCTGATGACTGAAAACGGTACCTTCGTCATCAACGGTACCGAGCGCGTTATCGTGTCCCAGCTGCACCGTTCGCCTGGTGTGTTCTTCGACCACGACCGTGGCAAGACTCACAGCTCCGGCAAGCTGCTCTACTCCGCGCGCATCATTCCGTACCGTGGCTCCTGGCTGGACTTCGAGTTCGATCCAAAGGACTGCGTATTCGTCCGTATCGACCGTCGTCGCAAGCTGCCGGCGTCCGTATTGCTGCGCGCGCTCGGTTATACCACCGAACAAGTACTCGATACGTTCTACACCACCAACGTTTTCCATGTCCGTGACCAGGGCCTGAGCCTTGAGCTGGTGCCGCAACGCCTGCGTGGCGAAGTTGCTGCACTGGATATCCAGGATGAAAACGGCAAGGTGATTGTCGAGCAGGGTCGCCGTATCACTGCCCGTCACATCAACCAGCTGGAAAAAGCCGGTATCAAAGAGCTGGAAGTACCTCTGGACTATGTCCTGGGTCGTACTACCGCCAAGGTCATCGTGCATCCGGCTACCGGCGAAATCATCGCCGAGTGCAACACTGAACTGACCACCGACCTGCTGGTGAAAATCGCCAAGGCACAGGTCGTGCGTATCGAAACGTTGTACACCAACGACATCGATTGCGGTCCGTTCGTCTCCGACACGCTGAAGATCGACTCCACCAGCAATCAGCTCGAAGCGCTGGTCGAGATCTATCGCATGATGCGTCCTGGCGAGCCGCCAACCAAGGATGCAGCCGAGACCCTGTTCAACAACCTGTTCTTCAGCGCCGAGCGTTACGACCTGTCGGCCGTAGGCCGCATGAAGTTCAACCGTCGTATCGGTCGCACCGAGATCGAAGGTTCGGGCGTGCTGTGCAAGGAAGATATCGTTGCTGTCCTCAAGACGCTGGTCGATATCCGTAACGGCAAAGGCATCGTCGATGACATCGACCACCTCGGTAACCGTCGCGTACGTTGCGTCGGCGAAATGGCCGAGAACCAGTTCCGGGTAGGTCTGGTGCGTGTCGAGCGTGCGGTCAAGGAACGTCTGTCGATGGCCGAAAGCGAAGGCCTGATGCCTCAGGACCTGATCAACGCCAAGCCGGTTGCGGCGGCGGTGAAAGAGTTCTTCGGTTCCAGCCAGCTTTCCCAGTTCATGGACCAGAACAACCCGCTGTCCGAGATCACTCACAAGCGTCGCGTTTCGGCCCTCGGCCCTGGCGGTCTGACTCGTGAGCGCGCAGGCTTCGAAGTTCGTGACGTGCACCCGACCCACTACGGTCGCGTTTGCCCGATCGAGACCCCTGAAGGTCCGAACATCGGTCTGATCAACTCCCTGGCTGCTTACGCCCGCACCAACCAGTATGGCTTCCTCGAAAGCCCGTACCGTGTGGTGAAGGACGCTCTGGTCACCGACGAGATCGTGTTCCTGTCGGCTATCGAAGAAGCGGATCACGTCATCGCCCAGGCTTCTGCGGCCATGAACGACGACAAGATCCTGATCGACGAGCTGGTTGCTGTTCGTCACTTGAACGAATTCACCGTCAAGGCACCTGCCGACGTAACCCTGATGGACGTATCGCCCAAGCAGGTAGTTTCGGTCGCAGCCTCGCTGATTCCGTTCCTCGAGCACGACGACGCCAACCGCGCGTTGATGGGTTCGAACATGCAGCGTCAAGCCGTTCCTACACTGCGCGCCGACAAGCCGCTGGTAGGTACCGGTATGGAGCGTAACGTGGCTCGCGACTCCGGCGTTTGCGTCGTGGCTCGTCGTGGCGGCGTGATCGACTCCGTCGATGCCAGCCGTATCGTGGTTCGTGTTGCAGACGACGAAGTCGAAACCGGTGAGGCAGGTGTAGATATCTACAACCTGACCAAATACACCCGTTCGAACCAGAACACCTGCATCAACCAGCGTCCGCTGGTAAGCCGTGGCGACGTTGTCAAACGTCACGACATCATGGCCGACGGTCCGTCCACCGACATGGGTGAACTGGCTCTGGGTCAGAACATGCGCATCGCGTTCATGGCATGGAACGGCTTCAACTTCGAAGACTCCATCTGCCTGTCCGAGCGTGTCGTTCAAGAAGACCGCTTCACCACGATCCACATTCAGGAACTGACCTGTGTGGCGCGTGACACCAAGCTGGGTCCAGAGGAAATCACCGCCGACATCCCGAACGTGGGTGAAGCGGCGCTGAACAAGCTGGACGAAGCGGGTATCGTTTACGTGGGTGCCGAAGTCGGCGCCGGCGACATTCTGGTCGGCAAGGTCACTCCGAAAGGCGAGACCCAACTGACACCAGAAGAAAAACTGCTGCGTGCGATCTTCGGTGAAAAAGCCAGCGACGTTAAAGACACCTCCCTGCGCGTGCCAACCGGCACCAAGGGTACGGTCATCGACGTACAGGTCTTCACCCGTGATGGCGTTGAGCGTGACGCGCGTGCCCTGTCGATCGAGAAGTCCCAGCTCGACGAGATCCGCAAGGACCTCAACGAAGAGTTCCGTATCGTCGAAGGTGCAACGTTCGAGCGTCTGCGTGCAGCGCTGGTCGGCCGTACCGTCGAAGGCGGTGCCGGTCTGCGTAAAGGCCAGGACATCACCGACGAGATCCTCAACGGTCTTGAGCACGGTCAGTGGTTCAAACTGCGCATGACCGAAGACGCGCTGAACGAACAACTGGAAAAGGCCCAGGCCTACATCGTTGATCGTCGCCGTCTGCTGGATGACAAGTTCGAAGACAAGAAGCGCAAGCTGCAGCAAGGCGATGACCTGGCTCCAGGCGTGCTGAAAATCGTCAAGGTCTACCTGGCTATCCGTCGTCGTATCCAGCCAGGCGACAAAATGGCCGGTCGTCACGGTAACAAAGGTGTGGTCTCGGTGATCATGCCGGTCGAAGACATGCCGCACGATGCCAACGGTACGCCGGTCGACATCGTTCTGAACCCGTTGGGCGTACCTTCGCGTATGAACGTCGGTCAGATCCTTGAAACCCACCTGGGCCTCGCGGCCAAAGGCCTGGGCGAGAAGATCAACCGCATGCTCGAAGAGCAGCGCAAGATCATCGAGCTGCGCAAGTTCCTGACCGAGATCTACAACGAGATCGGCGGTCGTCAGGAAAGCCTGGACGAATTCACCGACCAGGAAATCCTGGATCTGGCGAAGAACCTGCGCAACGGCGTGCCGATGGCAACTCCGGTGTTCGACGGTGCCAAGGAAAGCGAAATCAAGGCGATGCTCAAGCTGGCAGACATGCCGGAAAGCGGCCAGATGCAGCTGTTCGATGGTCGTACCGGCAACAAGTTCGAGCGCCATGTAACCGTTGGCTACATGTACATGCTGAAGCTGAACCACTTGGTGGACGACAAGATGCACGCGCGTTCCACTGGTTCCTACAGCCTGGTTACCCAGCAGCCGCTGGGTGGTAAGGCGCAGTTCGGTGGTCAGCGTTTCGGGGAGATGGAAGTGTGGGCGCTGGAAGCATACGGCGCCGCGTACACTCTGCAAGAAATGCTCACAGTCAAGTCGGACGATGTGAACGGTCGTACCAAGATGTACAAAAACATCGTGGACGGCGATCACCGTATGGAGCCGGGCATGCCCGAGTCCTTCAACGTGTTGATCAAAGAGATTCGTTCCCTCGGTATCGATATCGATCTGGAAACCGAATAACACGTGACGCGAATGGGGGCAGGGCGGTAATGCCTGCTCCTTGCTCCGCCAGGAGGAAAGGCCTTGAAAGACCTACTGAATTTGCTGAAAAACCAGGGTCAAGTCGAAGAGTTCGACGCCATCCGTATCGGATTGGCATCGCCTGAGATGATCCGTTCGTGGTCGTTCGGTGAAGTTAAAAAGCCGGAAACCATCAACTACCGTACGTTCAAGCCTGAGCGTGACGGCTTGTTCTGCGCCAAGATCTTTGGCCCGGTCAAGGATTACGAGTGCCTGTGCGGCAAGTACAAGCGCCTCAAGCACCGCGGCGTGATCTGCGAGAAGTGCGGCGTTGAAGTTGCCTTGGCCAAAGTCCGTCGTGAGCGCATGGCTCACATCGAACTGGCTTCGCCGGTTGCTCACATCTGGTTCCTGAAATCGCTGCCGTCCCGTATCGGCCTGCTGATGGACATGACCCTGCGTGATATCGAGCGCGTACTCTATTTCGAGAGCTACGTCGTCATCGATCCGGGCATGACCACCCTTGAAAAAGGCCAGCTGCTGAACGACGAGCAGTACTTCGAAGCCCTCGAAGAGTTCGGTGACGACTTCGATGCCCGCATGGGTGCCGAAGCTGTCCGCGAGCTGCTGCACGCTATCGATCTGGAGCACGAGATTGGCCGTCTGCGCGAAGAAATTCCGCAAACCAACTCGGAAACCAAGATCAAGAAGCTGTCCAAGCGTCTGAAACTGATGGAGGCCTTCCAGGGCTCCGGCAACCTGCCTGAGTGGATGGTGTTGACCGTTCTGCCGGTTCTGCCGCCAGACCTGCGTCCACTGGTACCACTGGATGGCGGCCGTTTCGCGACTTCCGATCTGAACGATCTGTATCGTCGCGTCATCAACCGTAACAACCGTCTGAAGCGTCTGCTGGATCTGTCCGCCCCTGACATCATCGTGCGCAACGAAAAGCGCATGCTGCAGGAAGCGGTCGATGCCCTGCTCGACAACGGTCGTCGCGGTCGCGCGATCACCGGTTCCAACAAGCGTCCTCTGAAATCCCTGGCTGACATGATCAAGGGTAAGCAAGGTCGTTTCCGTCAGAACCTGCTCGGCAAGCGCGTTGACTACTCCGGTCGTTCGGTTATTACCGTAGGTCCGACCCTGCGCCTGCACCAGTGCGGTCTTCCAAAGAAGATGGCTCTGGAGCTGTTCAAGCCGTTCATCTTCGGCAAGCTGGAAATGCGTGGCCTGGCCACGACCATCAAAGCTGCCAAGAAGATGGTCGAACGCGAGCTGCCAGAGGTATGGGACGTTCTCGCCGAAGTGATTCGCGAACACCCCGTATTGCTCAACCGTGCACCGACCCTTCACCGTCTGGGTATCCAGGCGTTTGAACCGGTTCTGATCGAAGGCAAGGCTATCCAGCTGCACCCGCTGGTCTGTGCGGCCTACAACGCCGACTTCGACGGCGACCAGATGGCCGTTCACGTACCGCTGACGCTGGAAGCCCAGCTCGAAGCCCGTGCGCTGATGATGTCGACCAACAACATCCTGTCGCCTGCGAGCGGTGAGCCGATCATCGTTCCTTCCCAGGACGTTGTATTGGGTCTGTACTACATGACGCGTGAGGCGATCAACGCCAAGGGCGAAGGTCGTATCTTTGCGGACCTGCAGGAAGTCGACCGCGTATTCCGCGCTGGCGAAGCTGCACTGCACGCCAAGATCAAGGTTCGTATCCACGAGACCGTCAACGATCGTGATGGCGGCAGCGTCAAGAACACCCGTATCGTCGATACCACTATCGGCCGTGCGCTGCTGTTCCAGGTTGTTCCACCAGGCCTGTCCTACGACGTCGTCAACCAGCCGATGAAGAAGAAGGCGATCTCCAAGCTGATCAACCAGTGCTACCGCGTGGTTGGTCTGAAAGAGACCGTTATCTTCGCTGACCAGCTGATGTACACGGGTTTCGCCTACTCGACCATTTCGGGTGTTTCCATCGGTGTTAACGACTTCGTTATCCCTGATGAAAAAGCACGCATCATCGATGCCGCCACCGACGAAGTGAAAGAGATCGAAAGCCAGTACGCTTCCGGCCTGGTAACCCAGGGCGAGAAGTACAACAAGGTTATCGACTTGTGGTCCAAGGCGAACGACGAGGTCTCCAAGGCCATGATGTCGAACCTCTCGAAAGAGAAGGTCATCGACCGTCACGGCGTTGAAGTGGAGCAAGAGTCGTTCAACTCGATGTACATGATGGCCGACTCCGGCGCCCGGGGTTCCGCGGCCCAGATTCGTCAGCTGGCCGGTATGCGTGGTCTGATGGCCAAGCCGGACGGTTCCATCATCGAAACGCCGATCACCGCGAACTTCCGCGAAGGTCTGAGCGTTCTGCAGTACTTCATCTCGACGCACGGTGCTCGTAAAGGTCTTGCGGATACCGCTTTGAAGACAGCGAACTCCGGTTATCTGACTCGTCGTCTGGTCGACGTGGCACAAGACCTGGTAGTTACCGAAGTCGACTGCGGCACCGAGCGCGGTCTGCTGATGACTCCGCACATCGAAGGCGGCGACGTTGTCGAGCCGTTGGGTGAGCGCGTACTGGGTCGTGTAATCGCCTGTGACGTGTTCAAGCCTGGCACCGAAGAAGTCATCGTTCCGGCCGGTACTCTGGTCGACGAGAAGTGGGTCGAGTTCATCGAGCTCAACAGCATCGACGAAGTGATCGTTCGCTCGCCGATCAGCTGTGAAACCCGCTTCGGTATCTGCTCCAGCTGCTACGGTCGCGACCTTGCTCGCGGTCACCAGGTCAACATCGGTGAGGCGGTCGGCGTTATCGCTGCCCAGTCCATCGGTGAGCCGGGTACCCAGCTGACCATGCGTACGTTCCACATCGGTGGTGCGGCAAGCCGTACTTCTGCTGCCGACAGCGTTCAGGTCAAGAATGGCGGTACCGTTCGTCTGCATAACCTGAAGCACGTCGAGCGTGTCGACGGTCACCTGGTTGCGGTTTCCCGTTCCGGTGAGCTGGCTATTGCCGACGACTTCGGTCGTGAGCGCGAGCGCTACAAGCTGCCATACGGTGCCGTGATTTCCGTGAAGGAAGGCGACAAGGTCGACGCTGGCTCCATCGTGGCCAAGTGGGACCCGCACACCCACCCGATCGTTACCGAAATGAAAGGTACCGTGACCTACGTGGGCATGGAAGAAGGTATTACCATCAAGCGTCAGACCGACGAATTGACCGGTATGACCAACATCGAAGTACTCGATGCCAAGGATCGTCCGGCTGCCGGCAAGGACATTCGTCCTGCGGTCAAGATGGTCGGCCTCGATGGCAAGGATCTGCTGCTGCCAGGTACTGACGTACCGGCTCAGTACTTCCTGCCGGCGAACGCCCTGGTCAACGTCGCTGACGGTGCCCAGATCGCGATCGGTGACGTTATCGCGCGTATCCCGCAAGAAACGTCGAAGACCCGTGACATCACCGGTGGTCTGCCGCGCGTAGCCGACCTGTTCGAGGCTCGTCGTCCGAAAGAGGCGTCGATCCTGGCAGAGGTCAGCGGTACCATCGCCTTCGGTAAGGAAACCAAGGGCAAGCGTCGTCTGGTGATTACACCTGTCGATGGCAGCGAGCCGTACGAAGAGCTGATTCCGAAATGGCGTCACCTGAACGTCTTCGAAGGCGAGCAAGTGAACCGCGGCGAAGTCATCTCCGACGGTCCGAGCGATCCGCATGACATCCTGCGTCTGCTGGGCGTCAGCGCGCTGGCCAAGTACATCGTCAACGAGATTCAGGACGTTTACCGTCTGCAAGGCGTGAAGATCAACGACAAGCACATCGAGACCATTCTGCGTCAGATGCTGCGTAAGGTTGAGCTGAGCGAAGTCGGCGATTCCAGCTTCATCAAGGGCGATCAGGTCGAGCTCACGCACGTACTGGTTGAAAACGAGCGTCTGGCGAACGAAGACAAGTTCGTCGCCAAGTACTCGCGTGTCCTGCTGGGTATCACCAAGGCCTCGCTGTCGACCGAGTCGTTCATTTCCGCGGCCTCCTTCCAGGAGACAACCCGCGTACTGACCGAGGCGGCGGTAACCGGCAAGCGCGACTACCTGCGCGGCCTGAAAGAAAACGTCGTCGTGGGTCGTCTGATCCCGGCCGGTACAGGTCTGGCTTACCACAGCGAGCGCAAGCGTCGCCGTGAAATCGACAAGCCTCAGCGTGTAAGCGCGAGCGAAGTCGAGGCCGCTCTGACCGAGGCGTTGAACTCCAGCGGTAACTGAAGATAAGGCCCCGATCTTTTTTTGTGATTTCCGGCGAGCAATTGTTTGCCGGCAATCGCAGGAAGAGGTCGGGGCTTTGCCTTGACTGGGGGCTCGATCCTCTTTAGACTCTTGTACCCCTAAATTTGGCAGGGCTTGAAGCTCTGTCATTTGCTTTCTTGTCGACAATAGCGTCGCAAGACAACAGTGGAGCTAGTAGATGGCAACTATCAACCAGCTGGTACGTCAGCCGCGCAAGCGTATCGTCGAGAAATCCGACGTTCCTGCGCTGCAGAACTGCCCGCAACGTCGTGGCGTGTGCACTCGCGTGTACACCACCACGCCGAAAAAACCTAACTCGGCACTGCGTAAAGTATGCCGTGTGCGTCTGACCAACGGTTTCGAGGTTTCCTCGTACATCGGCGGTGAAGGCCACAACCTGCAAGAGCACAGCGTGGTACTGATCCGCGGCGGTCGTGTAAAAGACTTGCCAGGTGTGCGTTACCACACCGTTCGCGGTTCCCTGGATACTTCCGGCGTCAAAGGTCGTAACCAAGGCCGTTCGAAATACGGTACCAAAAAGCCTAAGGCCTAAGTGCTTTCGGTTTTTGATTGATTTTGCAGAATTTCATTTTTTTGAGTCGATAAGAGTAAGGTCGGACGCATTCATCGAATGCCTGTTCCGAGCTAACCTGAAGACCGTTTGAGGGCTTATCCATGCCGAGAAGACGCGTAGCAGCCAAGCGCGAAGTGCTTGACGATCCAAAATACGGAAGCCAAATCCTGGCCAAGTTCATGAACCACGTGATGGAGAGCGGCAAGAAAGCCGTTGCCGAGCGTATCGTTTATGGCGCGCTGGACAAGGTTAAAGAGCGCAAGAACAGCGATCCCCTGGAAATCTTCGAGAAAGCTCTCGACGCCATCGCTCCGCTGGTCGAAGTGAAGTCGCGCCGCGTTGGTGGTGCGACCTACCAGGTTCCTGTTGAAGTACGTCCGTCTCGCCGTAACGCGCTGGCAATGCGCTGGCTGGTAGACTTCGCCCGTAAGCGTGGCGAGAAGTCTATGGCTCTGCGTTTGGCTGGCGAACTGCTGGACGCTGCCGAAGGCAAGGGTGCTGCAGTGAAGAAGCGTGAAGACGTTCACCGTATGGCCGAAGCCAACAAGGCTTTCTCGCACTACCGCTTCTAATCGCCGCATCAACATTTTTGCGAGGGCTTTATGGCTCGTACTACACCGATCAACCGCTACCGTAACATTGGTATCGTCGCTCACGTGGATGCTGGTAAAACCACCACCACCGAGCGCGTCCTTTTTTACACCGGCAAAAGCCACAAAATGGGCGAGGTGCATGACGGCGCCGCGACCACAGACTGGATGGTGCAGGAGCAGGAGCGTGGTATTACCATTACTTCTGCTGCTATTACCGCCTTCTGGCAGGGTTCTCAGAAGCAACACAAAGACCAATACCGTTTCAACGTTATTGACACTCCGGGCCACGTTGACTTCACCATTGAAGTTGAACGTTCCCTGCGTGTTCTCGACGGCGCGGTCGTTGTGTTCTGTGGTACTTCGGGTGTTGAGCCTCAGTCTGAAACCGTATGGCGTCAAGCCAACAAGTACGGCGTTCCACGTATTGTTTACGTGAACAAGATGGACCGTGCCGGCGCCAACTTCCTGCGCGTAATCGGGCAGATCAAACAGCGTCTGGGTCACACTCCGGTGCCGATCCAGTTGGCCATCGGTGCCGAAGACAACTTCCAGGGTCAGATCGATCTGATGTCCATGGAAGCGGTCTACTGGAACGATTCCGACAAAGGCATGACTCCACGTCGCGAGCCTATCCCTGCCGAGCTGCAGGAACTGGCTGACGAGTGGCGCAGCAACATGGTTGAAGCTGCGGCTGAAGCCAACGAAGAGCTGATGAACAAGTACCTCGAAGGTGAAGAACTCACCAACGAGGAAATCAAGGCCGCTCTGCGTCAGCGTACTATCGCTGGCGAGATCGTTCTGGCTGTTTGCGGTTCTTCCTTCAAGAACAAGGGTGTTCCCCTGGTTCTCGACGCCGTTATCGACTACCTGCCGGCTCCAACCGACATTCCAGCCATCAAGGGTACTGACCCGGATGACGAAGAAGTTCAAATGGAGCGTCACGCAGACGACAACGAGCCGTTCTCGGCTCTGGCGTTCAAGATCGCTACCGACCCATTCGTGGGTACTCTGACCTTCGTCCGCGTTTACTCGGGCGTGTTGGCCTCCGGCGACGGCGTGATCAACTCGGTCAAAGGCAAGAAAGAGCGCGTGGGTCGTATGGTGCAAATGCATGCAAACGCCCGCGAAGAGATCAAAGAAGTTCGCGCTGGTGACATCGCGGCTCTGATCGGCATGAAGGACGTCACCACTGGCGAAACCTTGTGCAACTCTGACAAGCCAATCATCCTGGTTCGTATGGACTTCCCGGAGCCGGTTATTTCGGTTGCCGTTGAGCCAAAAACCAAGGATGACCAGGAAAAAATGGGTATCGCTCTGGGCAAACTTGCTCAGGAAGACCCTTCTTTCCGCGTCAAGACTGATGAAGAGACTGGTCAAACGATCATCTCCGGCATGGGCGAATTGCACCTGGACATCCTGGTTGACCGGATGCGCCGTGAGTTCAACGTCGAAGCCAACATCGGTAAGCCTCAGGTTTCGTATCGTGAGCGCATCACGAAGAACTGTGAAATCGAAGGCAAGTTCGTTCGTCAGTCCGGCGGTCGTGGTCAGTTCGGCCATTGCTGGATCCGTTTTGCTCCTGCTGACGAAGGTCAGGAAGGTCTGCAATTCGTGAACGAAGTCGTGGGTGGTGTGGTTCCTAAGGAATACATCCCGGCTATCCAGAAGGGTATCGAAGAGCAGATGAAGAACGGCGTTGTTGCCGGCTATCCGCTGATCGGCCTGAAGGCTACTGTGTTCGATGGTTCCTACCACGACGTCGACTCGAACGAGATGGCGTTTAAGGTGGCTGCCTCCATGGCGACCAAGCAACTGGCCCAGAAGGGCGGTGGTGAGTTGCTCGAGCCGATCATGGCGGTAGAGGTTGTTACGCCTGAAGACTATATGGGTGACGTGATGGGCGACCTTAACCGTCGTCGCGGCATGATCCTGGGTATGGAAGATACGGTGTCCGGCAAGGTTATTCGTGCCGAGGTTCCGTTGGGTGAAATGTTCGGTTATGCGACCGACGTTCGTTCCATGTCCCAAGGTCGCGCAAGCTACTCTATGGAATTCAAAAAATACAATACAGCTCCGTCGCACATCGTCGAAACTGTAACCAAAAAACAAGGCTGATTGGCTGAGTTAATCCCCTTTAGGCTAGCTAGGAGTTCACTGTCGTGGCTAAAGAAAAATTTCAACGTAACAAACCGCACGTCAACGTTGGCACCATCGGTCACGTCGACCACGGTAAAACCACTCTGACTGCTGCTCTGACTCGCGTTTGCTCCGAAGTTTTCGGTTCGGCAAAAGTTGACTTCGACAAGATCGACAGCGCACCAGAAGAAAAAGCTCGTGGTATCACCATCAACACTGCGCACGTTGAGTACGATTCGTCCGTACGTCACTACGCGCACGTTGACTGCCCGGGTCACGCCGACTACGTCAAAAACATGATCACCGGTGCTGCACAGATGGACGGCGCGATCCTGGTTTGCTCGGCTGCCGATGGTCCGATGCCACAAACCCGTGAGCACATCCTGCTGTCCCGTCAGGTTGGCGTTCCGTACATCGTTGTCTTCCTGAACAAGGCTGACATGGTTGACGACGCTGAGCTGCTGGAACTGGTCGAGATGGAAGTTCGTGACCTGCTGAGCACTTACGAGTTCCCAGGTGATGACACTCCGATCATCATCGGTTCGGCTCTGATGGCTCTGAACGGCCAAGACGACAACGAAATGGGCACCACTGCTGTCAAGAAGCTGGTTGAGACTCTGGACGTTTACATCCCAGAGCCTGAGCGCGCTATCGACAAGCCGTTCCTGATGCCAATCGAAGACGTGTTCTCGATCTCCGGTCGCGGTACTGTTGTTACCGGTCGTGTTGAGCGCGGTATCATCAAGATCCAGGAAGAAGTAGAGATCGTGGGTCTGCGTGACACCACCAAAACTACTTGCACTGGCGTTGAGATGTTCCGCAAGCTGCTGGACGAAGGCCGTGCTGGTGAGAACTGCGGCGTTCTGCTGCGTGGCACCAAGCGTGACGACGTTGAGCGTGGCCAGGTTCTGGTCAAGCCAGGCACCGTCAAGCCGCACACTCAGTTCGAAGCTGAAATCTATGTTCTGAGCAAAGAAGAAGGTGGTCGTCATACTCCATTCTTCAAAGGCTACCGTCCTCAGTTCTACTTCCGTACTACCGACGTAACTGGTAGCTGCGAACTGCCGGAAGGCGTAGAGATGGTAATGCCAGGTGATAACGTGAAAGTTTCCGTTACCCTGATCAAGCCAATCGCTATGGAAGATGGTCTGCGTTTCGCCATTCGTGAAGGCGGTCGTACCGTCGGCGCCGGCGTCGTGGCCAAAATCATCGCCTAAGCGTTGATTTGAAGAAAGAGCCCCCGCCTTGCGGGGGCTTTTTTATTTGGTTGACACTATTAAAGGGCATCTATAGAATTGCGCCTCCTTTAATCGGGCCTATTGCGCTCGGTGGGAATAGCAATCGGAGTCTGGAATCCAATGCAAAATCAACAAATCCGTATCAGGTTGAAGGCTTTTGACCATCGCCTGATCGACCAATCGACCCAGGAAATCGTGGAAACCGCGAAACGTACTGGTGCACAGGTGCGTGGTCCTATTCCACTGCCTACCCGTAAGGAGCGGTTCACCGTTCTGGTTTCTCCGCACGTCAACAAAGACGCGCGCGACCAGTACGAAATCCGCACTCACAAGCGCGTTCTGGACATCGTCCAGCCAACGGATAAAACCGTTGACGCACTTATGAAGCTTGATCTTGCGGCCGGTGTGGAAGTACAGATCAGCCTCGGCTAAGACTCGGGTCTTAGTCGTGTAACGCTCTGAAATGGGCGGCCATAGCGGGTGAAAGCCCCGTACACTCATGAGGTTTATAACATGACTATTGGTGTAGTCGGGCGTAAGTGTGGGATGACCCGCATTTTCACCGAAGAAGGTGTCTCCATTCCGGTCACGGTCATTGAGATCGAGCCGAATCGCGTCACTCAGTTCAAAACCGAAGAAACCGATGGCTATCGTGCAGTGCAAGTCACTGTCGGCGAGCGTCGTGCTTCGCGTGTGACCGCAGCTCAGGCGGGTCACTTCGCCAAGGCTAACGTTGCTGCAGGTCGTACCGTCCTGGAATTCCGTCTTGAAGAAGGCGAATACAAGGCTGGCGATCTGATCAATGCCGAAATCTTTGCCGCAGGCCAACTGGTAGACGTTACCGGTCAGTCCAAGGGTAAAGGCTTCGCGGGTACTATCAAGCGCTGGAATTTCCGCGGCCAAGATAACACCCACGGTAACTCGGTTTCCCACCGTGTCCCGGGCTCTATCGGCCAGTGCCAGACTCCTGGTCGTGTATTCAAGGGCAAAAAAATGTCCGGTCATATGGGCGCTGAGCGCGTGACCGTGCAGTCCCTCGAAGTAGTGCGCGTGGACGCTGAACGCAACCTGCTGCTGGTCAAGGGTGCCGTTCCTGGCGCTACTGGCGGCAATCTGGTTGTACGTCCAGCAGCCAAGGCTCGCGGTTAAGGGGAAGCTGACATGCAATTAAACGTAAATGACGCTCAGGCAATCGAAGTTTCCGAACTGACATTTGGCGGCGAATTCAACGAGACGCTGGTGCACCAGGCAGTCGTGGCCTACATGGCTGGCGGTCGTCAGGGCAGCAAACAGCAAAAGACCCGTTCCGACGTATCCGGTGGCGGTAAGCGCCCTTGGCGTCAGAAAGGTACTGGCCGTGCTCGTGCCGGTACTATCCGTAGCCCAATCTGGCGCGGCGGCGGTACCACTTTTGCAGCGCGTCCTCAGGATCACTCGCAAAAGCTCAACAAGAAGATGTATCGCGCAGCACTGCGCTCCATCCTCGCCGAGCTGGTACGTACTGATCGCCTGGTTGTGGTTCAGGACTTCTCTGTTGAAGCGCCGAAAACCAAAGACCTGCTGGGCAAGCTGAACGACATGGGTCTGACCGACGTTCTGATCGTGTCTGATGCCGTTGACCAGAATCTGTACCTGGCTGCTCGTAACCTGCCGCACGTCGATGTACGTGACGTCCAGGGTTCCGATCCGGTCAGTCTGATCGCATACGACAAGGTTCTGATTACCGTGTCGGCCGTGAAGAAATTCGAGGAGCTGCTGGGATGAACCAGGAACGCGTATTTAAAGTTCTGCTTGGCCCGCATGTTTCCGAGAAGGCCACAGTTCTGGCTGACAAAAAAGGTCAGTTCGTATTCAAGGTGGCGACCGACGCAACCAAGCTTGAAATCAAGAAGGCTGTCGAAGCGCTGTTCAGCGTGAAGGTAGAACGCGTCACTACCCTGAATGTTCTGGGTAAGACAAAGCGTACTGCTCGCGGTCTGGGCAAGCGTAATGACTGGAAGAAGGCAGTAATCTCCCTTCAGCCAGGCCAAGATCTCGATTTCAGCAGCAGTGCTGAGTAAGGAAGGGGTGCATCATGGCAATCGTTAAATGCAAACCGACTTCCCCTGGCCGCCGTTTTGTGGTCAAGGTGGTCAACAAGGAGCTGCATAAAGGCGCTCCTCACGCACCGCTGCTCGAGAAAAAATCGAAGTCTGGTGGTCGTAACAACAATGGTCGTATCACTACTCGTCACATCGGTGGTGGTCACAAGCAGCATTACCGTCTGGTCGACTTCCGTCGCAACGACAAGGATGGCATCGCTGCCATCGTTGAGCGTATCGAATACGATCCAAACCGTACTGCTCACATTGCCCTGCTGCGTTATGCAGACGGCGAGCGTCGCTACATCATCGCCCCTAAAGGCGTGAGTGCCGGCGACCAGCTGATCTCGGGTGCCCTGGCTCCAATCAAGCCTGGTAACACTCTGCAGCTTCGTAGCATCCCGGTAGGTAGCACCATTCACGCTATCGAGCTCAAGCCTGGTAAAGGCGCTCAGATCGCACGTTCCGCTGGTGCTTCGGCTCAGCTGGTCGCTCGTGAAGGTGTCTACGTTACTCTGCGTCTTCGCTCCGGCGAAATGCGTAAAGTTCTGGCTGAATGCCGTGCAACGCTGGGTGAAGTCTCGAACTCCGAGCACAGCCTGCGTTCGCTGGGTAAAGCTGGTGCCAAACGCTGGCGTGGCGTTCGCCCAACCGTTCGTGGTGTTGCCATGAACCCGGTTGACCACCCACATGGTGGTGGTGAAGGTCGTACCTCCGGTGGTCGTCATCCGGTATCGCCATGGGGCTTCCCAACCAAGGGTGCGAAGACTCGTGGTAATAAGCGTACCGACAAAATGATCGTCCGTCGTCGCAAGTAAATAGAGGGATACGACAGTGCCACGTTCTCTGAAAAAAGGTCCTTTTATTGATCTTCACCTACTGAAGAAGATCGAAGTGGCGGCGGAGAAGAACGATCGCAAACCAGTTAAGACCTGGTCTCGTCGTTCGATCATCCTGCCACAAATGGTCGGTCTGACCATCGCAGTACACAACGGCCGCCTGCACGTACCGGTTCTGGTAAGTGAAGACATGGTTGGCCATAAACTGGGCGAGTTTGCCGGTACCCGTACTTATCGCGGGCACGTAGCAGACAAGAAAGCCAAGCGTTAAGGGGTAAGGAACGATGGAAGTAGCCGCTAAGTTGTCGGGCGCTCGAATCTCCGCCCAGAAAGCCCGCTTGGTCGCCGACCAGATCCGCGGGAAGAAGGTGGGCGAGGCGCTCAACCTGTTGGCTTTCAGCAGCAAAAAAGCTGCCGAGATCCTGAAGAAATTGCTGGAGTCGGCCGTAGCCAACGCCGAGCATAACGAAGGCGCAGACGTTGATGACCTGAAGGTCTCCACTGTTTTCGTCAACGAAGGGCGTTCGCTGAAGCGCATCATGCCACGTGCCAAAGGCCGTGCTGATCGCATCGTCAAGCGGTCTTGCCATATCACTGTCAAGGTTGCTGACAAGTAACGGAGTCGAAGAGATGGGTCAGAAAGTACATCCCATTGGCATTCGCCTGGGAATCGTCAAGGAGCACACCTCCGTCTGGTACGCAGACGGCCGCACTTATGCAGACTACCTGTTGGCAGATCTGAAAGTGCGTGAGTACCTCCAGGACAAACTAAAAAGCGCGTCCGTAAGCCGTATCGATATCCATCGTCCGGCTCAGACAGCACGCATCACCATCCACACCGCTCGTCCCGGCATCGTGATCGGCAAGAAGGGTGAGGATGTTGAAAAACTGCGTCAGGACCTGACCAAGCAAATGGGTGTGCCCGTGCACATCAATATCGAAGAGATCCGCAAGCCGGAACTCGACGGTATGCTGGTTGCCCAGAGCGTTGCTCAGCAGCTGGAGCGTCGTGTGATGTTCCGTCGCGCCATGAAGCGCGCCGTACAGAACGCCATCCGCATTGGTGCCAAAGGCATCAAAATCCAGGTGAGCGGTCGTCTCGGCGGTGCTGAAATCGCACGTACTGAATGGTATCGCGAAGGGCGTGTGCCACTGCACACCCTGCGTGCCGACATCGACTATGCCACTTACGAAGCTCACACCACTTACGGTGTGATCGGTGTAAAGGTTTGGATCTTCAAAGGCGAAGTAATTGGTGGTCGCCAGGAAGAGCTGAAACCTCAAGCACCAGCGCCTCGTAAAAAAGCTGCCAAGTAAGGGGTACGCCAAATGTTGCAACCAAAGCGTACGAAGTTCCGCAAGCAGATGACTGGCCACAACCGTGGTCTGGCACTGCGCGGTAGCAAGGTCAGCTTCGGCGAATTCGCGCTGAAAGCTGTTGCCCGCGGTCGTCTCACCGCCCGTCAGATCGAGTCGGCACGTCGTGCCCTGACCCGTCACGTAAAACGTGGCGGCAAGATCTGGATCCGTGTATTCCCGGACAAGCCTGTAACCAAGAAGCCTCTTGAAGTGCGGATGGGTAAAGGTAAGGGTTCGGTAGAATACTGGGTTGCCCAGATCCAGCCAGGCAAAGTCCTGTACGAGATCGAGGGTGTTTCTGAAGAGTTGGCGCGTGAGGCTTTTGCCCTGGCTGCTGCAAAGCTGCCACTCGCCACCTCCTTTGTTAAACGGACGGTGATGTGATGAAAGCGAATGAACTTCGTGAGAAATCAGCACAGCAGCTGAATGAGCAATTGCTCGGCCTGCTGCGCGACCAGTTCAATCTGCGTATGCAGAAAGCAACTGGTCAGTTGGGGCAGTCGCACCTGCTCTCGCAAGTTAAGCGTGACATCGCTCGCGTGAAAACTGTGCTCAACCAGCAGGCAGGTAAGTGATCATGGCTGAAGCTGAAAAAACCGTCCGTACGCTGACCGGCCGTGTCGTCAGTGACAAAATGGACAAGACCATCACCGTACTGATCGAGCGTCGCGTAAAGCACCCGATCTACGGTAAATACGTTAAGCGTTCGACTAAGCTGCACGCGCACGACGAAACCAATCAGTGCCATATCGGCGACAAGGTCACGATTCGTGAAACTCGTCCGGTAGCCAAGACCAAGTCCTGGGCGCTGGTTGAGATCCTCGAACGCGCTGTGGAAGTCTAAGGGCTAGGGGTCGGAGAAATTTTATGATTCAGACTCAATCCATGCTCGATGTGGCCGACAACAGTGGCGCTCGCCGTGTGATGTGCATCAAGGTGCTCGGTGGTTCCCATCGTCGTTACGCTGGTATCGGTGACATCATCAAAGTAACCGTCAAGGAAGCAATTCCTCGCGGTAAAGTGAAGAAAGGCCAGGTAATGACTGCTGTTGTAGTCCGTACCCGTCACGGCGTTCGCCGTGCCGACGGTTCGATCATTCGCTTCGATGGTAACGCTGCTGTTCTGCTGAACAACAAGCAAGAGCCGATCGGTACCCGTATCTTTGGGCCAGTGACTCGTGAACTTCGCGGTGAGAAGTTCATGAAGATCGTCTCGCTCGCCCCTGAAGTGCTGTAAGGAGATCCGACATGCAAAAGATTCGTCGTGACGACGAGATCATCGTGATCGCCGGCAAAGACAAAGGTAAGCGCGGTAAGGTGCTGAAGGTGCTCGCTGACGACCGTCTGGTCGTTGGTGGGATCAACCTGGTCAAGCGTCATACCAAGCCTAACCCGATGTCGGGCGTACAGGGCGGTATCGTCGAGAAAGAAGCGCCACTGCACGCTTCTAACGTAGCCATTTTCAACAGCGAAACCAGCAAGGCTGATCGCGTAGGCTTCAAAGTTGAAGAAGGCAAAAAAATTCGTGTCTTCAAGTCGACCCAAAAAGCGGTTGATGCTTGAACACTGCTAGGTAGAAGACCATGGCACGACTGAAAGAGATTTATCGGAAGGAAATCGCTCCCAAGCTTAAGGAAGATCTTAAGCTGGCGAACGTGATGGAAGTTCCGCGCGTTACCAAAATCACCCTGAACATGGGTCTGGGCGAAGCGATCGGCGACAAAAAAGTCATCGAACACGCTGTGGCTGATCTGGAAAAGATCACCGGTCAGAAGGCCATTGTGACTTACGCTCGTAAATCCATCGCGGGCTTCAAAGTCCGTGAAGGATGGCCGATTGGCGTCAAGGTCACTCTGCGTCGTGATCGTATGTACGAATTCCTGGATCGTCTGCTGTCGATCTCCCTGCCTCGGGTTCGCGACTTCCGCGGCCTGAATGCCAAGTCCTTCGATGGTCGTGGCAACTACAGCATGGGCGTGAAAGAGCAGATCATTTTCCCGGAAATCGATTACGACAAGATCGATGCTCTGCGCGGTCTGGACATTACCCTGACCACCACTGCCAAGAACGATGAAGAAGGCCGCGCTCTGCTGCGTGCTTTCAAATTCCCGTTCCGCAACTGATTGGAGTAGGACTAATGGCCAAGACGAGCATGAAAAACCGTGAGCTGAAGCGTCAGCTCACCGTTGCCAAGTACGCCAAGAAGCGTGCCGAGCTGAAAGCAATCATCGTGGATCTGAACGCAAGTCCAGAAGCACGTTGGGAAGCGACCGTAGCTCTGCAGAAGCAACCACGTGACGCAAGCGCTTCGCGCCTGCGTAACCGTTGCCGCCTGACTGGTCGTCCGCACGGCGTTTACCGCAAGTTCGGCCTCGGCCGTAACATGTTGCGTCAAGCTGCAATGCGTGGTGACGTACCAGGTCTGGTTAAAGCCAGCTGGTAATACCTTTCTCGTATCGTCAGGCCGGCGGATCAAACCGTCGGTCAGCGCGAAGCTCGAGACTGAATCAAGCCCCTTTTGGGGCTTGATTCATTTCTGGCGTAGGTCTAGAATTGCCGGCTCGCCTGAGCCCGTGTTTCCATGACCGGAGTTGCTCGGCGATATGCTGTAGCCGCGAGGCTAATTTTATTTGTATCAGGAGCGTCTAGCCCATGAGTATGCAGGACCCGTTAGCGGACATGCTAACTCGTATCCGTAATGCCCAGATGGCCGAAAAGCCCGTTGTAAGCATGCCATCCTCCACATTGAAGGTGGCTGTAGCCAAAGTCCTGAAGGACGAAGGTTACATTGCGGATTACCAGGTCAGCGGCGAAGTCAAGCCTTCGCTGTCTATTGAACTGAAGTACTTCGAGGGCCGTCCAGTCATCGAAGAAGTCAAACGCGTCAGCCGTCCAGGCCTGCGTCAGTACAAGTCCTCCGACGATCTGCCAAAAGTTCGTGGCGGTCTCGGTGTGTCTATCGTCTCCACCAACAAAGGTGTGATGACGGATCGTGCTGCACGCGCTGCCGGTGTCGGTGGCGAAGTGCTTTGCACTGTGTTCTAAGGGGGGGATAGGTATGTCACGCGTAGCTAAGAACCCCGTCAAGCTGCCATCGGGCGTCGAAGTCAAACTCGTCGGTCAGCAGCTTTCGGTGAAGGGTGCCAAGGGTACTCTTGAACTGAACGTCCATTCGTCCGTTGAAATTGTTGAAGAGTCCGGTGAGCTGCGTTTTGCTGCTCGCAACGGCGACCAACAAACTCGCGCAATGGCCGGTACCACCCGTGCCCTGGTCAACAACATGGTCCAAGGCGTAAGCCAAGGCTTCGAGCGCAAGCTCCAGCTGGTCGGTGTTGGTTACAAGGCGCAAGTTAAAGGCTCGGTCCTGAACCTGGCACTTGGCTTCTCGCACCCGGTGGATTACGAACTGCCAAATGGCATCACCGCTGAGACCCCCAGCCAGACCGATATCTTTATTCGTGGTATCGACAAGCAGTTGGTTGGTCAAGTGGCCGCTGAGATCCGCGACTTCCGCCGTCCTGAGCCGTACAAAGGCAAAGGTGTGCGTTACGCGGACGAAGTCGTCCGTCGTAAAGAAGCCAAGAAGAAGTAGGGCATAGCAAATGACCGTCAAAAAAGTTACCCGACTGCGTCGCGCTCGCAAAGCACGCCTGAAAATGCACGAACTCGAAGTCGTGCGCCTCTGCGTGTACCGCTCTTCGCAGCATATTTATGCCCAGGTCATCTCGGCCGACGGCAACAAAGTCCTGGCAAGCGCTTCGACTTTGGACAAAGAACTGCGTGATGCTGCCACTGGCAACATCGAGGCGGCCACTAAGGTTGGCAAGTTGGTTGCCGAGCGTGCTAAGGCCGCTGGCGTATCGCAAGTTGCTTTCGACCGTTCTGGCTTCAAGTACCACGGCCGTGTCAAAGCGCTGGCTGATGCTGCTCGTGAAGGCGGGCTGGAGTTCTAAGTTATGGCAAATAACGACCAAAAACGCGACGAAGGCTACATCGAGAAGCTCGTCCAGGTTAACCGCGTTGCCAAGACCGTCAAAGGCGGTCGTATCTTCACCTTTACCGCGTTGACCGTGGTAGGTGATGGCAAAGGCCGTGTTGGCTTCGGTCGCGGCAAATCCCGCGAAGTACCTGCTGCTATCCAGAAAGCTATGGAAGCTGCTCGTCGCAACATGATCCAGGTTGATCTGGACGGCACCACTCTGCAGTACGCTATCAAGTCCGCTCACGGCGCTTCGAAGGTGTACATGCAGCCTGCTTCCGAAGGTACCGGTATCATCGCCGGTGGCGCGATGCGTGCCGTACTGGAAGTCGCTGGTGTCCAGAACGTTCTGGCCAAGTGCTACGGTTCGACTAACCCTGTAAACGTGGTTCACGCCACTTTCAAGGGTCTGAAGAGCATGCAGTCTCCTGAGTCCATTGCTGCCAAGCGTGGCAAGCGTGTTGAGGAGATCGTCTGATCATGGCTACCGTTAAAGTAACGCTGATCAAAAGCACCGCCGGCCGTCTCCCTAACCACAAACTGTGCGTTAAGGGTCTGGGTCTGCGTCGCATCGGTCACACCGTAGAAGTCCTTGATACTCCCGAAAATCGCGGGATGATCAACAAGGCTTACTACCTGCTGCGCGTCGAGGGTTAATCGATGAAACTCAATGATCTGAGTCCTGCTCCGGGTTCGCGCCCAGAGAAGCATCGTCCGGGCCGTGGTATCGGTAGCGGTTTGGGCAAGACCGGTGGCCGTGGCCACAAAGGTCAAACCTCCCGCTCCGGTGGCACCATCGCTCCGGGCTTTGAGGGTGGTCAACAGCCTCTGCATCGTCGTCTGCCGAAGTTCGGTTTCGTTTCCCTGAAAGCCATGGACCGCGCTGAAGTGCGTCTGTCCGAGCTGGCCAAAGTGGAAGGCGACATCGTTACTGTGCAGACCTTGAAAGATGCCAACGTGATCAACCAGAACGTTCAGCGTGTGAAAATCATGCTGTCGGGCGAAGTGACTCGCGCTGTCACCATCAAGGGTATCGCCGTCACCAAAGGTGCACGTGCGGCTATCGAAGCAGCTGGCGGCAAGTTCGAGGAATAAATGGCTAAGCAAGGTGCTCTCTCAGCGCTCAGCAAAGGCGGGTTGTCCGAACTCTGGGCTCGACTGCGTTTCCTGTTCCTGGCGATTATCGTCTATCGGATCGGTGCGCATATCCCAGTGCCAGGTATCAACCCGGACCGGCTGGCCGAACTGTTTCGACAGAATGAGGGGACCATTCTTAGCTTGTTCAACATGTTTTCCGGTGGCGCACTGGAACGGATGAGCATCTTTGCACTGGGGATCATGCCGTATATCTCGGCATCGATCATCATGCAGCTGATGACCGCCGTCAGTCCGCAACTGGAGCAGTTGAAGAAGGAAGGTGAGGCTGGTCGTCGCAAGATCAGCCAATACACCCGCTATCTCACCGTCATCCTGGCCCTGGTTCAAGCTGTCGGCATGTCCGTCGGCCTGGCGGGTCAGGGCGTTGCGTTCTCTGCAGACTTCGGCTTCCACTTCGTGGCCGTCACCACCTTTGTGGCGGGGGCGATGTTCATGATGTGGCTGGGTGAGCAGATTACCGAGCGCGGTGTTGGCAACGGTATCTCGATGTTGATCTTCGCAGGTATTGTTGCCGGTCTTCCGAGGGCGATCGGGCAGTCTTTCGAGTCTGCACGTCAGGGCGATATCAACATTTTCGCGTTGGTCGCCATCGGGTTGCTGGCTGTAGCGATCATCGGTTTCGTGGTGTTCATTGAGCGTGGTCAGCGTCGTATTGCTGTGCACTACGCCAAGCGTCAGCAGGGCCGTAAGGTTTTTGCTGCGCAGACCAGCCACTTGCCGTTGAAAGTGAATATGGCGGGCGTTATTCCGGCCATTTTCGCAAGCAGCATTTTGCTGTTCCCGGCTTCGCTGGGTTCCTGGTTTGGTCAGTCCGAAGGTATGGGCTGGCTGCAGGATATCTCGCAGTCGATCGCTCCTGGTCAGCCGTTGAACATTCTGCTGTTTAGTGCAGGGATCATTTTCTTCTGCTTCTTCTATACGGCGTTGATGTTCAATCCGAAAGACGTAGCGGAAAACCTGAAAAAGTCCGGTGCCTTTATTCCGGGTATCCGTCCAGGCGAACAGTCGGCCCGCTACATTGATGGCGTGTTGACCCGTTTGACCCTGTTCGGTGCTCTCTATATGACGGCGGTGTGTCTGCTTCCCCAGTTCCTGGTGGTCGCAGCCAACGTTCCGTTCTACCTTGGCGGGACCTCGTTGCTGATCGTGGTCGTGGTTGTGATGGACTTCATGTCGCAAGTACAATCGCACCTCGTTTCGCACCAGTATGAATCCCTGATGAAGAAAGCCAACCTGAAGGGCTACGGCGGCAGCAACATGCTGCGCTGAGAGACCCATAAGGTTCGAGGAGTTGGTGATGAAAGTTCGTGCATCGGTGAAAAAGCTGTGCCGCAACTGCAAGATTATTCGCCGCGAAGGTGTCGTTCGAGTAATTTGCAGCGCGGAACCACGTCATAAGCAGCGCCAAGGCTGATTGTGAGCTGTGTTTAAGCCCAGCAGCTAGTGCGCTGCTGGGTTGATTATTTGTTACTACAGCGATATTATCTCGCGCCCTATTTCTTGGCTTCCGGGGCGTAGGTAGCTGTCAACTGGAGTTCCACTGAATGGCCCGTATTGCAGGCGTTAACATTCCGGATAACAAGCATACTGTTATCTCGCTGACCTACATCTACGGTGTTGGTCGCACCACTGCACAGAAAATCTGTGCAGTTACCGGGGTAAACCCGGCCGCAAAGATCAAGGATCTGAGCGACGAGCAGATCGAACAGCTGCGTGGCGAAGTGGCGAAGATCACCACTGAAGGTGACCTGCGTCGCGAAATCAATATGAAGATCAAACGCTTGATGGACCTGGGCTGCTACCGCGGTCTGCGTCATCGTCGCGGTCTGCCAGTACGCGGTCAGCGTACCAAGACCAACGCACGTACTCGCAAAGGTCCGCGCAAGCCGATCCGCAAGTAATCGCTCCAGCGTTTCGACAGGAATATAGTCATGGCAAAACCTGCTGCTCGTCCTCGTAAGAAAGTCAAAAAGACAGTGGTTGATGGCATCGCCCACATCCACGCGTCTTTTAACAACACCATCGTCACCATCACCGATCGTCAAGGTAACGCGCTGTCCTGGGCTACCTCCGGCGGTTCGGGTTTCCGTGGTTCGCGTAAGTCCACCCCGTTCGCAGCTCAAGTAGCCGCCGAGCGTGCTGGTCAAGCCGCGCTGGAGTACGGTCTGAAGAACCTCGACGTTAACGTCAAGGGTCCAGGCCCAGGTCGCGAGTCCGCCGTTCGTGCTTTGAATGGTTGTGGCTATAAGATCGCCAGCATCACCGACGTGACGCCAATCCCGCACAACGGGTGCCGTCCGCCGAAGAAGCGCCGCGTGTAATCCAGGAGACTGTAAGAAATGGCTCGTTACATTGGTCCAAAATGCAAACTTGCTCGCCGTGAAGGCACCGATCTTTTTCTGAAGAGCGGTGTTCGCGCACTCGAGTCCAAGTGCAACATCGAAGCAGCTCCAGGCATCCACGGTCAGCGCCGCGGTCGTCAGTCCGATTACGGCACCCAGCTGCGTGAAAAGCAAAAAGTACGTCGTATCTACGGTGTTCTCGAGCGTCAGTTCAGCGGCTACTACAAGCAAGCCGCGAGCAAGAAAGGTGCAACCGGTGAGAACCTGCTGCAACTGCTCGAATGCCGTCTGGACAACGTCGTATATCGCATGGGCTTCGGCTCGACGCGTGCCGAATCCCGTCAACTGGTTTCGCACAAGTCCATCAGCGTAAACGGTCAGACCGTTAACGTACCGTCGTATCAGGTACGTGCTGGCGACGTCGTTGCTGTGCGTGAAAAAGCTAAGAACCAACTGCGTATTGTCCAGGCTCTGGATCTGTGTGCCCAACGTGGCCGCGTAGAATGGGTAGACGTAGACACTGAGAAGAAATCGGGCGTTTTCAAAAGCGTTCCTGCTCGCAGTGATCTATCCGCCGACATCAACGAAAGCCTGATTGTCGAGCTCTACTCCAAGTAAGGGCTAGAAAATAGGTGCATCCATGCAGAGTTCGGTAAATGAGTTCCTGACACCCCGCCATATTGATGTGCAGGTTGTCAGTCCAACCCGCGCCAAAATCACGCTCGAGCCTCTCGAGCGTGGCTTCGGCCACACCCTGGGCAACGCGCTGCGTCGCATTCTGTTGTCCTCCATGCCCGGCTGTGCAGTAGTCGAGGCCGAGATCGACGGTGTACTCCACGAGTACAGCGCGATCGAAGGTGTACAGGAAGATGTCATTGAAATCCTGTTGAACCTCAAGGGCCTGGCTATCAAGCTGCACGGTCGAGACGAAGTTACGCTGACCTTGTCTAAAAAGGGTTCGGGGGTGGTTACCGCTGCCGATATTCAGCTGGATCACGATGTCGAGATCGTCAACCCCGATCACGTAATCGCTAACCTGGCGTCCAATGGCGTCCTGAACATGAAGCTCACCGTAGCTCGTGGTCGTGGTTATGAGCCAGCAGACTCGCGTCAAAGCGATGAAGACGAAAGCCGCAGCATTGGTCGCTTGCAGCTTGACTCTTCGTTCAGCCCGGTACGTCGTATCGCCTACGTGGTGGAAAACGCCCGTGTCGAGCAGCGCACCAACCTGGACAAACTGGTTATTGATCTGGAAACCAACGGTACTCTGGATCCTGAAGAGGCTATTCGCCGCGCTGCAACCATTCTGCAACAGCAGTTGGCTGCGTTCGTCGACCTCAAAGGTGACAGTGAGCCAGTGGTAGTCGAACAGGAAGACGAGATCGATCCGATCCTGCTTCGTCCGGTTGACGATTTGGAACTGACTGTACGTTCGGCCAACTGCCTGAAGGCGGAGAACATCTACTACATCGGCGACCTGATTCAGCGCACCGAAGTAGAGCTGTTGAAAACTCCGAACCTGGGCAAGAAGTCCCTGACCGAGATCAAGGACGTATTGGCCTCCCGTGGTCTGTCACTCGGCATGCGCCTCGACAACTGGCCGCCGGCAAGTCTTAAGAAGGACGACAAGGCCACGGCCTGATCGTCGTAATCACCGAACGAGAGTTTGGTAAGGAATGAACCATGCGTCATCGTAAAAGTGGACGTCACCTGAGCCGCACCAGCTCCCACCGCAAAGCCATGTTCCAGAACATGGCGGTGTCGCTGTTCGAGCACGAGCTGATCAAGACTACCCTGCCGAAAGCCAAGGAACTGCGCCGCGTTGCCGAGCCGCTGATCACCCTGGCCAAGGTAGACAGCGTTGCTAACCGCCGTTTGGCTTTCGACCGTACTCGTTCGAAAGAAATGGTTGGCAAACTGTTCAACGATCTGGGCAAGCGCTACGCCACCCGTCAGGGCGGCTACCTGCGCATCCTGAAGTGCGGTTTCCGCGCTGGCGACAACGCGCCAATGGCGTACGTCGAGCTGGTTGATCGTCCTGTCGGCGGCGCTGTAGAAGCTGCTGAATAAGACGTCAGTCTGATCACAAGAAACCGGGCCTTGCGCCCGGTTTTTTGTTGTCTGGCGTTTGCATTGGCAATTCCTATCAACGTTTAACAATCAATCAATTTACGGTTGTAAAGATTCTGGATAATACTCCCCCTCAAGCCATTAGCCGGCTGCACCAAGCCTGAGGAAGATAATTAGATGAGCCAGAGCAGAACGCTTACAACCGCCAGTGGCGCTCCCGTTGCCGACAACCAGAACTCCCGCTCGGCAGGCCCTCGTGGTCCCTTGTTGCTTGAAGATTTTCACCTGATCGAGAAGCTCGCCCATTTCAACCGCGAGAACATCCCTGAGCGTCGTGTACACGCCAAGGGTTCAGGTGCCCACGGCACCTTCACGGTCACCCGCGACATCACTCAATACAGCTACGCGAAGCTGTTCGGGTCGGTTGGCAAACAGACGCCGATTTTTCTGCGCTTCTCGACCGTGGGTGGCGAGCGTGGCTCGGCAGACACCGAGCGCGACCCACGTGGTTTCGCCATCAAGTTCTACACCGAAGAAGGCAATTGGGACATCGTCGGCAACAACACGCCGGTGTTCTTCATTCGCGATCCGCTGAAATTCCCTGACTTTATCCACACCCAGAAGCGTCTGCCGCAAAGCAACCTGAAAAGTGCCCAGATGATGTGGGACTTCTGGTCGCACTCGCCTGAAGCATTGCACCAAGTCACCATCCTGTTCTCCGACCGTGGCATCCCCGACGGCTATCGGCACATGCATGGCTTCGGCAGCCACACCTACAGCCTGATCAACGAGGCCGGTGAGCGTCATTGGGTCAAGTGGCACTACAAGACCAGGCAAGGCATCAAGAACCTGCCGCCAGCAGAAGCTGCACGTATCGCCGGTACTGATCCTGATTACGCTCAGCGTGACCTGTTCGGCGCCATTGAGCGCGGCGACTTCCCGAAATGGCAGGTGTGCATTCAGATCATGACTGAAGAGCAGGCCGCCAATCACTACGAGAACCCTTTCGATGTGACCAAGACCTGGTCGCAGAAAGAATTTCCGCTGATCGAAGTGGGCGAACTGGAACTCAACCGCAACCCGCTCAACTACTTTGCCGAAGTCGAGCAAGCGGCGTTCGGCCCGAGCAACATGGTGCCAGGTGTTGGCCTGTCGCCAGACCGCATGCTGCAAGGCCGTGTATTCGCCTATGCCGATGCGCATCGCTACCGTGTAGGCACCAACCACCAGCACCTGCCAATCAACGCCTCGCAAAGCCCTGTGCACACCTACCAGCGTGATGGCGCGATGGCCCTGGGCACCAACGGTGGTGCCGCGCCCAACTACGAGCCTAACAGCTACAGCGACGCGCCCAAGCAAGCACCTCGCTACGCCGAACCGGCACTGGCGCTCAGTGGCACGGCCGATCGTCACGATCACCGTGAAGACACTGACTACTACAGCCATGCCGGCAAGTTGTTCAACCTGATGAGCGGCGACCAGAAGGCCCTGTTGATCAACAACATTGCCGGTGCCATGGCCGGTGTCAGCAGCGATGTGGTGCAGCGTCAATTGCAGCACTTTTACAAGGCTGATGCCGCTTACGGTGAAGGCGTTGCCAAAGCGCTGGGCGTAACCTTGAGCTAAGTCGTAGTGATAAACAGAACCGCCCGCATTTGGGCGGTTTTTCGCATCTGGATGCCCGATTTTCGCTGCTTTTTATCGAATTATTGCGTCAACGGTCGTGACCTTGGGCACGCCTTGGTTCAAAATACAGCCTTTCAGCAGGAGATGGACGGCGATGCAAGGCCACCCAGACGTAATCGATTATCTCAACACGTTGCTCACAGGCGAGCTCGCCGCCCGCGACCAATATTTCATCCATTCGCGCATGTATGAAGACTGGGGTTTCGCCAAGCTCTACGAGCGCATCAACCATGAAATGGAAGAAGAAGGCCAACACGCCGATGCGTTGATCCGCCGTATTCTGATGCTCGAAGGCACTCCACGCATGCGCCCGGATGACCTGGACGTCGGCACTACCGTGCCGGAGATGCTCGCCAGCGACCTGCGCCTGGAATACAAGGTCCGCGCCGCGCTGTGCAAAGGCATCGCCCTGTGCGAGCAACATGGCGACTACATCAGCCGCGACATCCTGCGTGCCCAACTGGCCGACACCGAAGAAGATCACACCTACTGGCTGGAACAGCAGATGGGCCTGATCAAGTCCATCGGCCTGCAGAACTACCTGCAGTCGCAGTTCTAAGCTGCAAGCTGCAAGCTAAAGCGGGCACTGTCTGCTTTTGCTTGCAGCTTGAAACTTGCAGCTATCCTCTATCCCGATCGCGCTCCAGCAGCGGTTTCAGGTAATGCCCGGTATATGACTGCTCCATTTCGGCCACCTGCTCAGGCGTGCCGACCGCAATGATCTGCCCACCGCGTGAACCGCCTTCCGGACCCAGATCCACCAGCCAGTCTGCCGTCTTGATCACATCCAGATTGTGCTCGATCACCACCACGGTGTTGCCGTGGTCGCGCAGACGATGCAGCACGTCGAGCAGTTGCTGGATGTCGGCAAAGTGCAGGCCGGTAGTCGGCTCGTCGAGGATGTACAGGGTCTTGCCGGTGTCACGCTTGGACAGCTCACGCGACAGCTTGACCCGCTGTGCCTCACCACCCGACAGCGTGGTCGCCGACTGCCCCAGCTTGATGTACGAAAGCCCGACATCGACCAGCGTTTGCAGCTTGCGCGCCAGCGCCGGCACCGCCTCGAAGAACTCGCGGGCATCCTCGATGGTCATTTCCAGCACCTCGTGGATGTTCTTGCCCTTGTACTTGATCTCCAGCGTCTCGCGGTTGTAACGCTTGCTCTTGCACACGTCGCACGGCACATAGATGTCCGGCAAGAAGTGCATCTCGACCTTGATCAGCCCATCGCCCTGGCACGCTTCGCAGCGTCCACCCTTGACGTTGAACGAGAAACGCCCTGGACCATAACCGCGCGAACGCGACTCCGGCACCCCGGAAAACAACTCGCGGATCGGAGTGAACAAGCCGGTATAGGTCGCCGGGTTGGAACGTGGTGTGCGACCGATCGGACTCTGGTCGATGTCCACCACCTTGTCCAGGTGCTGCAAGCCGTTGATGCTGTCATGCGCCGAGGCTTCCAGCGTCGTGGCGCCGTTAAGGGCCGTGGCGCTGAGCGGGAACAGGGTGTTATTGATCAGTGTCGATTTGCCCGACCCGGAAACCCCGGTCACGCAGGTCAGCAGGCCGATAGGGATTTCCAGGTTCACATTGCGCAGGTTGTTGCCACGCGCGCCCTTGAGGGTCAGCGACAGCTTCTTGTTGCGCGGCGTGCGCTTGGCCGGCACGGCAATCTTGACCCGGCCCGACAGGTACTTGCCGGTCAGCGAGTCAGGGTGCACCATGACCTCGTCAGGCGTGCCCTCGGCCACGATCTGCCCGCCATGCACACCGGCACCGGGACCGATATCCACCACGTAGTCGGCCAGGCGAATGGCGTCCTCGTCGTGCTCGACCACAATCACGGTGTTACCGATATCGCGCAGGTGTTTCAGCGTCCCCAGCAAGCGGTCGTTATCACGCTGGTGCAAGCCGATGGATGGCTCATCAAGGATGTACATGACGCCCACCAGTCCGGCGCCGATCTGGCTGGCCAGACGAATCCGCTGCGCCTCGCCGCCCGACAGCGTATCGGCACTGCGATCGAGAGTCAGATAATCGAGGCCGACGTTGACCAGAAACTGCAAGCGCTCGCAGATTTCCTTGAGGATCTTGGCGGCAATCTCTCCGCGGCGCCCGGTCAGCGTCAGGCCGGCAAAGTAATCGGTGGCATCGCCAATCGGCAGGCTGGTGACCGCCGGCAGGGTTTTTTCACCGACCCAGACATGCCGTGCTTCACGGCGCAGGCGCGTGCCACGGCAATCCGGGCATGCCTGGGTGCTCAGCAGCTTGGCCAGTTCTTCGCGGACACTGGTCGACTCGGTCTCGCGGTAGCGCCGCTCCAGATTCGGCACGATGCCCTCGAACGGGTGCGAACGCTTGACGATATCGCCCCGGTCGTTGAGGTAGCGGAACTCGACACTGTGCGTGCCGCTGCCGCTGAGCAAGACCTTCTGAATATCCGCTGGCAGTTCCTTGAACGGCACTTCCAGGCTGAATCCGTAATGCTGTGACATCGAGCCCAGCATCTGAAAGTAATACACGTTGCGCCGGTCCCAGCCGCGTATCGCTCCTTCAGCCAGGGTCAACTCGGCATTGACCAGGCGCTTGACGTCGAAAAACTGCTTCACGCCCAGGCCATCGCAGGTCGGGCAGGCGCCGGCCGGGTTGTTGAACGAAAACAGCTTGGGCTCCAGCTCGCTGATCGCATGGCCGCAGATCGGGCAGGCGAAGCGCGCCGAGAAGATCATCTCTTCGCCGGGCTCGTCGTCCATCGGTGCGACCCAGGCAATGCCGTCGGCCAGTTGCAAGGCGGTCTCGAACGACTCGGCCAGACGCTGCTGCAGATCGGCGCGGACCTTGAAGCGGTCGACCACCACATCGATGGAGTGCTTTTTCTGTTTATCCAGCTTCGGCACTTCGTCCAGCTCATACAGCTTGCCGTTGATGCGCGCACGCACGAAGCCCTGAGCCCGCAGTTCTTCGAACACCGACAGGTGCTCGCCCTTGCGCTCGCGCACCACCGGCGCCAGCAGCATCAGCCGGCGGCCTTCGGGTTGCGCCAGCACCAGATCGACCATCTGGCTGACGGTCTGCGCCTCAAGCGGGATATCGTGATCCGGGCAACGCGGCTGACCGACCCGCGCATACAACAGGCGCAGATAGTCGTAGATCTCGGTGATGGTGCCGACCGTCGAGCGCGGGTTGTGCGAGGTGGATTTCTGCTCGATGGAAATCGCCGGCGACAAGCCTTCGATGGTATCGACATCGGGCTTTTCCATCATCGACAAAAATTGCCGGGCATAGGCCGACAGCGACTCGACATAGCGGCGCTGGCCTTCGGCATATAAGGTATCGAACGCCAGCGACGACTTGCCCGAGCCTGAAAGTCCGGTAATGACGATCAGCTTGTCGCGAGGAAGGGTCAGGTCGATATTTTTCAGGTTGTGGGTTCGAGCCCCACGAATCAGGATTTTGTCCACTACGGCCTCGCTTGGCGGGCATAAACGACGGAGTATACGGCTCCATGACATCACGCGGCAAAGCGCCGCGTGTGTGCTGTATGACGATGGGACTGGTAGAATCGCCGCCGGTTCACACGAGGTTTTTCCATGCAAGATCCCCATAGCGAACGCATGAGTGGTGTCGAGACCCGCGCGGCAGGCGGTCTGGCGCTGGTGTTCGCGTTCCGTATGCTTGGCATGTTCATGGTCCTGCCGGTCCTGTCGACCTACGGCATGGACCTGGCCGGCGCCACGCCCGCGCTGATCGGTCTGGCCATAGGCGCCTACGGCCTGACCCAGGCCATCCTGCAGATTCCGCTCGGCTTCATCTCCGACCGTATCGGCCGGCGCCCGGTGATCTACCTGGGGCTGCTGATCTTTGCCCTCGGCAGTCTGGTGGCCGCCAATGCGCAGTCGATCGAAGGCATTATTTTCGGCCGGGTCCTGCAAGGTGCCGGGGCAATTTCGGCGGCCGTCATGGCGCTGCTCTCGGACCTGACCCGCGAACAGCACCGCACCAAGGCCATGGCCATGATCGGCATGACCATCGGTCTGTCGTTCGCCATCGCCATGGTCATCGGCCCGTTGCTGACCGGTGCCTTCGGCCTCTCGGGGCTGTTTCTGGCTACCGGGGTGATGGCCTTGCTGGGCATTGTTATCGTCGCCTTCGTGGTGCCCAAGTCCAACGGTCCGCTGATGCACCGCGAGTCGGGCGTCGCCAAACAGGCGCTGGGCGCTACGCTGCGTCATCCGGACCTGCTGCGCCTGGACCTGGGTATCTTCGTGCTGCACGCCATGCTCATGTCCAGTTTCGTCGCCTTGCCGCTGGCGCTGGTCGAAAAAGCCGGTCTGCCCAAAGAGCAGCACTGGTGGGTGTACCTGACCGCGCTGCTGGTGTCGTTCTTCGCCATGGTGCCGTTCATCATCTACGGCGAGAAAAAGCGCCGCATGAAGCGGGTACTGGTGGGCGCGGTCGCGGTGCTGATGCTCTCTGAAATATACTTCTGGGCTTTTGGCGACACGCTGCGGACTCTGGTGATCGGCAGCGTGGTATTCTTCACAGCGTTCAACCTGCTGGAAGCCACGCTGCCATCACTGATCAGCAAAGTGGCACCGGCGGGCGGCAAGGGCACGGCGATGGGGGTGTACTCCACCAGTCAATTCCTGGGGTCGGCGGTCGGCGGGATTCTCGGCGGCTGGCTGTATCAGCAAGGCGGGCTGGACGTGGTGTTCCTCGGCTGCGCCGCCATGGCTGGCGTCTGGCTGATCTTTGCCCTGAGCATGCGCGAACCGCCCTACGTGACCAGCCTGCGCCTGCCGTTGTCGGCCCAGGCGCAGCGCGAAACAGGCCTGGCAGAGCGCCTGAAGTCCGTACCGGGTGTGACCGATGCGGTGGTCGTGGCCGAAGAAGCAGCTATCTATATCAAACTTGATTCAAAACTATTGGATCGTGCGTCGCTCGAAAGGCTGGTCAACAATCCAGCCACTCAAACGTGCGAAGCCTAGGAGAACGTTATGGCCCGTGGGGTTAACAAAGTCATATTGGTCGGTACATGCGGCCAGGATCCCGAAGTCCGTTACCTGCCTAACGGCAACGCCGTGACCAACCTGAGTCTGGCAACCAGCGAGCAGTGGACCGACAAGCAAAGCGGCCAGAAGGTCGAGAAAACCGAATGGCACCGCGTGTCCATGTTCGGCAAGGTCGCTGAAATCGCTGGCGAATACCTGCGCAAGGGTTCGCAGGTCTACATCGAGGGCAAGCTGCAGACCCGCGAGTGGGAAAAAGACGGCATCAAGCGCTACACCACCGAAATCATCGTCGACATGCAGGGCACCATGCAGTTGCTGGGCGGCCGTCCACAGGGCGATCAGCAAGGCCAGGGCGGCGGCAACAACTACAACCAGTCCGCGCCTCGTCCACAGCAGTCGCGCCCGGCGCCACAACAGGCACCGCAGCAGTCTTACGATCAATCGCCACAGCAGTCTTATGGGCAGCAGCCGCAGCAGTCGCGCCCGGCGCCAAAACCGGCACCGCAGCCGGCAGCGGATTTCGACAGCTTCGATGACGATATTCCGTTCTAAGCCTACATAAGAGTGAAACGTTTCAGACCCTGTCTGTAACGCGTTTCCCCAAAAACCCCAGGCGCTCTGCGCCTGGGGTTTTTTATTTGTCGAGATCCAGCACCTCATGCATCCTCTCGCTAAATGACTCTCTCAACCACGCTGCATGAAATGCCATGTCCTTCTCTGAAACGTGTATCCCGAACCGCAGATAGACCGGCATGCCATTGGCATCCTTGAAGCTCACCTCAATATGAGAGATGGCGGAGAAGGCGGTCATCTGGCAGGGCATGATTTGATCGATATCGCTGTACGGCACTGACCCTTGTGTAGGCGCCCGGGCAGGACGGCGCTGGGTGAAGGTGAAGCGTTGCTGGCGCTCGTCAAAGCAGAAGCCCATCCCTTCAGGCTCGCCAGCGAGCCACCAAAGCAAACAACCTGCCAATACTGGACCGACCATTATCGCCATCAGGGCCATAGCGCTGTCGATAACATCCAGGTAGGCACTCATCGCGCCGGGTTCAGCATAAAACCGATCAATCACGATCACTACCAGCGCGTAGACCGGCAAGGCCAGCAGCAACGCCACGACATACAGCACAGTGCCCAAGGATCCTTCCCGGGGTATTTCGTCCGTGCAATCCCACACCGGCGGGTGTTGATGTTCCATGCAGATGGCTCTCAAGAAAACGTCCTGGCCACCCTTATGGCATAAGCAGGCCGCTCACGTCACCGACTAAGCCGCCACCAACCTACATATCCTGCGGCCGCTCATGCCGCGTCGGCGTCTGCTCCTGATGGTAATGCGGCCGGCACGCCTCGCTGGCCATGGTCTCGTGATTGGCCAGAATGGTCTCGGTCTGCAGGCTGTCGACGCCATCGCTGAACCAGCACGCCAGGGCTGAGTTGCGATTGCCGTGCAGGTTGACGACTTTCAGGCGTTTTTGCGTGTAAGGGGCGTGCGCCGGCGGGGCATCGGGGAATGTCTGAGGCGGCAGCACCAAGGCATCGCCTGGGCGGACCCAGAGGTCGGCCAGGCTGATTTCATTCACGAACGGCCGCCAGCGGGCGACGCTGATCACCAGCGGCAGGTGGACATGCTGCGACAGAAAGACATGCGCGAAGTTGTGATACTCAAGGTCGGTGGGGTTATAGCTCAGCAGTTCGAGCAGGCGCGTATCGCCCAGATAAGGCGACTGATGCCCGGCCCATTTACTGTACCGGCAACGTGTCTTGACCAGGTTGGGGTAGGGGAAGTGAATGCATTCGCCGCTGCGCAGCAGGGTCATGCCAAAGGCCTGGGCGGTTTTCTGAGTGGCCCACAGCGCCTCGTAATGCACTTCGCTGGCGTGAAAATCGAATTCCTTGATGCGGTACGGTGCCCGTTGCGCCGGCACGATTTTCTCGCGCCAGGCGATGCCGCTGTAATGGGTGCCGTACTCCAGGTCCGGTACTGGCGGGCTGAGATCGATCTCTTCGCCTGTGGGGTGTGCGTGCAGCCTGGCCTGGCCCCGGTCGTTATACAGATACGGTTGATAGTGGGTCGCGAGCGGATGCCCGACGCCCTCGTCGATGAACAGCACAGTATTGAAATTCGTCATCGTTGCTGAACCAGATTGGGTAAATAGAAGTGCTTTCAGGACACAAGAATCTTGCGGGTCCAGTCCATCCCGTCCTGACGCCAGGCGCGCACCGCTGCGTAGTTGCTGCCGCATTGCGCCAGGTGCAGTGCGTCGGGATAGAAATAAACCATCAGCAAATGGAAGTTCTCGTCTTCACCGCGCAGGTCCCACAGCACATCGTCCTGCAGGCGTGGCCCTAGCGGCACCAACCGGCTTTCGCTGCAGTCGCGCTGGCCCTGCAAGCAGGCGCCGGTCTCGAAGTTGATCAGCAGGGTCGGGCGCCGGATGAGTTCATAGCGCTGTTCCTGTTGCGGCATGTACCAGTGCTGGCGGCGGTCGCTGCTGTCGGGCACCTGCAAACTGACACGGCCCTTGTCCTCGGGATCGCAACCCAGTGCCAGGCGGTTGCCGCGCTGGTTGTGAATGGCATACAGCGTGGTTTGGGCATCCACCACGGTCTCGGCCTGTTTGATCGCTTTCAGCCTGCCGAACGAGTCATGGGCGAAGCGGGCGCTGATCCTGACCGTCGGCTTGAGACTCTCGCCGGGCGTACCGAAGCCTGCGGCAACACCGTCGATGCCACGCCGCCCGGCGTCATTGCCAACCAGCGCATAGGTCAGGCCGGCCAGCGCGCAGGGCTGCATGTGTCTGCTCAGTTGATCCCATTGCTCGAGCGTTTGCGGCAGTGCGCCGTATTGCAGCAGTGCTTCACGCATCCGGCATGAGGGGGAGTAACGCGGGTCGCGTGGCCAGCGGTCGGTGCTCAGCAGTAGTTTGTAGCCCCTGCGCTGTTTCTGCTCCAGCAATAAGGAGACTGCGGCCCAATAGCGCTCAAACGTATCGTTTTCTGCTGTTGCTGCAGGCGCCGGGTGGTGGCTTTCAACGGCTTGCCTGGTTTGCCCGTCGACCAGCACGATGCGCAGGCACGGCTCGTTGCTGGCGTGCACTTCATCACGATGCACCGGCGGATCCATGATGATGTGCGAATCCTGCCAGTGCGCATCGATCTGCACGGCATGACCGGCGTACCAGCGGCAGGCTTGCTCCAGCGCGTCGCGGGTAGCGCCGGGCTCGACAAAACCGAACACCGGCGTGGTCTCCAGTGTGACCACCTTTGGCTCTTTGGGCGCCGAATCAAGCCAGGCGTCGATGCCGGGGGCGACAAAGGTCGCAAACTCGGCTTTGACCCGGGCTTGCAGGCTGTTCGACTCGCTGCTGTCGACGATCAAGGCATGATTCAGTGCCGCCCCGACGATCACTTGCGTGACGATGTCGACGCCAAACTCCACCAGAAAATCCACATAAGGCTTGGGATCGGTGCTGTCGAATGCGTGCGGCAATTGCTTGAGCCGCTCTTTGAAGGTGGCGGTTGCTGTCTGCGGGCTGGCGAGCAGCGACAATTGCCACAGGCTCACCCGATGGCTGTACACCGCCGCGCTCTGGTCGATAAAACTTTCCGGGCTTTTACCGAATATGCTGCTAAAACCGGCAGAAAAAGCCCCATAACAGCCCGGTTCCGTCAGGTGTGTACGCAGGTGTTGCTCGTAATGCTCGATGGAGTCAAACGTGACGACAAACCAGTCCTCGCCTGGGTGCAGGCTGAAATCGACGTGTTGGCCTGCCGCATAGGCGTTGTCCTGCCAGGTCAGAAGGCGCCTGTCGCTGACCGTGTCCCCGACTTTCTGGCATTCCTTGTTGCTGTTGGCCCAATCCAGGCGATTCAGGCCGCGCCCCAGCAGGTCCAGGCCACCGATGTCTTTTACATTCGACAGGCTGCCGATCAGGGGATTGCTCATGCTGCTCTCCGCTTGCCGCTTGAAATGATCTTGGGGCGCAGTATGTCGGGCAGGGAGTTGTGGCGCAGTCTCAGTCTGGTATCAGATGGCCATGGGACGGGCGGGTACAGCTGGAGTACAATCGCCACTCTTTAGCGTCGTGCCGGCTTTGCCCGCGCAAAAGGGCCGTGCCGTGTCCTCCGATCCTTTGCTTCCCGCTTCGTTGCCCCTCGCCGAGCCCGTTGTGGCCGATGGCCGCGTGCAGCTCGATGCGACCCGGCTCAAGGCATTGCGCAAGACCTTGGGGCTAAGCCAGGAAACCCTCGCCGATGCCTGCCTGAATCGCCACTTATGTGTCTCGATTGCCTCGATCAAGCGCGCCGAAACCGGCAAACCGGTGCTGTATCGCACTGCCCGCCATCTGGCAGCCGCGTTCGAGGTCGACATCGACACCTTGCTGGCGCAAGCGCCGGGGCCTCAGGCGCCTGACGCTCCAGCCAGTGAAGCCGATCTCGATGCGATCCGCTATGTCCTGGCCTTGTGCCTGAGTGCGGCCATTGAAACCCGTGAAGAGGCTGTGCAAATCATCCGGCAATTCGGCGGTGTTGCGCTTGAGCCAAGGCAGGGCACGATGCTGGCGCATTTCGGCACGCCGCTGGCGCATCGCAGTGACAGCGAGCGTGGTCTGCTGTGTGCGCTTGCCCTGTGCCGTGCCGGATTGTTCAAAGCCGGGCAGGCCGTCTATCTGCGCCTGATGCGCCTGGATGACATCGAGATCGTCAATGGCCAGTCGATCAGCGACGCCCCGTCAGCGGGCAGCAGCGTTGCGGTGTATGTGGCGGGCGAACTGGTCGAGCAACTGGGATCGCGTTTCGAATTCCAGCGCCCGGTTGATCCACACACCCTGTGGCATCAGTGCCTGCACGCGCGTACCAGCGAACACAACGCCCCGCGCGAACTGGTCGGGCGAGCCATCGAAATTCTTCAATTCAAGGGCGTGATCGAAGCCACGCTGGAGTATCAGGACGGCCACGTGGTTTACCTGCGTGGCATGGCCGGCATCGGCAAGACGCGGCTGACGGCCGAGTTCGTCGAGATGGCCCGGCAAAATGGCGTGACCTGTCATCGCGGCGATGTGCTGGATTTCGGCATGGACGATGTCTACTGGCCGCTTGGGCAACTGGTGCGCAGCCTGCTGGCGTTACCGGCCGCCGGCGCTCTGGACAGCGCCGCCTTGCAGGCCGAACTGGCCCGGCTGCACTTGAGCGCCGAGCAAGGCGTATTTCTGCAAGTGCTGATGGGCCAGTTCGACACGGGCGAGCGGTTTGCCCTGTACGCCGAGATGAATAACGACGTTCGCGATGCGGGGCTGTTGGCAGCCCTGCGCGAGTTACTGTTGCGCGTGGCGGTGCAGCAGCCGCTGTTACTGTGCCTCGAAGACCTGCACTGGGGCGAGCCTGCGCTGTTCGTGCTGTTGGGCCGCTTGCTTGAGGCTACCAACGAAGCGCCAGTGGTCTGGCTGCTGACCTCACGCCATGAAGATGACCCGCTGGACAGCGTGCTGCGCACGCATTGCTCGAGGCCCATGAGCGTGCTCGACATCGCAGCCCTGCGCCCGCGAGAGGCGCTGGCCCTGGCCGAGCAGTTCACCCATGTCGAGCCGCACTATCGCGCTGATTGTGTGACCCGCGCCCAGGGTAATCCGCTGTTCCTGACCCAGTTGCTCGCCAGCCAGGAAGGGGTATTTCCCGACAGCCTGCGCCATCTGGTGCAAAGCCGCTTCGACCGGCTGATGCCCGAGCAGCGCCGCGCCCTGCGCTATGGCTCGGTGTTCGGCAACCGTTTCGAGCTGGCGCTGCTGCGCCGGGTGCTCGGGCAAAGCGACTATGTGCCGGCCCCCGGCATGCGCCATAACCTGCTGCGTGAGGTCGAACCCGGGCATTACATGTTCGTCCACGACCTGGTCATGCACTGCATTTACGATGCACTGCCGGCCTCGTTGCGCGAGCAATTGCATCAGGAAGTGGCGGCGGTCTATCGCGATCATGATCCGGTACGCTATGCCCGGCACTTGCTGCGCGCCGATGACCCACTGGCCTTCGATGCGCTGCTGGCGGCGATGCAGGTCAAGCGCCAGGCGTGCCAGTATGAAAACATGCTCGGGCTGGCGCGTCAGTGCGAGCATTTTGCCGAGCGTGCAGTGTCCAGCTTCACCCTGGCCTGGCTGTGCGGTCAGGCCTGCGCAGGGCTGGGACGCATGAGCGAGGCCTGTGCGCATTATCAACAGGCCCTGCACCTGGCCGATGGCCCCGACGAACAGATCGAGGCGGCGCTGGAACTGGCGCCGGTGCTCAATCTTCTGGAGCGCCTTGACGAAAAGGCCCGACTGATCGAGCGCATGATGCCCGTGGCTCAGGCCCGGCAGGCCTTTGCGGCCCAGGCGCGGTTGTTGTATCTGCACGGCAACCTGTATTTTCCGCGCGGCGACTATTTGCGCTGCCGGCAACTGCACCAGCAGGCGCTGCAACTGGCCGTGCAGGGCGACAATCGGGAAACCCGCGCCCGGGCCTTGAGCGGCATCGGCGACTCCTGGTATGCCCAAGGGCACATGCAGACCGCCTTCGAGGTGTTCGATCAATGCGTGCAGTTGTGCGAGCAGCACGGCCTGGCGCAGATCGACGCCAGCAACCGCAGTGCGCGTGCCTCTACCCAGCTTTATCTGGGCCAGACGCGCCAGGCACTCAGCGATGCCGAGGCCGCGATCATCGGTAGTCAGCGCCTGGGCAATCACCGCGCTGAAGTGTTCTCGCGCCTCACCCTGGGCTGGGGGTTGCTGGCCATGGGCCGGGCCGCAGAGGCCGAGCCATCGCTGTTACTGGCGCTGGAGCAGGCGCGCCGTCTGGGCGCCCGGCGTTTCGAGGCCCTGTTGCTCGAAGCGCTGGCACGGGCGGCCTTGCAAGGCCAGCAGAGAGATCAGGCCAATGCGTTGATTGGCGAGGCGGCGCATCTGGTCGAGCAATTTCATCTGCAACGCTATATCGGCCCCTGGATCTGCGCCAGCCTGGCGCTGATCGTCACCGACGAAGCCCGCGCGCGTCAGGCGCTGGCGCAAGGTCAGACCTGGCTTGGGCTGGATTGCCTGGCGCATAACGCCCTGCGCTTTCAGGTCACGGCGGCAGAAGTCTGCCTGCTGGTCGGCGATATTCCCCAGGCTGTCCGCCACGCTCAGGCCTTGCAAACCCTGGCCGATTCGGCACCTTGCGCCTGGATCGGACATCACGTTGGCCTGATCGAATTCGCCAGTGGCGGTCCTGTGGATAACGCCGTTGCCCGGTCCCGGCTGAGTGCGCTGCAGCAGCAAGGCCAAACGCTCGGTCTGATCGCCACGATGCCGCGCCTGATGAGCGCGCTGTCCGGGCCTGACACCTTTTGAACCAGAAGGCCGGGCGATTTGTTGGCTGTCCGGTCGAACTTTGCAGCACGAATGAGGATCAGTTTCAGGTGGGCAATGGCCTGTCTTTTGATTTTTTCGACACAGGAGGAGTGGCGTGGCGGCTCAGTTGAAAACCCTGATTCTGGTGTTGATGTTGTCCTTTGCCGGCAGCCTGCCGTTGCAGGCCGCCGAAGTGCCGGCCCTGCCCATGGGGGCTGCGGCCGCCGACAAACCCGATGACAAGGCCGCCTCCGGGCCTGCCGAAAAAACGTCTGACAAAGACGCCACGCCAGACAAAAAAGAACCTGCACAAGACAAACCGGACGCCGCCGCTGAAAAAGAAGCCGACCCCGCACAACCGGAAATCCTGCTTGAAGGCGGCCTGCTGGGCGCACTGAGCAGCAGCATCGGCGATGTGAAAGAGGCACTGAACCTTAACGACAATCTGGTCGACACCTGGCGGGTACGTACCGATCGCGCCGCCAATGAGCTGAATCGCCTGGTCAACAAGCCGTCCGAGCGCACCGGGCTGGAAATGGTCGGCGATTTTCTACTGCTGTCGCTGGTCTGGATCGGCGCGTTCGCCGTGCTCTTTTTCACCGGACGCTTTCTTGCCGGCCGTCTGAACCAGCGTGCCTTCATGAGCACCCGTGGGCGTATCCAGGCATTGCTGCGCTATGTCCTGCCATTTACGGTACCCGCGATCATCTGCCTGCCGCTGACCCTGTATGTCAGCCAGATGCTGCCGTCTTCGGTGGGCCGTGCGCTGGCGCTGTGTTTTGCCTATGCGACCAGCAGCGGTATCGTCTCGACCTCGGTGGTGCTGTGTGTCATCGTCATGTTCAACGGCGGCCACAAGCGCGCAGCCGTGCATATCCTGCGTCAGTACGCGCCGCGCCCGCTGTTCATCATCGGCTTTCTGGCCGCCCTCAGCGATGCGCTGACCAGCCCGCAGATTGCCCGCCAGTTCGGCAGTAACGTGACCACCAGCGTGGCGGTGTTCACCGGCCTGTTCGCCTCGGCGGTGTTCTGCATGCTGGTGGTGCGCATGCGCCGTCCGGTCGCACACCTGATTCGCAATCGAGCCTTGACCAGCCGTCGGCAACAGCCCGCCTTGCAACAGTCGCTCAAAGTGTTTTCCAACCTGTGGCACCTGCCGATTCTGCTGATGATCCTGGTCTCGGCCATCAACCTGATCGGTGCCGGCGAAGACAGCCAGGAAACCTTGCGCTGCGCGCTGTTCACCACCTTGCTGCTGATTGCCACGGTGTTTCTCAGCACCGTTTTCCAGCATTTTTTCAAACAACCGGTCGATCCGGACGGGCGCCGCCAGCATGCCTACAAGGCGCGCCTGCTCAGTCTGCTGTATGCCTGCCTGCGCATTGGCCTGGCCGTGGCATTCATTGAAATACTTGGGCGAATCTGGGGCTTCTCGCTGTTCGAGTTCGCCCAGCGCAACACGCTGGGGCGGGCGATCAGTGACTCGCTGAGCAGCATCGGCCTGATCTTTCTGGTCACCTGGCTGCTGTGGGTGGTGCTCGACACTGCGATTCAGGAAGCGCTCAAGCCACCGGTCAATCAGCGTTCGGGGCGGGCGCCCAGTACCCGGACCAAGACCATTCTGCCGCTGCTGCGCAATGCGATAAAAATCATCCTGGTGGTGATCTGCGCGATTACTACCATGGCCAACCTGGGCATCAACGTCGCGCCACTGCTGGCCGGTGCCGGTGTCGTGGGTCTGGCCATCGGTTTCGGTTCTCAGCAACTGGTGCAGGACGTGATCACCGGCCTGTTCATCATCATCGAAGACACTTTCTCGATCGGCGACTGGGTGGTGCTCAGTACCGGCCATTCCGGCACCGTCGAAAGCCTGACCATCCGTACCGTGCGCCTGCGTGACGGCAAGGGCTTCGTGCACTCGGTGCCGTTCGGCCAGATCAAGGCAGTCACTAACCAGTCACGCCAGTTCGCCTATGCGTTCTTCTCGGTGCAGTTCACCTATGACACCGACATCGACGAAGCGCTGGCGCTGATTCGTGAAACCGGCCATTCGATCAGCGAAGACATACTGCTCAAGCACAACCTGCAAGGCCCGCTGGAAGTGTTCGGCGTGGACCGCATGGACCTCAACGGCGTGGTGCTCACCGCGCAGTTCCGCACTTCGTCGGGCGGGCAATACAGCGTTGGCCGGGCGTTCAACGAACGGCTCAAGAAGCGTGTCGACCAGCATCCGAAGGTCAGCTTCGCGCAAACTTATCCACAGGTGGTCATGCAGCCGGGTGCCGCCCATGCAAGCTCGCCACCGGCAGCCCTCGAGGGGCCGCCTGCACCGGCCTGAACCTTGGGCGCCCGCCCGCCGGGCGCCGACACCGTGCAACTGTTGGGCCCGCGCGGGCAACGTGATATGTTTGCAGGCGTTTGTATTCCAATGAACTGATGAATTCGATACCGAGCCTGCTGACTTTATGCGAATGCGCCTTATGCTGTTGGGCGGCGGGAATGCCCTCGGGCAGGCGCTGATACGTCTGGGTGCCGAGGAAGACGTTGGCTTCCTCGCGCCGCGTCCGCCACAAGATGGTTGGGACGCTGCCAGCCTCACGCAACTGCTCGATGACACCCGCCCCGATGCCTTGATCAACCTGGCCTATTACTTCGACTGGTTCCAGGCCGGCACCGTTAGCGAAACGCGCCTGAACGCTCAGGAGCGCGCTGTAGAGCGTCTGGCTGAACTGTGCCAGCACCATAACATCATGCTGATCCAGCCTTCCAGCTATCGGGTTTTCGATGGCTCGCGGGCCACCGCCTACAGCGAAAAAGACGAGCCGGTGCCACTGGGCCTGCGGGGCCAGGCGCTATGGCGCATCGAGCAAAGCGTGCGTGCGGCCTGCCCGCTGCATGTACTGGTGCGCTTCGGCTGGCTGCTCGACGACAGCGCCGATGGCGTGCTGGGACGCTTTCTCAAGCGTGCCGAAACCCCGCAAGAGCTGCTGCTGGCCGATGACCGGCGTGGCAATCCGACGCCAGTCGACGATGCCGCCCGTGTGTTGCTTTCGGTTCTCAAGCAGCTCGATTGCGAAGCGCCGCTGTGGGGCACCTATCATTACGCCGGCCATGAGGCCACCACGCCTCTGGCTTTGGGCCAGGCTGTGCTGACCGAGGCGCGCCTGCTGCACGAACTGGCCATCGAATCGCCGACGGCGCAGGCGCATGCCGCGCAGCCGGACGCCAACGAAGAACCGCAGCACGCGGTACTGGCCTGCAAGAAAATCCTCCACACTTTCGGCATCAAGCCGCGTGCCTGGCGCGCCGGGTTGCCTGTTCTGCTCGACCGGTATTATCGACATGTCTGATGCTCCAATCCTGATCACGGGCGGTGCCGGCTTCATCGGTTCGCACCTGACCGACGCCTTGCTGGCCAAGGGTTATGCGGTGCGCATCGTCGACGACCTGTCCACCGGCAAGCGCAGCAACCTGCCGCTGGACAACCCGCGTGTCGAACTGATCGAAGGCGATGTCGCTGATGCCGCGCTGCTGAGCAGTGCCGCCCAGGGTTGCCAGGCCGTGGTGCACCTGGCGGCCGTCGCCTCGGTGCAAGCCTCGGTCGATGATCCGGTGCACACGCATCAGAGCAACTTCATCGGCACCCTGAATGTCTGCGAAGCCATGCGCCAGGCGGGCATCAAGCGCGTGCTGTTTGCCTCCAGCGCTGCGGTGTACGGCAACAATGGTGAAGGCGAGCCGATTGGCGAAGACACCACCAAATCCCCGCTGACACCCTATGCCGTCGATAAACTGGCCAGCGAGCAATACCTGGACTTCTATCGCCGCGAGCATGGCCTGGAGCCGGTGGTGTTTCGCTTCTTCAATATCTTCGGCCCACGCCAGGACCCGTCCTCACCGTACTCGGGGGTCATCAGCATCTTCGCCGACTATGCAAGCCAGGGCAGGCCGATCACTGTCTTCGGTGACGGCGAACAGACCCGCGACTTCTTTTACATCGGCGACCTGACCAAGCTGCTGCTCCAGGCCCTGGAGCAACCGGCACCGCAGGAAGGCGCGATCAACGTCGGTCTGAACCGCACCACCTCGCTCAACCAATTGCTGAGCACGCTCGAAGAAGTCCTCGGCAGCCTTCCACCGGTGACCTATCAGGCGCCGCGCCAGGGCGATATCCGCCACTCCCGCGCCAATAACCAGCGCCTGCTGGAGCGATTCACGCTGGAGACCCCTACGCCTCTGGGCGAAGGACTGGCAAAACTGCTGGGCCGCTGAGCGTGTACGTCCCGCACCGCTTGGTCGGCTCTGCGCTCAATGAAAAAGGCGCCTCATTGCTGAGGCGCCTTTTTTATCGTTGGTGTAATCAGAACTTGTAACCCACCCCCACCATGTACACCCACGGATCAATATCCACATCGACCTTGGTCTTGCCGATGCTCAGCGCCGAAGGGCCATCAACGGTGGCTTTGGTGTCGATGTCGACGTACCAGACCGAGGCGTTGAGCAGGAAATTATCGGTCAGCAGGTAATCCACGCCCACCTGGCCGGCCAGGCCCACCGAGTCCTTGAGCTTCAGGTTGCTGAAGCCCTGGTCCTTGCGGTTGCCGGTCAGGTCGGTGTCGAAGAACTTGGTGTAGTTGATGCCCACGCCGACATAAGGCTGCAAGGGCGACGAGGCGGCCATCGGGTAGTACTGCAGCGACAGGGTCGGCGGCAGTTGCTTGATGTCGGCCAGTTTGCCGTCAAGACCGGCACCCAGGCCGCTGACCGAAACGGTGTGGCTGAACGGGGTGGCGGCCAGCAGTTCGATACCAACGTGTTCATTGAGCATGTAGGCGAAGGTCAGCCCCAGCTGGTTTTCACCGTCCACCGACGCCTTGGTACCCGACACGCGCGTGCCGTCCAGACGCAGTTCGCCGCTGTCTTCATGCGGGTCGACGTGCGCCACGCCGGCACGCACGATGAAGTCGCCCGGCTGATAAGCCTGTGCGGCGACAGGGACGGTGAGGGCGAGTGCACACAACGAGGCGCACAGCAGGGACTTGTTCATGGGGGCTCCAGAGCGATTGAAAAGTGCTGGAGTCATAGTAAAAGTGCGTCTGCGACGCGGCTTTGACTCAGCTCAATGAAATCTCAATCAAGCCCCTGAATGTTTAAGAGTCCGACAACTCATAAACAAAAATCTTGTCGGCAACCATTTGATAACCGGCCTCGGCCAGTTCACTGGTCGAATGTTTAGCCTGCATCGGCCCTTCGATCCAGTACGGCTGGTACAGCTCTTCGACCTTCACGCCCAGCTCGCTGGTGACATGCACGATCTGGTTGGCCGGTGGTGGCGGCACATGAATGCAGGCGCCGAAATACGGCACCAGCAGAAACTCCGTCACCCGGCCTTCCTCGCTGACTTCCAGCGGCACGATGTAGCCCGGCAGGCGCACCTGCTTGCCGTCCAGCGCCTTGACCACCGGCGCGTCGGGCGCTACCTGGCTGGCTGCCGGTGCCGCTTCCATGGCCAGCGCGTCGGACAATTTGGACATGTCGTGCAGCGGCTGGGTGACCGGCGCCACCACCGGTGCGTCCGGCGGAATCATTTCGGCCCAGGTCAGCACCCGTGGCTCGGCGGCCCAGGACGACAAGGGCAGGCATAACAGCAGGGCTGGCAGCAAGGCCGGCAACAAAGAGAGCAGGCGCCCCATGGTCAACATCCTCATAAGCGAATCGACAGCCCATCGGCCAGGGACTGTCGATAGGCGCGCCAGGCGGGTACGACACCCATCACCAGCGCAGCGCCAAGAATGCCAGCAAGCAACGTCCATTCATATTGGCTCGGCCAGGAAAGCGCCAGATACAGGCCGTATTCCGACTGCACGTAGCCTTGCGCCACCGCGATGCCCAGATACAACAGCGCAAGGCCGGCAATCACACCGATCAACGCCAGTGCGAAGGCTTCCAGAATCAACAGGCTGGCGACATGCCAGGGCCGCGCGCCCACCGAACGCAAAATGGCCATTTCCCGGCGCCGTTCGTTGAGGCTGGTAAGGATCGCCGTGAGCATGCCGATCAGGCCTGTCAGCACTACGAACAGCGAAATCACGAACAGTGCTTTCTCGGCAGTGCCCATCAGGCTCCACAGCTCTTGCAAAGCGACACCCGGCAGAATCGCCAGCAGCGGTTCGCCCCGGTATTCATTGATCTCGCGTTGCAGGGCGAAGGTCGAAATCTTGCTGTTCAGGCCCAGCATTACCGCCGTAATGGCGGTTGGCGTCAGGTCCATGTTGCGCGCCTGATCGGCGGAGACTCGCTCGTTGCCACGCGCTGGCGCACCGTTATGCCAGTCGATATGGATCGCCTCCATGCCGCCCAGGCTGATGTGCAGCGTGCGGTCCACCGGCGTACCGGTGCGCTTGAAGATACCGACCACGGTGAACGGCTTGTCGTCATGCTTGACCAGGCTGATCGCCGCCACGCCATGGGCCAGCACCAGCTTGTCGCCGAGCTTGTAATGCAGCGCCTCGGCCACTTCGGCCCCCAGCACCACCTCGAACGGATCACTCTGGAATGGCCGGCCCTGCGCCAGCTCCAGCGGCTGCTGGCGGCCATAGCGGTAATGCTCGAAGTACGACGCGTTGGTGCCCATCACCCGGTAGCCGCGGTGTGAATCGCCCAATGAAATGGGAATGGCCCACTTCACCTGGCGATGATTGGCGAAGTGCTCGAAGCTGTCCCAGCGAATATTGTTGGTGGCATTGCCGATGCGAAACACCGAGTACAGCAGCAGGTTGACCGAGCCAGAACGGGCGCCGACGATCAGGTCGGTGCCGCTGACGGTGCTGGCGAAACTGGTCCGCGCTTCGGTGCGCACCCGCTCCACGGCCAGCAACAGACACACCGACAGGGCAATGGCAAAGGCGGTCAGAAATGCAGTGAAACGGCGGTTGGCCAGGCTGGCCATGGCCAGGCGAAACAGATACATCTCAATTCTCCACGGCGACGGTGGCGCGATTGAGCTCGGCCAGTGACAGATTGCGGTCGAACAGCGGCGCCAGGCTCTGATCGTGGCTGACAAACAGCAGGCTCGCCCCGGCGGCGCGACATTCGGCGAACAACAAGTGCAGAAAGGCTTCGCGGGCATCGGCGTCCAGCGCCGAGGTCGGCTCGTCGGCGATCACCAGTTCCGGCTGGCCGATCAAGGCACGAGCGGCAGCGACGCGCTGTTGCTGGCCGATCGACAATGAGTCAGCACGGCGCTCCAGCAACGCCGGGTCCTTGAGGCCCAGATGCTCAAGCAGGGCGACTGCGGCTTTTGCCACCGAGCCATGACGATCACCGGCACGCGCGGCGCGGACCTTGGAGAAATGACATGGCAACTCGACGTTTTCACGCACCGACAGAAACGGCAGCAGGTTGAACTGCTGGAAGATGTAGCCGGTGTGATCGACCCGAAAACGGTCGCGGGCACTGGCCGACAGGTCTTTGAGTTCCTGGCCCAGCAAGCGAATGCTGCCGCTGCCCTGGGTCTGCACCCCGCCCAGCAGGCCGAGCAGGGTGGTCTTGCCGCTGCCGCTGGGGCCTTTGAGAAACAGCGTCTCGCCCGCTTCCAGACGAAACGCCGGGATATCCAGCAGCGCGGGTTGGCCCGGCCAGTTGAAACGCAGGTCCGACAGCTCGATCAGTGCCTGGCTCATGGTCTTAGAACTTGACGATCGGGTTGGCGGCGATCACTTCGGCACCCGACTGGCCGCCCGGCGAGATCAACTGCACTTGCAGTTTTTTGGTGGCCGGGAAGGTCTTGAAGATCTGGGTCAGGTCGAGTTTTTTCAGGATGGCCGGTGCGTCGCAGGTGAAGATGTATTTGCCGTGGATTTCACTGTGTTCATGCTCGTGCTCACCCGCCTTGGCAGCTGCGTCGTGGTCGTGATCGTCGTCCTTGTCGCCGAACAGCGGGCTTTCCAGCTTCACTGAACGCGCCGAGCAGTGCGCGGCCTCGGCAATGCTGAACAGCGTGTTGGGCTTGAGCAGTTGCTCACGGGCCTTGGCGACCTTGGCCTTGTCTTCGTCGCTGGTGGCCTCGTGCTCGAAGCCGACAATGTTCATGGCCGGGCTTTCGAATTGCATCTCCAGGGTCTTGCCTTCCAGCACCACGTCCAGACGCCCGACACCGTGTTCATGCGCGCCCAGGCTGCCGTGCTCGTGATCATGGTCGTGATCGTGCTCAGGTGCCGCCTGGGCAAAGGTCAGGGGCAGCAGGGCAAAAGGCAGGGCGAGCAGCAGACGGCGCATAACGTACTCCGGGCGGGTGGTTTTAAATGTAATGTGATCTTATAACAATAAGCTGGCCAGAGGCCGGTTTTTTTCTGAACGCTTCCTTAACCGCTCGCGTGAGCGTGCAACCGGAAGATATGGGAGCATGGGCGCCTGATTATCAAAGGAGCAGAGCATGTTGCGGATTCGTGGAAGCATTGGCCAGTGGCCGGTCGATCTGACCATTGAACTGGATGAAAGTGACTGGGCACAGTTGGGTGCGAGCCTCAAGGCCGTAGCACCTGAAATGGCGCCTGCAACGCCGCCCGAGCCCGCCCCGCGCAGCCCGGTCACTCAGGACGACCGGCTCTGGCAGGATGCCCAACAGCTGCTGCAAACCGCCGGCAGCCTGAATGGCCCGGACCTACTGAGCCAGCTGGAAGCCCTGACCGGCAGCGCTGCCGCCGGCAAGCGCCTGCTGGTACGCCTGCGCCACAGCGCCAACGTCAAGGTTGAAAGCGGTGCCGATGCACCGCTGTATCACTGGGTCGCTTAGTACAAGGCTGCAAAAAGTTTGCGCCGGTAAGTGGTCACCAGCGGGTGATCGTTGCCCAGCAGTTCGAACACTTGCAGCAAGGTTTTGTGCGGCAGGCCTTCGCTGTAGCTGCGATTACGTGTGAACAACTTGAGCAGGCCGTCCAGCGCCGCTTCGTACTGCTGGCGCGACAGCTGTTGAATCGCCAGTTGGTAAACCGCCTCGTCGTCCTGCGGGTTCTGCGCCACACGGCTTTTGAGTTCTGCGCTTTCAGGCAGTTGCGCCGCCTGGGCCAGAAACGTCAGTTGCGCCTTGGCGCCGGCCAGTTCGGCCTTGTGCGCATCGTCGTTCTTGACGGCATCGAGCACGGTGCGCGCTTCGCCCAGCTCGCCCCGCTCGGCCAGGCAGCGGGCATACAGGATCAGGCCCAGTGCATTGCTGTTGTCTTCGCTCAGCAGCGCCTTGAGCTGCGCCTCGGCTTCGGCGAAGCGGCTTTCGGCAAACAGCGTTTGTGCCTGCTTGAGCGGATCGGCGCTGACCGGGGCCGGCAGTGCGACATGCGGCTCCAGCAGCTTACGGACTTCCGACTCCGGCTGGGCACCGGCGAAACCGTCCACCGGCTGGCCGTCCTTGAACAGCACCACGGTCGGCAGGCTGCGGATGCCGAAACGAGCGACGATGTCCTGTTCGGTATCGCAATTGACCTTGGCCAGGATCAGGTTGCCCTGATAACTCTCGGTGATCTGCGCCAGCAGTGGCATCAAAACCTTGCACGGCGCACACCACTCGGCCCAGAAATCGACCAGCACCGGCTGCTCGAACGACTTCTCGATGACCTGTTGATCGAAAGTGGCGACGGTGACGTCGTAGATGTAGGAAGTGTCCTGGCTCATTGTGTGCCTCACAAAATCGTAATGCCGCCAACTATAAAGGTCACAAGACTTTGCCGAAAGCGGCGCAGGGCGTTAGCGGATGGCGTGATACAGGCTCACGCTGCGAAACTCGTACGGCTCGGCCAGATCCGGCAAGGTCAGCGCCTGCAAGCCGGCCAGCCGACGATACGCCGGGTGCTGGAAATCACGCACTCGCGAGTCCGCCACCAGCGCTTCGCGGCCACGACTCAGAAACTGGTCGAGCAGCGGCAGGTTGGCGCGGTCGTAGAGCACATCGGCCACCAGAATCAGGTCGAAACGGTCGGCCTCGGCAAAGAAATCTGCCGAATAACCCAGCTCTACGCCATTAAGCGCCGCATTGGCCCGACAAGCCGCCAGCGCCAGTGGGTCCAGGTCACAGGCCACCACTTCCAGCGCGCCGGCCCTGGCTGCCGCAATCGCTGCCACGCCAGAACCTGCACCGAAATCCAGTACGCGCTTGCCAGCCACCCATTCAGGCTGCGCGGCGAGAAAGCGCGCCAGTGCCAGGCCGCTGGCCCAGCAGAAGCTCCAGTACGGCGGCTCTTCGAGAATGCGCCGGGTTTCTTCGGGGCTGAAGGCCCGGTCCATATTGTCAGCGTCGATCAGCCACAGGCTCAGCTCGGTGTCCGGCAAGGGCGTGGCGACCAGTTGCGCATCGCCGAGCAACGCGCTCAGCGCCTGTTGCAGCGCCCTCACGGTGCCTTGACGAGTTGCAACGGCCCCAGCGCCTGAGTCACCGGCTGGTCGATGCGCAGCGACGGCAAGTGCAGGATCAACTGCCCTGACTGAATGGCGCGGCCGCGCAGTTCGACTTTGGCATCCGTCGGAAACGCTTCCGGGTTGAAGCGCAACTGGAAGGGCAGGGACTGGCCGTTGCCCTTGAGCAGGGTATTGGTCAGCAGTTTCTGCGGGCGGCCACGCTCGTCGATGACCAGCATGGCCAGTTCGACCTCGGCACCGGCCGGCACGCCAAGTAACTGGCCGCTCAGCTCGCGCTGGTGCGCTTGCAACGGTCCCGGACCTTCCGGGGTCTTGATCACCGGCACGGTCGTGGGCGCCGCCGGCTGCTTGGGGGCATCGTTACTGCTGCAGGCGGCCAGCAGGGCCGCAAAACCGAGCAGCAAAATACGTCTTGGTGTCATGAAGGCTCCAGCGAAACGGTAAGGGAGCATAAAGCGGCTCCGGCAGGCAGTATGGATCAATAGCGGCAGTTTCATATTGCAATGCCTGCGTGTCCATCCCCCGATGCATCCCCACATGGCTTGTCTTGCCGGCGGGATGCGCTACCATGGCGCTCCTCTTTATCCAGTGGCTTGCCACCATGCACTGTCCGTTCTGCGCCGCCAATGACACCAAGGTCATCGATTCGCGCCTGGTTGCCGAAGGCGAGCAGGTCCGTCGCCGCCGCGAGTGCCTGGCCTGCGGCGAGCGTTTCACCACCTTCGAGACCGCCGAACTGGTCATGCCGCGCCTGATCAAACAGGACGGCCGGCGTCAGCCTTTCGACGAAGAAAAGCTGCGTGCCGGCATGCAGCGCGCCCTGGAAAAACGCCCGGTCAGCGTCGAGCGCCTGGAAGCGGCGCTGGCGCACATCAAGCACAAGCTGCGGGCCACCGGTGAGCGCGAGGTCAAGTCGCTGGTCGTCGGTGAACTGGTCATGGGCGAGCTGCAAAAGCTCGATGAAGTCGCCTATATTCGTTTCGCTTCGGTGTACCGGCGTTTTCAGGACCTCAACGAATTTCGCGAAGAAATCGAGCGGCTGGCTCGTGAGCCAGGCAAGGAATGAGCAGCGAGCAAGCGATTCTCGACGCCCATTACATGGCGCGTGCGCTGGAACTGGCGCGCCAGGGCCTGTATTCCACCCATCCCAATCCACGGGTCGGCTGTGTCATCGTCCGTGACGGTCAAGTCGTCGGCGAAGGTTGGCACGTACGCGCCGGCGAGCCGCATGCCGAAGTGCATGCCCTGCGTCAGGCCGGCGAACGCGCCCGTGGCGCCACCGCCTATGTAACGCTTGAGCCGTGCAGCCACCATGGCCGCACCCCGCCGTGTGCCGATGCGCTGGTCAATGCCGCCGTCGGCCGTGTGGTTGCCGCCATGCAGGACCCCAACCCGCAAGTCGCCGGCCGTGGCCTGCAGCGTCTGCAGGACGCCGGCATTGCGGTGCACAGCGGCGTGCTCGAAGGCGAGGCGCGGGCGCTGAACCAAGGCTTTATCAAACGCATGGAAACCGGCCTGCCGTATGTGCGGGTCAAACTGGCGATGAGCCTCGACGGACGCACCGCCATGGCCAGCGGCGAAAGCCAGTGGATCACCGGCCCCGGCGCCCGTGCCGCCGTGCAGCGCCTGCGGGCGCAATCGAGCGTGGTGCTGAGCGGCGCCGACACGGTGCTGATCGACAATGCGCGGCTGACCGTGCGCCCCGACGAGTTGGGCCTTGCCCCTGACGTCACCGCCCTGGCCGCCGCACGTCCACCGTTGCGCGTATTGATCGACGGCCGCCTGCGCGTGCCGCTGAACGCCAGCTTCTTTCAGGCCGGCCCTGCGCTGGTGGCCGCGTGTGCCGGTCAGAGCGCTGAAAACACTTATCGCGAGCAAGGCCATGAACTGCTGAACCTGCCCGGTGCCGACGGCCATGTCGACCTGCTGCGCCTGCTCACCGAGCTGGGCGCACGCGGCGCCAACGAGGTACTGGTCGAAGCCGGTGCGCGCCTGGCCGGCGCTTTTGCGCAGGCAGGGCTGGTCGACGAATTCCAGATTTTCATTGCCGGCAAATTTCTCGGCTCCTCTGCCAGGCCGTTGCTCGACCTGCCGCTGGTGCAGATGAGCGAAGCGCTGGAACTGAACATCACTGATATCCGCGCCGTCGGCAATGACTGGCGCGTCATCGCTCACCCGGCGCCGAGACGCAGCGTATAATTTCCGGCTTTGCCCGAACGCACCTCGACGTGCAGCCCGTTCCTGCGGAGGACCTCCATGTTTACCGGCATCATCGAATCCATCGGCAGCATCCGTGCCCTGACCCCCAAAGGCGGTGACGTGCGCGTCTACGTCGAAACCGGCAAGCTCGACCTGGGCGACGTCAAGCTCGGCGACAGCATCGCGGTCAACGGCGTATGCCTGACTGCCGTCGAGCTGCCCGGCGACGGTTTCTGGGCCGATGTCAGCCGCGAAACCCTCGATGTCACGGCGTTCGTCGACCTCAAGACCGGCAGCCGCGTCAACCTGGAAAAAGCCCTGACCCCAAGCTCGCGCCTGGGCGGGCATCTGGTCAGCGGCCACGTCGACGGCGTGGGCGAAATCGTTTCTCGCGAAGAAAACGCCCGCGCCATCCAGTTTCGCGTGCGCGCGCCCAAAGAACTGGCCAGGTACATCGCCCACAAAGGCTCGATCACCGTCGACGGCACCAGCCTGACCGTCAACGCCGTGCATGGCGCCGAGTTCGAACTGACCATCGTCCCGCACACACTGGCCGAAACCATCATGGCCGACTACCGCCCGGGCCGTAAGGTCAACCTCGAAGTCGACCTGCTGGCTCGTTACCTGGAACGCCTGCTGCTGGGCGACAAGGCCGCAGAGCCTGGCCAGGGCGGCATCACCGAAAGCTTTCTGGCCGCCAACGGCTACCTGAAGTCCTGAATTAAGGGGGTGCCGCGTGGCGCTCAACACGATTGAAGAACTGATCGAAGACATTCGTCAGGGCAAAATGGTCATCCTCATGGATGACGAAGACCGCGAGAACGAAGGCGACCTGATCATGGCCGCCGAATGCGTCAAGGCCGAGCACATCAACTTCATGGCCCGCTTCGCGCGCGGCCTGATCTGTATGCCCATGACCCGCGAGCGCTGCGAACTGCTCAAGCTGCCGCTGATGGCGCCGCGCAACGGTTCCGGCTTCGGCACCAAGTTCACCGTTTCGATCGAGGCGGCCGAAGGCGTGACCACCGGCATCTCCGCCGCCGACCGCGCACGCACCGTGCAAGCGGCTGCGGCCAAGGATGCCAAGGCTGAAGACATCGTCAGCCCCGGCCACATTTTTCCGCTGATGGCCCAGGCCGGCGGCACCTTGTCCCGCGCCGGCCATACCGAGGCGGCCTGCGACCTGGCGCGCATGGCCGGTTTCGAGCCGAGCGGGGTGATCTGCGAAGTGATGAACGACGACGGCACCATGTCGCGCCGTGCAGAGCTTGAAACCTTTGCCCTGGAACACAACATCAAGATCGGCACCATCGCCGACCTGATTCACTACCGGATGACCCACGAACGTACCGTTCAGCGGATTTCCGAGCAGCCGCTGGACAGCGAGCTGGGGCATTTCAACCTGGTCACCTACCGTGACTCGGTCGAAGGCGATGTGCACATGGCTCTGACCCTGGGCAAGATCTGCGCCGAAGAAGCGACCCTGGTCCGGGTGCACAACATGGACCCGCTGCGCGACCTGCTACTGGTCAAACAGCCCGGCCGCTGGAGCCTGCGCGCCGCCATGACTGCGGTGGCCGAGGCTGGCAGCGGTGTCGTGCTGCTGCTCGGTCACCCGCTCGACGGCGACGTGCTGCTGGCGCACATTCGTGAAGCCACCGGCCAGCAACCGGTCAAAATGCCGAGCACTTACAGCACCGTAGGGGCCGGCTCGCAGATTCTTCGCGACCTGGGCGTGCGCAAAATGCGCCTGATGAGTTCGCCAATGAAGTTCAATGCGATATCCGGTTTCGATCTGGAAGTTGTAGAATACGTGCCTTCTGAATGACAGCTGCCACGCGGACCTGCCAAAACTCACGTTTTGCAGGTCCGCGTTGCGTGTTGGCATTCTGACCTGACCCTTTTAAAAGTCCGCCATCTGGGCGGGCTTGCTCTTTAATACGAGACCCAGCCGAATGACCCTGAAGACCATCGAAGGTACCTTCATCGCCCCCAAAGGCCGCTACGCCCTGGTAGTGGGCCGCTTTAACAGCTTCGTCGTCGAAAGCCTGGTGAGCGGTGCCGTCGATGCGCTGGTTCGCCACGGTGTGAGCGAAAGCGACATCACCATCATCCGTGCACCGGGTGCCTTCGAAATCCCGCTAGTCGTGCAAAAAGTCGCCCAGCGCGGTGAGTTCGCGGCCATCGTTGCCCTGGGCGCAGTGATTCGTGGCGGCACCCCGCACTTCGAATACGTGGCTGGCGAATGCGTCAAGGGCCTGTCCCAGGTCTCGATGGAATTCGGTCTGCCGGTCGCCTTCGGCGTGCTGACCGTCGACACCATCGAACAAGCCATCGAGCGTTCCGGCACCAAGGCCGGCAACAAGGGCGCAGAAGCGGCCCTCTCGGCGCTGGAAATGGTCAGCCTGCTGTCGCAGTTGGAGGCCAAGTGATTTCCGACGATACCGATCAGTTCAACCCGCGCGAACCCAAGTCGCCCGACGTCGCCAAAAGCAAGAGCGCCAAGCGTCGCGAAGCCCGGCAGATGGCAACCCAGGCCCTGTACCAGTGGCACATGGCAAATCATTCGCTGAACGAAATCGAAGCGCAGTTTCGCGTCGACAACGATTTCAGCAACGTCGACGGCGCCTATTTCCGTGAGCTGCTGCACGGTGTGGCGACCTACAAGACCGAGATCGACACCGCTCTCAAGCCTTGCCTGGACCTGACCATCGAAGAACTCGACCCGGTCGAACTGGCGGTCCTGCGCCTGTCCACCTTCGAACTGCTCAAGCGCATCGACGTGCCTTACCGCGTCGTGATCAACGAAGGCATCGAGCTGGCCAAGGTCTACGGTTCCACCGACGGCCACAAGTTCGTCAACGGTGTGCTCGACAAGCTGGCGCCGCACCTGCGCGCCGCTGAAGTGCAGGCTTACAAGCGCTGATTTGCGCCTGTACTGTCCATGGGTGAGTTCGAGCTGATCCGTCACTACTTCGCCGCCGCGCCCTGTGCGCGGGCTGGCGAATCTGTCGCGCTGGGCATTGGTGACGACTGCGCGCTACTCACCCTCGCGCCGGGCGAGCAACTGGCGGTGTCTACCGACACGCTGGTCGCCGGCGTACATTTTCCGGCGGTCTGCGACCCGCTGCTGCTCGGTCAGCGCGCCCTTGGCGTGTCGGCCAGCGACCTTGCTGCGATGGGCGCCCGCCCGATCGGCTTCACCCTGGCCCTGACCGTTCCCGACTTCAATGCCGACTGGCTGCAAGCCTTTGCCCAAGGCCTGAACCGCATGGCCGAAGGCTGCAACCTGCGCCTGATCGGCGGCGATACCACTCGCGGCCCTTTAAGCCTGACTCTCACCGTCTTCGGCGCCGTGCCCACCGGCTTTGCCCTGACCCGTGGTGCTGCCAAAGCTGGCGACTTGCTGTGCGTCGGCGGTGAGCTGGGCGATGCAGCGGGAGCCTTGCCGCTGGTGCTGGGCCAGCGCAGCGCCGAACCTGCGCTGGCCGAACCGCTGCTGGCGCGCTACTGGGCGCCACAACCGCAGTTGGCGCTGGGTCAGGCATTGCGTGGCAAGGCCACGGCAGCGCTGGATATCTCGGACGGCCTGCTGGCCGACTGCGGGCATATCGCCAAGGCTTCGGGCGTGCGCTTGCTGGTCGAGCGCGAGCGCTTGCCGTTGTCTGCCGCACTGCTTGGCTTTCTGGGCCAGGACGCCGCGCAACAGGCGGCGCTCAGCGGTGGCGACGACTATGTGCTGGCCTTCACCCTGCCTGCCGAACACCTGAGCGGCTTGCAGGTGGCTGGCTGGCCGGTGCAGGTCATCGGTCGCGTGGTGGCGGGCGAGGGCGTGGCGCTGATCGATGCTGCTGGCCGGGACATCACCCCGGCGGTGCGCGGCTATCAACATTTCGAGAGTCTGAGTGAATAACAACCCCGACAAAGTTTCAGCCGAGTATGTCCCGCCCTCGGTGTGGACCAATCCCTGGCATTTCATGGCCTTTGGCTTTGGCACCGGCACGATGCCCAAGGCGCCGGGTACCTGGGGCTCGCTGATCGCCCTGCCGTTCATGCCGCTGTGGCAAATGCTGCCCGACTGGGGGTACTGGCTGATGCTGGCCATTACCACGCTGTTTGGCTGCTGGCTGTGCGGCAAGGTCGCCGATGACCTGGGCGTGCACGATCACGAAGGCATCGTCTGGGACGAAATGGTCGGCATCTGGATCACCCTGTGGCTGGCCCCCGAAGGCTGGCTATGGTTGCTGGCAGGTTTTGTGCTGTTTCGCTTCTTCGACATCCTCAAACCCTGGCCCATCAGTTGGGTCGACCGACATGTACACGGTGGTTTGGGCATCATGCTTGACGATGTCTTGGCGGCCGTTCTGGCGTGGCTGTCGCTGCAAGGGCTGGCGTGGGTCGTTGAACTCATCTAGCTTTTGGATATTAACGGACGAAAATTCGGCATAAGCGTCGCTCAGAACCTGCTGTTACAATGCCGGCCTTGCCAGTTTCCCTATTGAGGAGCACACGGTGCCCGTCGTTTTTGTCGCCGCTTCCAAGCTGCCCACGCCTTTCGCACAGTTCACCATGCATGGCTTTCTTGAGTCGGCCACCGGGCGCGAGCACGTTGTCCTGAGCCTGGGCGACATCGCCGATGGCGCGCCGGTACTGGGGCGCGTGCATTCCGAATGCCTGACCGGCGATGCGCTGTTCAGCCAGCGCTGCGACTGCGGCTCGCAACTGGAAGCCGCACTGCGTGCCATCGCCACCGAAGGCCGGGGTGTGCTGCTGTATCTGCGTCAGGAAGGGCGCGGCATCGGTCTGATGAACAAGATCCGTGCCTATGAACTGCAGGACGGCGGTGCCGACACCGTCGAAGCCAACGAGCGCCTGGGCTTTGCCGCCGACCAGCGTGACTACGCCATCTGCCTGCCGATGCTCCAGCACCTGGGTGTCGAGTCGCTGCGCCTGATGACCAATAACCCGCGCAAGGTCAAAGCCCTGACCGACATGGGCATCAAGGTCGCCGAGCGCGTGCCGCTGCACACCGGTCATAACCCGCACAACAAACTCTACCTGGCCACCAAGGCCGGCAAGCTCGGGCACATGATGGGCAACGAGCACCAGAGCGAGGTCGACCCGGCGTGACCCGCGGCCAGGTCTACCAGCGCCTCGAACTGGCGTGGTGGCGGCAACTGGGCCTGACCCTGGCGCCGCTGCTGGTGGCCTGCGTGTTCTTTACGGTCTCCGAGCCCGGCATCGTGGCGCTGCTGGTGTTTCTGGCCGGTATCGGTTCGCTGTTCATCAGCTTCAAGCTCTACGGCGCCTTCAAGCGCGCTCTGGAGCTGACCCGCAACGCCCTCGATACCCCCGACGAACCCGCCGCCTGGCTGAGGCTCGCCGCCGTACGCCGTACCGCCTTCCTCGCCGCCAGCTTGCCTGCCTGGTTCGCGGCCGTTGGCATATTGTTCAGCTTGCATGCGGTGGCGGTGGTACTGCTGGCGCTGGCCAGTCTGGGGATGTTGGGGGTGTACCGCATTCCACGGCTGGTGCCGGTGCCGCCGGCGGTTTGAGGGTTTATTCGTAGTCTCCCGGCCAGACCTTTTCCGTGTACTTCACGGTAGGCTGCAACACGGTGCGCAGAAAGGCCAGGTACTGCTCGAAAAGTTCGTCGTCCGGAAAGCGAACATCGAAACCCTGATTCACATCCTCACAGTGCTGGACGATGATGCGGTATTTGCGGTCCACCGTGACGAAGTTGAATTCGTCCCAGGGTAAGCCCGGATGATGTCTGGGTGATGGGCGCTGCCACGACATCAAGGCCCCGCCCGTACCCACTAGAATGAATATTGGAGCGAAGATGGTCAGTAATGCCGAGCCGACAAAAATGCCTAGAAAGATTGTCGCCAGCACAAAGACAATAACGATGCCCTTGAACAGGTCTTCTGTGTACTCGGGGTAGTAGAGGCATTCGTCGCTTTCTACATGGTCAGGGTAAACCCGGTAGTTGAAGAGGGTTTTTTGGCGAACCCCAGCCAGGATGGCGAAGGAGGTTAAAAGCAGGGCGACAGTGATAAATATCGGAAAGTCATAGCTCTCGATAGTGGCTAGATCGAGTGACCAGAGTATACCGGCCAAGACTATTCCGGGCGCGCCAAAAGAAAATAGTATGGCAAATTTTCTGTCGCGGGGAGGGTGGATAATTGCCTTGAGCGACCAGGTCATTAGTTTTAGGGCCTCTTTGTCGGAGACTTGTTCTGTAGCTGGATTGTCAGTGCTCATGTTTTCGTTTTTTTAAATGTTTTTATGGGGAGCTGGCTCTTGAGTGGAAATGCAGGCGAGGCTGATGCTGTACCGCATTCTGCCGCTGTTGCCGTTAGCGGTTTGAAGGGTTACTGGTAACTCCCCGGCCATACCTTTTCGGTGTACTCCACCGTTGGCCGTAGCACGGTGCGCAAAAACGCCAGATACTGCTCGAATAGAGCGTTGTCGGGAAAGCGAACTTCGAAACCCAGCGTGACGTCAGTGCAGTGATGAACGATGATGCGGTACTTGCGATCCACCGTGACGAAGTTGAATTTATCCCAAGGCAGGCCTGGACGGTGCTTGGGCAGTGGCCGCTGCCACGACATCAAGGCCCCGCCCGTACCCAATAGAATGAACACCGGACCGAAGACGGCCAGTAGTATCGAGCCGACAAAAATGCCTAGAAAGATTGTCGCCAGCACG
>NZ_BAAILM010000074.1:0-37203 GCF_054589175.1 Pseudomonas sp. 3A(2025) | reverse complement strand
TATACCGGCCAAGACTATTCCGGGCGCGCCAAAAGAAAATAGTATGGCAAATTTTCTGTCGCGGGGAGGGTGGATAATTGCCTTGAGCGACCAGGTCATTAGTTTTAGGGCCTCTTTGTCGGAGGCTTTTTCTATAACTGAAGTGTCAGTGCTCATGTTTTCGTTCTTTTAAATATTTTTATGGGGAGTTGGCTCTTGAGTGGAAATGCAGGCGAGGCTGATGCTGTACCGCATTCTGCCGCTGTTGCCGTTAGCGGTTTGAAGGGTTACTGGTAACTCCCCGGCCATACCTTTTCGGTGTACTCCACCGTTGGCCGTAGCACGGTGCGCAAAAACGCCAGGTACTGCTCGAGCAGAGCGTTGTCGGGAAAACGGACTTCGAAACCCAGCGTTACGTCTGTGCAGTGCTGGACGATGATGTGGTATTTACGATCAACCGTGACGAAGTTGAATTTATCCCAAGGCAGGCCTGGACGGTGCTTGGGCAGTGGCCGCTGCCACGACATCAAGGCCCCGCCCGTGCCCAATAGAATGAACACCGGAGCGAAGATGGCCAGTAACAACGAGCCGGTAAAGATGCCCAGGAAAATCATCGCCAGGATTAAAATGATGACGATGCCCTTGAATAGGTCTTCGGTGTAGTCAGGGTAATAGAGGCATTCATCGCTTTCTATACGGTCAGGGTAAACCCGGTAGTTGAAGAGAGTTTTTTGACGGACCATGGCCAGTATTCCCAAGGAGGCTAAAAGCATACCGATCGTGATAAAGGCGGGGAAGCCGTAACTATCGATGGTTCCAAGGTCGGCTAACCAGAGTGCATATGCCAACACTATTCCTGGTACGGCAAAAGAAGCCACTGTGTCAATTCTTCTTTCGCGAGGAGAGTGGGGAAGGGTCTTGATTGACCAAGTCATTAGTTTTGGAGCTTCTTTATCGAAGGCTTGTTCTTTAACTGAGTTGTCAGTGTTCATGATTTTGCCCGATTTTAATATCGTGGTTTGTTCCTCCCCGCCCTCTTCGGGCTGAGAGGTTTTAAGTTTCTTTTGCCGCTCAGGTGATCAGGTAAATCTCCCAGGCACCCTCGCGGGTCTCGTTTCTGACTTGTAATTCGGTGTCCTCTGCGCCACTGATCGCACTGCTACCCTCGTCGTTCAGCGCAATTCGATAGAGGTAGCCAATGTCCTGTGGGGCAGCTTGCAGGACGCTGACGGGATACCAGATCTGTAATTCCAGAAAGTCGGCGTTCGGCTTTACAGGCACCCAGGTTTGCCAGATAACATCGTCCTCTTCGTCCAGCGCTGTTCCGAAAGAGATGATGTGTTGAGGCGCTGGCTTTTGATTATTGATGTCTCCCCATTTTTCTGGGTTTTTATAGGTTCCTCGTTCAAGGAAGTCTTCCTTTATTGGGTACTCCATCTTCTCTGCGCCCAGCAAGAGATAAGCTCTTTTGCTGATAATTGCATCGAAACATATGAATTGATCCCGCAGTCTGTTGGGGAAGCGGATCTGTACCCAGGCTCCGTTGTTCTCGTTGACTGTTCTGTACTCGCCCTTGCCGATATGTTTTTGTATAAGGTGCGTTGTGCTTTTGACCAGTACCTCAGGGCTAAGCTTTATTTCCAGAAAAGCCCGTTTTTCTTCAAGTTGACCTTCCAGTGTGTCGGGGAGGCGATATTTTGATGTGTGAGACCAGCAGCATTTTCTTAACCATGAGCCAATACTGTCTTGCTTTTGATAGTTGATGAGTACTGTCATGAAAAGGTAGATGCCGCCCGATATCAACAGGGTGACAGCAAACCAGGGGCCCATCACCCACGCGGTAAGTGCTGTATTGAAAAGCGCTAGTATTTGTGCTGCACCACCTAATCCCATGAGCACTACAGAAAATATTTTCACACCGGTAAATAGTTTCTCTTCTTCCGTTTTAGCCTTCTTTTGATCATCTTTAAGATCCCAGTACTCCAACCCGGCAGCCGCAACCGCGAACAGTCCGGTCCCGAACAATCGTGCCCGAAAGTTTCGAACCGCATCAGCCCACACCGGATTACCCCGTCCTTTCCAATACCGGGCCGAACGATCAAGGATGCCGACTTCGTGATCGTCGATCATCACCGACTTTGCACCTTTCACCACCGACCACGGCGCCTCGACATACAACGCCATCAACAGGTTCATGCTCCACGCCGCGCTATACGCCACCTTGGCCAAGTCCTTGGGCGTCAGGGTTCCATCGCGTCTGACATCCCGCCACATAAACGCCGCGTTGATAAAGTTGAGAATGATCACGCCCCAGCCGATGCTGGAGCCATGAATACCCAGGTGTTTGCTCCAGGCTTTTATGTGCTTTTGCCAGTCTTTAAGCGTGTGTTTGCCGGACTGGATAAACGCGCGGATATCCTCTTGCAACAGGCGGGCATACTGGTTGTTCTGGTAGTCCAGCAATGAAGGCCGGCTGGCCTCATGAGCACGCAGGTTCGCGTTGAGATTTTGTAGCTCACGCGTACGGCTGCGCCGAACATGGGGCTGTTGTGGATGAGCCCATTTATGTTTCAGGTGCTTGAGCTGCCGGTCCAGCTCGTTCCATTTGTCGACCCACTGCTGGACCTTGCGGGCGATACCCGCGTCGACTTCGGGCTTTCCCGGTGAGTTGCTCAAAACCAGGCCGATCAGAAAATTACGCACCAATGCCAGCAGGTTCTGCTGCTTGCCTGTGGCCAGGCGGCTGTCCACAGGCACAAATGCCATGAGCAAGCCTTCAGTGGTCTGCCTGGCAGCGCCGCTGGCCAGCGTTCGCAGCGCCTTGAAGCTGTCCTGCACCGGCTGTTTCAGCGCTTTCATCCACGGCGCGTCGGCAAACCCAGGATGGTTGAGCACGGCATTTAACTCGCCTATACGAGTACCCAGGTTGGTCATGTCGTTGAGGCCGTCGAGCAACGTGCCGGCTTGCTGTTCCAGGGCTTCTTTCAGACCTGCAGAGAAGCCATAGCGCACGTTGCCGAACAGACTGGCGTTGGTGCTTTCCTGCTTGAGCAGCCAGTCGCTGCCATGCAAATCCTGCGGATAAAGAGCCAGCAGTTGTTCCAGCGCGGACATCAGGTAATACAGGGAATCGGGGTTGGCGGTATCGATGAACAGCGCCTCGGGATCGTTACCCATGTGCTCGGCCCAGCACTCGAAGTCGGCAAGGGTGTCCGTGATCTGTTGCAGCAGGTGTTTGTGCATCGGTTGCTGTTGCTGCAGGTGGATACGGGCACCCTGAAGATCGGCCTCACGGCGCCATTTACTGCGCTGCATCCATGATTCGATATCTTGTGCCGAGGGCGCCACGCAATAGCGCTCGGAAAGGGCGTGGCGCATTTCATCGCTCCTGGCCCGCGACATGAAAAGGGTTTCAGGAGCAACCGTGGCATTCTCGCTCTGGATGCGTTCTTCGAGCTCGTACTGCTCCAGGTACGCCTCCAGTTCCAGCAGATACGCCTGGGTCCTGACTGGATCGCCGCGCACTGAAACCGGCAGGCTGTTTTCAGGCATATCGGGCATGCCACACAAATGCGTCACCACCGTGGCCATCTGAAAGCGGTGTTCGTGCTTGTCTTGCCAGGTCTGATACGCCGCCCGATCCCCCGCCAGCTGCATGCCCAGGTCATTGAGGATGGCCAGCGGGTCATCCAGGGCGATCAGCAGGGCACTGTCCTTGTCCGGCACGCTGCCCAGCCAGTAGACATCGGCGCCCAGAGGCACCCAGGCGGCTTTGCCCGATGGCGGATTGAACGGCGGTTTGGTGCTGGAGATGGCTGAGTCGTAAAAGCGCTGGTCTTCCTTCACCCGGTCATGGTCGATATCGGCCACAGCCTTGGCAATTTCGCTCAGTGGCAGGGTGCCTGGTTCCCTCATGGTGATGCAGTAGCTGGCGAGATCCAGACGTTTCATCCGCAGTGCCCGGCTACCGCTATGGGAGCGCAGGTGTTCGCAGATTCGCCAGGTCCATTGCAGTGGCGAGCAGGCAATGTGCAGGGTGTGGTTACGCGGATAAAGCAGGTAGGGCAGTGCGTCGCCTGCCTCTGCATTTGAACGCTGGTCCTGACGCAGGTGCGCTTCGGTCCAGACGATGCGCCGCAGGCCGGCATCCGTGGCACTGAAAGCATATTCATGCAAGGTGCCGGCGGTTTCGTCGAAGACGTAGACATAGCCGTCGTACAGCTGACGCAAGGTATAACGGCGGCTTTTCAGCTCTGGCAGGCGCGCCCAGTTGCCGGATTCAAGCAGCGGCTTCAAGACCGCAGGGCTGGGGTCGTAGCGCGAGCGATCCAGGGCATAGCGCATCGGCACGATGGCGATATTGGGTCCCTTGAACGGACACAGGCTGGTGCCGGTGGCCGGGGTCTTGTCGAATGCTGTCGCGCAGCGCTGCCGCGCTGTTCCGAGTTTATCGGCCATGGACGATCTCCTTGTAATGATGTCTGCCACGACAGGCTTGGAGACAGACACCCTCGCCAGACAATGAGTCTGGACATAACAAGAACCGTGCCTTTAGTTAATTTCCTTTATTAATCAATGGGCTAGTTTTTTATTTGGGAAAATTGATCGTTTTTTGAGCGATTTTCAAGGCAAAAGCGCGCAACAAATTGCAGGGGTATGCAAGCTGTTGCGCACTCGCTTGAAAGCCTTGTGGGGTCTGGACTAGAGGATAGAGTCCACAGGGTTATCCACAGCAAGGCATGCAATCTTTTGCGCATCAAGGCGAAAAAAAGCCCCGGCTCTTGCGAGTCGGGGCTTTTTGCTTCTAACCGATCAGCCTCAGGATTGGCCGATCAACACCAGCCGCTCCCGAATCGCCGCCTCAATCCCCGCCACATCCAGCCCGCATTCGGCCAGCATCTGCGCCGGCTTGGCATGTTCGACATAGACGTCTGGCAGCCCCAGATGCAGGACCGACTTGAGGATATTGGCCTGGGCCAGAAACTCGCTGACGGCTGAGCCCGCACCGCCCATGATCGAGTTCTCCTCGAGTGTGACCAGCAGCTCGTGACCGGCCGCTGCCTCACGCACCAGCTCTTCGTCCAGCGGTTTTACAAAGCGCATGTCGATCACCGTGGCATTCAGTGTTTCGCCGACTTGCAGGGCCTCGGTCAATTGCACGCCGAATACCAGAATGGCCACGCCCTGACCTTTGCGACGCACCACGCCCTTGCCGATCTCGATCGGCTCAAGGCTGGCCTCGATGGTTGCATTCGGGCCGTTGCCGCGTGGGTAGCGTACGGCTGCGGGGCCGGTGTGCAGGTAGCCGGTGCTGAGCATTTTGCGCAGTTCGTTTTCATCGCTCGGCGTCATGATCAGCATGCCGGGGATGCAGCGCAGGTAAGACAAATCGAAGCTGCCCGCGTGGGTCGGGCCGTCTTCGCCGACCAGGCCTGCGCGGTCGATGGCAAACAGTACGTCGAGGTTTTGCACCGCAACGTCATGCACCAGTTGATCGTAGCCGCGTTGCAGGAAGGTCGAATAGATCGCGACCACCGGCTTGCTGCCCTCGCAAGCCATGCCGGCGGCCAGGGTCACCGCATGCTGCTCGGCGATGGCCACGTCGAAATAGCGCGACGGGAAGCGCTCGCTGAACGCCACCAGGTCCGAGCCTTCCTTCATGGCCGGGGTGATGCCGATCAGCCGCGAATCCTGGGCGGCCATGTCGCAGATCCACTGGCCGAATACACCGGAATACTTGGGTCCGGCGACTTTTTTCGGAGCCACCGCAGGCGCATCGAGCGGGTCGAGCTTGGTGATCGCGTGGTAACCGATCGGGTCGACTTCGGCGGGTGCGAAGCCTTTGCCTTTCTTGGTCACCACATGCAGAAACTGCGGACCCTTGAGGTCGCGCATGTTGCGCAGGGTCGCGATCAGGGTCGGCAGGTCGTGGCCGTCGATAGGACCGATGTAGTTCCAGCCCAGTTCTTCGAACAGCGTGCCGGGCACCAGCATGCCCTTGGCATATTCCTCGGTGCGCCGGGCAATTTCCCAGGCGCCGGGCAGGCGTGACAGCACTTTCTTGCTGCCTTCGCGCATGCTGGTGTAGGTGCGGCTGGAGAGAATCTTGGCCAGGTAGTTGGACAGGCCACCGACATTGCGCGAGATCGACATGTCGTTGTCGTTGAGGATCACCAGCATATCGGCGTTGACTTCCGGCGCGTGGTTCAGCGCCTCGAAAGCCATGCCGGCGGTCAGTGCGCCGTCGCCGATCACGGCGATGGACTTGCGCTCGATACCTTGCTGGCGAGCGGCAAGTGCCATGCCCAGCGCTGCGCTGATCGAGGTGCTGGAGTGGCCGACGCCAAAGGTGTCGTACTCGCTCTCGCTACGGCGCGGAAAGGCGGCGATGCCGTCCTTCTGGCGCAGGCTGAGCATGCGCTGGCGGCGACCGGTGAGGATCTTGTGCGGATAGGCCTGATGGCCGACATCCCAGACCAGACGGTCATCGGGGGTGTCGAACACGTAATGCAGGGCGATGGTCAGCTCGATGACGCCCAGGCCTGCGCCGAAGTGGCCGCCGGTCTGGCCTACGCTGTAAAGCAGTTCAAGGCGCAGTTCATCGGCCAGGGTTTCCAGCTCGGCTTCACCCAGACGGCGCAATGCGTCGGGTGTATCGGCACGATCGAGCAACGACGTGACGGGGCGCTCGCGGGGGATCTCTTTGAACGTCTTGGGCATCAGGCGGATCGTTATAGGTAGAGGACGCGGCAGTTTACCCTATGCGTTGCAGGCTGCCCATGAAGTGCGTCGAGGTGAAGTATCAGGTCTGAAAGCTTCGACGCGGCAAATCTGTAATGATTCGCCGCATCGCGACATATGGTGTTAATTCAGTTGCGCCGCTCGACGATGTAGCGTGCCAGCAGCCGCAAAGGCTCGGCGGCTGCGTCGAATGGCCGCAGCGCTTCAAGGGCCTGATCGCGCAATTGCAGGGCATAGGCCTTGGCCGCTTCCAGCCCGAGCAGCGCCGGATACGTCGGTTTGTCGCGGGCAATGTCGGCGCCCTGGCGCTTGCCCAGGGTCGCGGTATCGCTTTCGACGTCAAGAATGTCGTCCTGCACCTGAAACGCCAGGCCGACGGCGCGGGCGTAAACCTGCAAGGCTTCCAGTTGCGCTGCGTTGCTACGGCCGCTGGCCAGTGCGCCGAGGCGCACGCTGGCTTCGATCAGTGCGCCGGTTTTGTGCCGGTGCATGTTTTCCAGTGCTGCCTGATCCAGCTTGAGGCCCACCGAACCCAGGTCGATGGCCTGGCCGCCGACCATACCGGCAGGTCCTGCGGCATGCGCCAGGGTCTGGACCATCAGCAAGCGGGTTTCGGCATCGCGAGTGTTCAGGCGTGGGTCAGTCAGGGCCGTGAACGCCAGGCTTTGCAGGCCGTCACCTGCAAGAATCGCACAGGCTTCGTCGAAGGCCTTGTGCGTGGTCGGCTGGCCACGGCGCAGATCGTCGTCGTCCATGGCCGGCAAATCGTCGTGGACCAGCGAGTAGGCGTGAATCAACTCCACCGCGCAGGCTGCGCTGTTGGCGTCCTCGGCCACGCCGCCCAACGCTTCGCAAGCGGCATAGGCCAGTAGTGGGCGGACCCGCTTGCCACCGTTCATCACGCTGTAGCGCATGGCCGCATACACGCGGTCGAGCTCAGGGGCAGGGGCTGCAAACAAGGGTTCCAGTGCCGTGTCGACGCGGCGTTGGCAAAGAGCCTGATAGGTCGCAATCACTCGGGCAGGTCCCCTTCGAAAGGCACTTCGGCCAGTTCGCCATCGCGCTCAAGCAGCACCTGGACCTTCTGCTCGGCCTGAGCCAGGGCGCTCTGGCAGTCGCGGGTCAGGCGTACACCTTGCTCAAAGGCCGTCAGCGAGTCTTCCAGTGACAACTCACCGTTTTCCAGACGCTCTACCAGCGTTTGCAGGTCGGCGAGTGACTGTTCGAAATCCAGTGCAGCTTTCTTGCGGGCCATGAGGGCATTTCCGGTAGAGATTGAACCGGGCGACACTAGCAGAGCCGCGTCATCGGGGCAAATGCCCGGTTATTAGTGTAATAGTGCACGCCTTGCCAAGGAGGTTGCCTGCATGTCTGAAGGTTCGCCAAACCGTTTTATCCCCAAGGCTGGCGTGGCGTGCCTGCTGTTTATGCTCATGCAAACCGCACAGGCCTTCGACCCTGATCTGCACCGCGCCTATACCCGGCAGGCGGTCGAAGCCTGGAGCAGTTGCGCCAGCCTGCTTCCCGAGGCCGGCACGGCCCTGGCCGCCGGTACCGATGCCGAGGACACCAGCGCGCTGACCGGCTGGCAGCGGCTCACCCATTGGCACTTCTACAACCGTGACGGCAAGCTGCAACCGCTTGGGTTCATCGACCGCAGCATAGACCGGATCTTCGCCATTCGCGTCGACGCGCTGGAGCAACGGCTCAAGCAAGAGCGACCCGACATTACCGAGGTGTATGAGCAAGCCGGCCGGGTCCTGCACTACATCCAGGACATGAGCGTGCCGGCCCATGTGGTGCCGATCTTTCATGTGGCGGGCAGTGCCGATCCCTTCGACAGTTTCAAACGCAGCGAAAGCCTGCCCACCTTCAGCCTGAGCCTGGCAGAGTGTCAGCAGTTGAGCGCTGAAACGACGACCGATCCCGCTTATTTGCACACGCTGCTTAACAACGCCGCCGAGTCGACCCTGCATGCTATCGGGCAAAGACCGTCCGGCACTGAAACGCGCGAAAATGCATGGCAAAACTACTGGGTCTGGCCCGCCCGTGATCCGGAAGAGGCGGCCAAGGGCTGGGGCGAATACGGCCCTTGCCGCTTCGCCCGCGGCCCGCTCAAGCCTGGCTGCAAAAGCGAAGCCGAGCTTGAGGCGTTTTTCGAGCATCAATACCGGCAAACCCTGCTGGACTCCGTGCGCGTACTGGCCTACATCGCCAGACGCCTCAACCCGTAGGACCGGCTTTAGCCGGGAAGCAGGCGACACCGTTCTTCGCTGCTGAAGCAGCTCCTACGAGTTCTGGTGCAGCCGTTAGACGCGTTACAGCGCTTTAAACCCCGCCTGCAGATCGGCGAGCAGGTCATCCGGATTTTCCAGCCCGATCTGCAAGCGCAGCACCTGTTTCGCCCGCCCACCGGTAAACACGCCCACCTCGCTTACCAGACTCTCATACCCGCCCCACGAATAACCAATGCCGAACAACTGCAAGGCGCTGACAAAGCGGTCGGTGGTGCCCGGTGCGTCGCTTGCAAATTCAAAACTGAGCAAACCATTACAGCCATGAAAATCACGTTTCCAGAGGTCATGCCCCGGATGCTCGGGCAGCGCCGGGTGCATGACCTTGGCCACTTGCGGCTGGGCCTGTAGCCATTGCGCGATGCGCAACGCGTGCTGTTCGTGCATCGCCAGACGCGCAGTCAGGCTGCGGGCACCGCGCAATACCAGATACGCATCGTCGGGGCTGACGGTGCTGCCCATCGCTATCTGCATGGTTTTCAGGGTGCTGAAATGCGCCTCGGTGGTGCTGACGCTGCCCATCATCACGTCCGAATGCCCGGCCACGTATTTGGTCAGGGCCATCAAGGAAATGTCGGCACCCAGTTCCAGCGGCTTGAACAACACGCCCGAGCCCCAGGAGTTATCCACCGCCAGCAGCAGGTCGCGGGCCTTGCAGATTTTTGCCAAGGCGGGCAGGTCGCACATGGCGAAAGTCTGCGAGCCGGGTACTTCGGCGTAGATCATGCGGGTGTTGGGTTTGATCAGCGCTTCGATATTGCTGCCATCGGCGGCGTAGTAATCGAATTCGATATTGAACGCCGTCAGCAGCGTGCGCGCCAGACGCCTTACCGGCGCGTACACCGCGTCGGTGATCAGCACATGCTGGCCGGGACGCAGAAACGCCTGGAACACCTGGCCCACCGCATTCAGGCCGGTGGGGTACAGGCAGGTGCCGTGAGCACCTTCGAGTTCATTGAGCAGGTCTTCAAGGGCAAAGGCGGTGGGGTTGCCGTTGGCGGCGTAGGTCAGCGAGCGTTCGCTTTGCGCCCGTTGCGCTTCGGCATCGCGCAGGCTGGCCAGGCTGTCGAACAGCACGGTGCTGATACGTACCACCGGCGGGTTGACCGACAACCCCGGCCCGCTGGCCGCGCTGCGCCCACGTTGGGTGAGCGCGGTGGCAGCGCGGGGATCGTTGGAAGGGGGCATGGCAGGCTCCACAGCAGAGAGAGGTGGCGCCATGTTAGCCCGTTGTGAACGCCGTCAGAAATCGTAACTCACGCTCGTGTAGTAAAACGCGCCCTGAGCCCCTTCCGGCGAGGTGATGCTGTACTTGGGTACGCCATACAACTGCGCGCCTTCAAGCTTGTCCGGGTGGCTGTCGAACAGGTTGATCGCGCCCACGGTGAGCTTCACGCCCTTGGCAAAGCTGTACGACACATCCAGATCGGTGACCCACTGCGCGCTGAAGGTCTGGTCCAGCGCCGGATTGGTCGCGTTGCGGTTCTTCCACTCACCGTAACGACGCTGCGCCACGTTCACGCCCCAGTTGCCGTAGTTCCAGTTGGCGCCGAGGGTGAACTTGTTCTCCGGCGTGCCTTCCTCGATCAAGCCTTGGGTGTTGCGGCCGACGATCTGTGAGCCCTGGATGCTGCCGACATCGTGCAGGCCGGTGATTTTGGTGTCGTTCTGGCTGAAGCCGGCGCTCAGGTTGAGGCCGCCGAATGCGTTGAGGTCCAGACGGTAGTTACCGGTCAGCTCGATACCGTTGGTGCGGGTGTCGGCCACGTTGGTGTAAAACGCCGCGCTCTGGATATTGCTGTACTGGGTGCCGGCGAAGATCGGCGCAACCACCGCGCTGGTCAGTTGATCCGACAGGGTGATGCGGTTGTCGATTTCGATGCGGTAGGCATCGAGGGTGACCGAGGCGTTTTCCAGCGGTCGCCAGACCAGGCCCAGCGAGAAACTGGTCGACTCTTCAGGCTTGAGTGCCGCGCCGCCCAGCAGGCGCGCTTCGGCGCTGTCGGCGCGCAGCAGGCGTTGCTGCACTTCGACCCAGTTGCCGCTGCCGGCCGGTTGCTCGACCGCCTGCACGCTGAACGACGACAGGCCGCTTTGCACCAGCGATGGCGCGCGATAGCCGGTGCTGGCAGTGGCCCGTGCGGCGATCTGCGGGGTGAAATCGTAGCGCAGCGACAGCTTGCCGTTGGTGGTGTCGCCAAAGTCCGAATAGTGCTCGGAGCGCACCGCAACACCAGCCTGGAATTTCTCGGTGACCTGCGCTTCGACATCGACATAGCCACCGAACACCTTGCGCTCCAGCGAGGCCGCATCGACCTGGGTGATGCCCGAGTAATAGCCCGGAATACGCCGCCCGGTGATCGCATCGACACTGTTGAACAGCGGCCCGTTGGCCCAGCCTTCGGCTTGCCCCGCAGTCAGCTCGTAGTTCTCTTTGCGCCACGCCAGGCCTGCCGACACGGTCAGCGGCTTGTAGAGCAGCGTGTTGTCGAAATCGCGTACCCAGTCGAGGGTCACGTTGGTCTGGTCGATCTCACGCTGGCCGGTGTAGATTTTCGACGGGCTGGCCACGCCGTAGCTGGCGTTGATCGCGTTGCGGTCGGTCGACTCCAGGGTGTTGTTGCCGTAGTTGACCGCCAGGTCGAACTTGCCCAGTTGCTCGTTCTCGTAACGCAGGCCACCGGTGGCGGCATAGTCTTCGAGGTTATAGCGGGTGATTGGAATACGGCCATCCGGGAAGCGCGCCAGGGCCACGCTGCCGTAGTTGGCGCTGAGGGTGGTAGGCGGATCGTAGAAGCTTTCGGCGTCGGTGTTCTTGTGCCCGTAGCTGGCAAAGCCGTAGGCGGTCAGCGAATCGCTCAGGCTGATTTCGCTGTTGGCGATGAAGTTGTACTGGTCCGAGACATTGCCCGAGCCCCAGCGCCAGTGGCGGTAGCCGTTGTTCTGCTCGCGTGCGGTGTTGATGTTCGGGGAGCCGGCGTAAAAGACCCGGTTGTCGTCGCGGGTGTCGTTGGCCGGGTCCTGGCTGCCGGCATCGAAGCTCAGGGTCAGGAAGCCGTCGTTGGGCAGGGCGAAGCCTTTCCAGCCGCTGAGTTTGCGTTGCAGGCCGTCGCCCTTGCTGTAGCCACCAAAGCGGTAACCGATGTTGCCACCTTCGTCGCGCTCCTTGAGGACGATGTTGATCACCCCGGCAATCGCGTCCGAGCCGTACTGCGCGGCTGCACCGTCACGCAGAATCTCGACGCGCTCGATGGCGCTTAACGGAATCAGGCTGAGGTCCACGGCCGCCGCGCCACGGGCGTTGACCACGCCCTGGCGGGTGACGTTGGCGCTGCTGTGGCGGCGCTTGCCGTTGACCAGTACCAGCACCTGGTCGGAAGCCAGGCCACGCAGCGAAGCGCCCTGGGCGATGGAGCCGGCAAACGCGCCTTGTGGCGATTGCGGAAAGCTGAACGACGGCGACAGCGCGGTAAGCGCGGTCTGCAGGTCGCTGGCGCCGGTGGTTTGCAGTTGCTCGCCAGACAAGACGTCGACGGGAGCGGCGCTTTCCAGTGCGGTGATGTCGCTGCGACGGGTGCCGACCACGACCACGGTGTCCAGTTGACCGCCCTTGTCGCTGGCCGCCGGTGTCTGGGTTTGTGCAGCCTGCGCCGGCAAGGCGAGGCCGCTGGCGATCAGTGCAATGGCACCGGCCAGTGGGGTGAGACGCATGTTCATGATGAGTCCTTTGAGGAGAACACGGCTGGCACCTGCGACCGAGCGGCCGCAAGCGCATCGTTATGTTTTAGAAGCGCTGGGTGGCGCTGATGCCCACGGTGCGCGGATCGCCGTAGACGATCACGTTCTGCCCGGCGGCGCCGTTGGGACGGCCGTGTACCTGGTATTCGCGATTGGTCAGGTTGTTGGCGAAGCCGGTGACACTGAGTTTCTCGTCCGGGCTGAACCAGGTCAGGCGCGCATTGGCCAGGGTGTAATGCGGCTGGCTCAACTGTTTGTCGACACTGCTCTGGCGGTCGGCCAGAAAGTATTCCTTGTCACGGAAACTCACGTCGCCACCCACCACCAGCTTGCCGCCGACCTGCAGCGGGAAGGTGTAGTCGCCGCCCAGCGACACCACGTACTTGGGCGAGCGCACGAAGCTGTTGCCGCTGTAGTCGCCGGTGACGGCGCCGGTGCTTGGGTTGACGTTCTTGAAGTCGGTGTATTCGGTGTCCAGGTACGACAGCGCCGCCCGCAGGTGCAGGTACTCGGTCGGCTGGCCTTCCAGCTCCAGTTCCGCGCCCTTGACCGTGCCCTTGGCGCCGTTGGTCAGCGCGGTGGTGAGGATGCCGTTGTTGACCGTCAGCAGGTTCACCTGGATATCGGAATAGTCGTAGTAGAAGACGTTGGCGTTGGCGATCAGGCGGCCCTTGAACCATTCCGATTTCAGGCCCAACTCGTAGGCGTCCAGTTCTTCCGGGTCGACGGTGCTCAACTGCGCCAGGCTGGTCGACAACCCGGTGTTGAAGCCACCGGAGCGGAAGCCGTGGGCATAACGGGCGAACACGCGCACGTTATCGTTGATGCGGTATTCGGGTGTGACGTCGTAGGTCCAGGCGTCCCAGGTCTTGTCGCGTTCGCTGCTGCCGTTGCTGCCGGCGGCGCCGAGCGGGATCAACGGGCCGGCGGCGCTGGCGCGGGTCAACTGCGTCAGGTTCAGGTCGATGTCTTTCTTTTCCTGGGTGTAACGCAGGCCGGTGGTGACGGTGAAATTGTCGGTCACATCGAACGCCACGTTACCGAACAGCGCATAGCTGTCGGTGCTGTGATCGAAGTTCAGGTCACGGTACACCGTGGCGCCGGTCTGGTTGGAGCCGGTGCCGTTGGGGGTGGTGCCCGGTGCAATGTTACGGGTGCCGGAACTGTCGAGGTCTTCGTGGAAATAGTGCGCACCGGCCAGCCAGCGCAGTTGTTCCTGTTGCGGCGAGGCCAGGCGCAGCTCTTGCGAATACTGGCGGTACTCGTTATCGCTGCGCGAGGTGCCGTTGACTTCGTAGGGGGTGTAGTCGCCGTCGCTCACCGACTTGCTGCGGATATTGTCGTAGGCGGTGATCGAGGTCAGGGTGTAGTCGCCCAGGTGCCAGTTGAGGGTCAGCGAGGTGCCGTCGTGGTCCAGGCGCGAGCTTTCCTTGACGTTCAGCTCGATGCGCCGGCCTTCGGGGCGCTGGTAACCGACGTTGTAATAGCTGCCGGTCGGCAGCGAACCGTTGCTGCCGTCGCCCTTGTATTCGCGGCTGTGGATCTTCCACAGGGCGTCCAGGTTCTCGTTCAACTGCGCCAGAAACTGCACGCGAGCGGCCTTTTTATTCACGTCGCCGTAAGTCTGGTCGGCGGTGACGTTCTTGCTGAAACCGTCGCGTTCTTCGGAATACAACGACACCCTGGCGGCGAGTTTTTCATCCACCAGCGCGCCACCCAGCGCACCGCTGAGAATGCGCTCGTTCTTGCTGCCAAAACCGAGGGTGCCGTAGCCGTCGGTATCGAAACCGGGCTTCTTGGAGATGATATTCACAGCACCCGCGGTGGTGTTCTTGCCGTACAGGGTGCCCTGCGGGCCGCGCAGGATTTCGATGCGCTCAAGGTCGAACAGCGGGCCGCCGCCGGCGATGGGCGCGTTCAGGTAAACGTCATCGGCGTAGATACCCACCGGGTAGACAGTGGCCGCACCGGTGTCGCCGGTGCCCAGGCCACGGATGTACCAGCGCGGGCGGCCGTCACCGTCGGGGTTCTTGGCCGCTGCGTTGGGTACGAAGGTGGTGATATCGCCCATCGAGCGCACGCCGTCGGCGGTGATGCTCGAGCCATTGACCACCGACACGGCGGCAGGAATTTCCTGCACGGTTTCTTCGCGGCGCTGTGCGGTGACCGTCACGGTCTTGAGGGCCGGCGCTTCGTTGGCATTTGTGCCGGCAGGCTCGGCGGCCCAGGCAGCACCGGTACCGGCGCTGCTCAAGGCCAGGGTCAGCCAGATACCCTGGGTGATCGGATTGATCTTCAACATGATGAAATCCCCGTAGACGCAAGAAAGACTCGCCGTGATGGCGGCTGCGCATTCTTCTAAGAGTGGGATGCGCTTGATGCTCTACGGGGAGATAGCAGGGTTTATGCCAGTTGTGAAAAAAGCGTAATGCACTGTTTTGTTATTTTCAAGCTGTTGATATTAAACATATTTTTATTTTTGCAAGCGCCGCTTTGCGGCGCTTGCAAGCTGCAGGACACAAGCGGTCGATCAAGCCCGGCTGGCCGGTTGCGTCTGCATCGCCAGTCGCTGCTGATAGGTTGCTTCTGGAGCAGCACAGCGCTGCTGAATTTGAGACAGGCAGCGCCGTCAGGGCGCTTTTCTGACCAGTGCGGGGTTCTTGGCCGAGTCTGCGCTCTCGAACAAAAACGAGAAATCCGACGCCAGGGTTTTACTGCCGGCCACTTTGGCGTTCTTGTGACAGCCGTCGCATGACACGTTCTGGATGTAGGTCTCCAGTGTGGTGTTGGCGGCCGGCACGCTGCCTTCGCTGTTGAACGTGCCATAGACCAGTGGCACGGTCGCACCGGCACCCGGTTCTGGTATCGGAGCGCTGGTCGAGCCGTCCCACAGCACATTGATCAGCTTGTAATACTGAAAGACCGACTTGCCGCCGGTGCGCTCGGCGATGGAGGCCTGCACCGCGCTGTTCAGGGCATTCATGTAATCGGTCAACGGGTTGACGCGGGTGACCTGCACCGGGGTGCTGCGCGGGAAATTATCCGTGCAGCCTGAGGCGTCACAGGTGATGCGCTCCTGATTAGGCGTGCAATCGCTGCCTTTGCAGTTGGGGTTGTTGAAGGTGTAACCGGCGGCCGGTGCAAGGCCCGCGTCGGGGACGTTGTCGACGTGCTCGAACGTGGTCCAGACAAAATCGAGCATGCTCTCGGTCTTGTGGATGATATGCAGCCCCACCAGCCCCACGACTTCCTGGGTGCATTCGCCGGTGTCGGGGCGTTGCACCCAGGTCACGCTGGTCAGGTAGCGCGGGTACAGTTGTGGCTTGCCGGTGAGAATGCGCCAGGCCGCCTTGAGTTCGAAGGCGCCCAGTTCTTCCTGCGGCACTGGCTTTGCCGGCGGGGTGCGAAAATGTGCGCCGGCTGGCAAAGACAGGCCTTGCGCGCTATTGCCGTCCAGATTCTGCGCGACCCGCAACTGGTCGGCGGCGTCGTACAGCGAGTTGCTGACGATGTAGTCGAACTCGGCCTTGCCCACCTTGCGTTCGAAGAACACCAGTTTGCCGGACTGATCGGTCAGCCAGCCGCCGGTGGCTTCCAGGGTCGGGTCGGGAGTGGTATTCGGGGTGCTGCTGGACACATGGAAGCGGTGCTTTGAGCTGACCGCGCTTTCCGAGGTGGCCGTCAGAAACTTGCGTGCGCCGACGCGCAGGGTTTGCAGCGAGCCTTTGGCCTGGCAACCGACCGGTGCCGGGGCTTGCACGCCCCAGGCCGAAGGCGGTGTGGCGCCCGGCAGAAAGATATCGTTGGCATCCTTGTAGCTGGCCCACAGGGGCGCGATGCTCATCGGTTGACTGGCCGTGTCCGGCACGCCGAACTGGCTGATCGGGCTGTGAGTATCGAGCTCGCCGGCCAGCGCCGGATTGGTCGGCCAGCCCGGATTGACCGGCCAGTTCATGGCGATGAACATCTGCCAGGCGTAGCAGTTGAGGCCTTTCTGGGCGGCCAGAAACGGTGAATCACTGGTCAGGAAGCTGCCGTTGGTAGGGTCGAACACCAGTTGTTGTACACATTGCTCGGGTGTTTGCGGGTTGAGTGCCGCGTGTGTAGCTGGCGCCCCCAGCCCCCACGACAGCCCGGTGAGCAGTAACGAAAGCAGGCCGATCCGGCTGCTTTTCTGAACAAACGTCAATAAGCACATGATCCTGCTCCTTGGATTCGGGTAGCCCGCGCAACGCTCGATCAATACCGGTTGCGCGGGCGGTGTCCATCAGGCTTGAGCGGCGTTTACCACTGCCAGTGCGCTGGCCCATGGATGCTCGGCATCCGTTGGGTTGGCGGATTCGTCAGGGTTGAGCGCGCGTACCTGAACCCGGCCAGGTGCTGCGTCGGCCGCAACAGTGATGTTCATGACATAGCCTTGACTGCCAGCGCCTGCATCTTTCAAAAATGCGCTGACCTGTGCGGTCACGCCCGGATTGGAGAACTGGATCCGCGCATTGGTCGCGGTGGTGTCGGCTTGCGCGCCACTCACGAGCAGCACGAACTGATGGCTGCTGCCCGGCGTCAGCGAGGCGGGCAGGTCGCTGAGCGACTGGCCGTAGAACAGGTCCAGCGGCAGCAGTTGTGAGGGCGCCGGTTGCAGTCCTGTGCTGCGGTCGGTCACGCAGTTCTGGATCGCCGGGGAAATGACGTCCAGCGCAGTTGCCGACAGCGCGACTTTCATCTGATTGGCAATCACCCCGACGTACTCGATCTTCTTGCCATCGACGGTGATGTCGTTGATCGAGAAGCCTGCGCTCTCAGGCACCTCGAAGACCGCATGCAGGATCTGGTCGCTATTGTCCGGGCCGGTCCCGGCAGTGCCTCGGGTAATTTTCCAGTACTGGCTGACGTCCTGCCCTTGTGGGCCTTTCCAGTTAGCGAAGCTCTTGGGCTGTTGCAGGTACAGGCCCACCGGGTTGGTCAGCGAAATGTTGTTGCTGGCCGCCAGGGTGTTGGCAATGAAGCCAATGTGAGGGTCCGAGTTGCGGTAGTTCTGCCCGTATTTGGCGCAGCAGATCAGCGTCTGTGCGTTGGTGCTGCTGGCATCGGAGCGCTGAATGGTCGCCGCACCCGCCAGATAGATCTCGGCACTCAGGGTATTGGGGCCGGAGGTCAGGTGCAGGGCGCCGCCATATTGGCCCGGCACCCGGGCGGTTCCCGAGTTCCACTTGTTGGTGACGTCATAGGCAGGCAACCCAGTGGTGGGGTCGATCACTGGCTCGCCTTTATTGCCGGTCGGCTGGTCGGACTCGTAGCGCAGGTACAGGTCTTCGATGTGTACCGCCTCATCCACATAGGCCCGATACAGACCCAGCACGGCCTGCGGATTGATGCGCCACATGGTCAGGTAATAGGCCGGGTTTTCGCAGGTGAACATGATGCTGCGCATGTTGCCGTTGGTATCGCGAGTGATCGACCATTCGCAGTACTCATCCAGCCAGCCGCGTGGGCCGTAAGGGCTGAACGCTTTGTAAGGACCGTTCCAGTCGATCTGTGGGCAGCGAATGGTCGGCAGGGTCAACAGTGTTTCGTTGTCTTGAGGGTTATAGAGCGTGACTGTGGTGCCATTGATCTCGATTTTACCGCTATCGGCCAGTGCCATGACCTGATTCTGGGTCAGCGGCTTGGCGGCCAGTTGTGGGTTGGCAGCCGAGCCCGGCTGGGTCAGGTAGGCAATCAGGCGATTGGGGAACGGTGTCCAGTCGATCACTTGTGTGGTGTCACCAAAGCCGCTGACCAACGGGTCGTAGTAGCCCGAGCGCGGTGCGTCATACAGCCCGGTCCAGGGATTGCCGGTGATGGCCGCTTCGGTCCAGCCTGCCAGGTTGTTGTTCCAGTCGGTATTGAATTGCGCCAGCTCCTGTTCCAGGCCCAATTGTTGATAGTCCTTTGGGGCCTGTTCGGCGGGGGAGGTGAATTGCTTGAAAGGCGTGCTCATTAAAAGTCTCCAACAGCAAGGGGTGAGTCAACGGGAGCAGTAACCGAAACCTTGATGAAGTCGCGGTCAGAAACCGGCATGGATCCCTCCATGCCGAGTGCGCGGTGGCAGGCTGGAAATGGCGCAATGCGCTCGGCGATATCAAAGGGCGAATGTGGATCGATGCGCCAACCCTGGTTGACCCAGCGGCGAAAGATTTCCAGGGATTTGTGACGCGGCCAGGGGCCGTCGCAGACAAATGCCGACACCGGCTGGCAAGCCAGGTGGCGATAGAGCATGGCCCAATGCTGCCTGACGGACTCAGGCTGTTTGAGGTCTATGGCAGCCCTCGGCAAGGGGTATATCCAGCACAGCTGAGTCAATAGCCGCTGAATATCCGTCGTCCATGTCGGTTTGGTGACACTCATCGTTCCTTCTCCGAGCCATGCCCGTGTCGATTGCGGGCTGCCAGTGGTGCGGGGAATGATGTTAATTTGCCGTTACGAAGATTTTCTGCAAAGTGCATCGCTCAAGTGCAGGATCTTTGCAATTTTTCAGGGAGGACGCTGCAAACATGACAGACGCGATAGATCTGAGGATTCTGAGCCGTTTACAGAAGGACTGCACCCAGGGCCTGGAGCTGCTGAGCGATAACGTCGGGCTGTCGCCGACCAGTTGTTACCGGCGCATCAAGCGCATGGAAGACAGCGGCCTGATTCGCGCCAGGGTCGCGGTGCTGGACGAAAAGAAACTGGGCATCCAGGTCACCGCGATGTTCATGATCAAGCTCGATAAGGACACTGCCGACGTTGATCGACGCATGCAGCAGATTCTCGCCACCCGCCCGGAGATCCAGGAATGCTACCTGGTCACCGGGGAGTTCGACTTCGTCATGGTGGCCAAGTTGCGCGATGCCAACGAGTACACCGATTACATTTACAACTTTCTGGAGACTTACCGGGATATCTCGATTCGGACCTACTCCTCGACCCTGGTCATCCGCACGGTAAAGAAGTCTTTCGAACTGCCACTCAACGGTCTGGAGCCGGGCTGACAGAGCCGGTTACACCGCCAGCCGCGACGTGGCGCCGATCACCTTTTCCAGCACGCTGAAATCCACCCAGTCATTGACATTGAAATGGCGCGGGATGAAGTTCCAGCGGTACAGAAAGTCCGTGAAATCCTGCAGCGCATCGATCGAGCGGCGGTCCAGGGTCGTGCGCAAACGGCGATGTGCATCTTCGCCATATGCCGCCGCCACCCAGTACTCACTGGTGTTCAATTCACGCGCCAGATAACGGCGGGTTTCTTCAGGGTTGGCCCAGGCCCATTGCTCGGTGCGCAGTACCACATCGACGATGCGTGTGCAGGCATCGAAGTGATTGTCGAACAGGTGCGAGTCCACGGTCAGCGCCCGTGGCGTGCCGTTGTTGCAGCGAATCAGCGGGTCGGGATGCGAGCCGGTGTCGACCACCACTTGCAGGCCAAATTCGTTGGCCAGGTGGGCGGCGTGGGCGCCCTTGAGAAAGATCGCGTCGATGTCGCCGCGCAGCAGGCCGATCAACTCGTTGTTGCGCTTGCGGATCACGCCGACATCGAGGCTGACCTCCGAGCCATACACATGGTGCTTGCGCTCGTCGCTGTACGTGCCGCCATACGGGTAGTCGACCAGCTCGACATCGGTGACGCTCAGGCCTTCGAGCAACAGGGCGTTTTCCAGGCCGCGCAGGGCCTGGGCGCGGGTGAAGTCGATCTGCACGTTGGCCCATTTGGGCAGGCCGAAGCGGCGGTTCTTGAGGTCGCGAATGGTCTTCACGCCGCTGTCGACGGTGGTCAGGATCAACTGCACCTCGTCGCTCCACGACAGGCCCAGCAAGTGCGTCGGCACGCCGCTGGAATAGGCCCAGATCGCCGGAATGTTGCCGCCGTGGCGGACCGAGTTGGGCAAGTGATGGTCGTAGTGGGCTTCGCGCACCTCGCGCTCGCTGGATTCACGCAGCGACTGAATGTTGGTGCCGTAAGGCGCAAAAGCCTCGGCCAGACGGCCGGACTGTACGGCGATGCCGAGCCCGGTGGGCACCGGGCTGTGGGTGTACCAGAGGGTTTCGAGTGCTTGGCTCATAAAAGTCCGATCGTGTTCGTTAAAAGGATCAGCCGGTCAACTTGCCAGAGGCAAGGCTCAGCGTCTCCAGAGGGCAGGTGTCGATCCAGTCGCGGACATCGAAGCGTTGTTCGATGAACTGCCAGCGCTGAAGAAAATTGGTGAAGTCTTGCAGGCCATCGATCGCCTGCTCGCTGAATTCAGTGTTCAGGCGCTGGTGCGCGTCCTCGCCATAGGCGGCCGTGACCCAGTACTCGCTGCTGTTGACCTCCCACGAGAGAAAACGTCGCGTGTCCTGCGGGTGCTGCCGGGCCCAGTGTTCGGCGCGCAGCACCGAATCGAGAATGCCGGTGGCCACCTCGAAATGGTTGTCCAGCAGGTGCTGGTCCACGGTCAGGGTGCGCGGTGTGGCGTTGTTGCTGCGGATCAGCGGCTCGGGGTGCGAACCGGTGTCGATCACCGTGACCAGCGAAAAATCATGCGCCAGTTGCACGCCATGCGCGCCCTTGAGAAAGATGGCGTCCACTTCGCCGCGCAGCAGGCCGACCAGTTCGGCGTTGCGGGTTTCGGCGCGGTGTGTGGTGACCAGCGTGCCGTCTACCGCCTGGGCTTGAGTGTCGCTGAAGGTGCCGCCGTGGACATAGTCGACCAGCTCGACATCACGGACTTCCAGACCTTCAAGCTTGAGCGCGTTTTCCAGGCCGCGCAGGGCCTGGGCGCGGGTAAAGTCGATCTGCGCGTTGCGCCAGTGCGGCAGGCCGAAGCGCCGGCCCTTGAGGTCTTTGACCGTGGTGATGCCGCTACCGGGAAGGGTCAGGATCAGCTGCACCTCATCGACCCACGACAGGCCGATCACCCGGGTTTCGCGGCCTTGGGCGCGGGCCCAGATGGCCGGAATGTTGCCGCCGTGGCGCACCGAGTTGCGCAGGGTGTGATCGAAGTGCGACTCGCGCACGCGTTGCTCGCTCGACTCGCGGATCGACTGCAACGCGGTGCCCAGCGGCTCCAGCGCCTCTTTCAGCCAGCCTTTCTGCACCGCCAGGCCAAGCCCGGTGGGCACCGGGCAGCGGGTGTACCAGAGTGTATCCAGTGGCTGTGTATTCTGGAGCAGGCTCATACGGTGGCTCCTTTTGCATGCGTGAGGCTGTGTTGTTGCACCAGCGGCAGGACTTCCTGACCGATGCGCAAGGCTTCTTCAAGGTGTGGGTTGCCGGCCAGAATAAAGGTCGAAAAGCCGGCGTCGCGGTATTCGCTCAGGCGCTCGGCGATCTGTTCGTGGCTGCCGACCAGACCCACCGTCGGGCCAGGCTTGGCCTTGGCGAAACCGGCCCACAGGTTCGGGCCGATGATCAGGTCTTCGAAGCGATCAATGTTCTGGTGATAGGCCGTCTGCCGTGCGCCACCGACCGAGTCCGAGCCGCGTCCTGCCGCAGGTTTTGCACCGGGCGTATGAAAGCGCTCGAACTGGCGGCGCAAATCCGACCAGGCCAGCGCCTCGGTTTCCCGCGCGAACAGGTCGACACGCAGGCCGAAGCGCACGCTGCGCCCTTGACGGTCGGCCAGCTCGCGCACCCGCTCGATGTGCGGCGCCAGTTTGTCCACCGGCTCCGCCCAGTTCAGGTAGACATCGGCGTGGCGCGCCGCGACGTCCAGGGCGGCATCCGAGAACCCGGAGAAATACACACCGGGCTTGCGCTCGTGTTGCAGCCCCTGAGGCAGGCCGCCGTTCTCCAGGCGATAGATCTCGCCTTCATACGAGAAGCGCTCGTTGTGCCACAGGCCATCGATCACATCGAGAAATTCGCCGGTGCGCTTGTAGCGCAGGTCGTGTTCGAGAAAGTCGCCCTGGGCGCGTTGGCCGGCCGGGCTGCCGCCAGTGATGATGTTCCAGTCCAGACGCCCGTTGCTCAGGTTCTGCAAAATTGCAGCCTGTTGGGCTGCGTAGGCGGGCAGGGTCCAGGTGGCCTGGAAGGCGACCAGAAAGCGAATACGCCGGGTCTCACGGGCCAGCGCCGCCGCGACGATCCATGGCTCGGGCCCGGTGGGCAACAGCGCGCCTTCAAACCCCACCAATTCTGCGGCCTTGGCCACCTGGGCGATGTAGTCGATATAGCCAAAACCGTCGGGCGAGCCATCGGCCAGCCGGCCAGGGGCGATATTGCCGGGACGATGGCGCGGGTTACCGCGGTTATGATTGTCGGTACTCAGTTGCGGGCCGTCGGTACCCAATGGCAGACGCCAGAAAAATTCAGTGCTCACAGGGGACTCTCCAGTTGCGGTGTTCGGTGCGTGGCGACGATTTCATCGATCGAGCCGGCCGAACTGCGTTGCCAGGTGCGGTAAAGCATGGCGTACGGGCCGTCCTGTTCGATCAGTTGTCGGTGCGGACCGAGTTCGACCAGTTGTCCCTCGCGAATCACCGCGATGCGATCGGCATCGCGAATGGTCGCCAGGCGGTGGGCGATGATGATTGCCGTACGCCCCAGGCACAGCCGGCGCAGCGCTTTCTGGATGCGCCGCTCGGTGTGCACATCCACCGCCGAGGTGGCTTCGTCGAGCACCAGCACCACCGGGTCCGCCAGATAGGCACGCACCAGGCACACCAGTTGCCGCTGGCCATGACTGAGGTACGAACCCAGCGGACCGACTTCGGTCTGGTACTGATGCGGCAGGCGCTCCAGCACCTCGTCGGCGCCCAGCTCACGCGCAGCGGCGATCAACGTGTCGTCGTCGGCATGCGGCGCGGCCATGCGCAGGTTGTCGAGGATGCTGCCGCTGAACAGCACGTTGTCTTGCAGCACCACCGCCACATTACGCCGCAGGTCATGCTGGGCCACCTCGCGCACATCCAGGCCGTCGAGGCGCACCGCGCCGCCCTGCACGTCGTAGAAGCGTGTCAGCAGTTGCACCAGCGTGCTTTTGCCGTGCCCGGACGGGCCGACAATCGCCAGCACTTCGCCGGCCTCGATCACCAGGTTCAACTGGTTGATCACCGGGCGTGCGGTAGTGGGGTTGTAGGCAAAGCGCACGTCTTCAAAGGTCACCTGACCACGCGCTTTGCCCAGTGCGCGCGGCTGCTGCGGGTCGTTGACCTGCGGCGCGGTGTCGAGCAGCAGGAAGATGCGCTGCGCCGAAGCGGAGCCGGTGGCATAGCGCTCGAACAGGTCCGACAGCTCTTGCAGCGGGCCGAGAAACAGCATCACGTAAAACAGGCTTTCGGCGACCTGGCCAACGGTCACGCTGCCCTGCGCCAGGCCATGCGCGCCGACCAGCAACAACACCGCCATGGCCGCGGCGGCGAGCAGCGCGGTAAACGGCGCGAACCAGCCCGAGCGCAGGCTGCCGCGAATCAGCGACCCGTTGAAGTCGTCGAGCAGTTGCCGGTAGCGGCGCAGGTTGGGCTGCTGACGCACGCACTGTTGCAGCATACGCGCGCCGCCGACGCTTTCGACCAGGTGCGCGGTAAAGCGGCTGCGGTTCTCGGCCACCGTGGCCCAGTTGCGCTGCGAGATACGCTTGAACGCCCAGGTGGCGATAAACAGCAACGGCACTGCACCGGCCAGGCTGAGCAGAAACAGCGGCGAAATCAGCCACAGCATCACCGCCGCCACGCTGCAGCGCAGCAACGCGCCGAGCAGTTCCGGCGGGCCCTGAATCACCAACGGCTCCAGACTGTCGACATCGCGGTCGACCCGGGAAATGATCCGCCCGGCCTTGGTCCGGTCGAAATAGCCCACGCTCAGCGCCTGCACATGGGCAAACACCCGCACGCGCAAATCGTTGAGCACCCGGATGGCCGCGTGGCCTGCGATGTATTGCGAAACCCCGGCCAGGGCAAAGCGCGCCACCCAACTGAGCGCCAGGCCGGCGCCCAGCCAGCCGATCAGGATCATGTCGGCGATCCACTGGCCGTCTTGCTGAATCAGTCCGCGATCGAGCAGCTCACGCACGAACCACGGGCGCAGGAACACGGTGAACACCAGCGCCAGCTCCAGGCCGATGACCAGCGCAATCGAGGTGCGGATCGGCCGCAGCAACGGCAGCAGGCGGCTGAACATGCTGCGATCCAGGGCTTTTTTGGCCAGCAACTCTTCGATTTCGATGTCGCTCAGGGCTTGTTGGCCCCGCAATGGCTTAGCCATGTTCGATCCCCAGCAGGTCGCGGTAGTGCGGGTTGCGTTGCAGCAGCTCGTCATGACGACCGCTGTCGGCAATGCGTCCGCCTTCGAGCATCAACACCCGGTCGGCGAGCAGAATGGTCGACAGCTTGCTGGAGATGACCAGCAGCGTCGTGACCCGGCCGTGGCTGTGCGGCAGCTGGCGGATGTTGTCCAGCACCCGGCGTTCGCTGATGGCGTCCAGCGCGCTGGTGGCGTCGTCCAGGCACAGAATGTCCGGGCGCGCGAGCAGGGCGCGGGCCAGGTTCAGACGCTGGCGCTGGCCGCCCGATAACGTCACACCCTTGTCGCCCAGCGGGGTTTGCAGGCCTTGCGGCAAGCGCTCCAGCACATCCTCGGCCGAGGCCATGCGCAGTGCTTCCAGCAGTTCATCGTCGCGGGCCGTCGGCGCGCCGAGACGCAGGTTGGCAGCCAGGGTGTCGGAAAACAGAAAGCTCTCTTGCGGCACCACATGCACGCGCTGGCGCAGCGGGTCGAGTTGCAGGTCGCGCACATCCTGCCAGCCAGCCTCATTGGAACCGACCAGCACGCGACCTTCGTTAACGTCGACCAGGCGCGGCAACAGGCTGGCCAGCAGACTCTTGCCGGTGCCGGTGGCGCCGACCAGCGCGACGATTTCACCGGGGCGCAAGGTCAGTGAACAGTCGTGCAGAATTGAACGCCCGCCGCCGGGCGCTTTGATCACTACATGCTCCAGCTTCAGCCCCAGCGGGCTGTCGGGCAGGCTGCCGGTGGCGCCGGTGATCGCCGGTTGTTCATCGAGCAGTTGCCAGATGCGCTCGGCCGAAGAGCGAGCATCGGCGAAGGTCTGCATCACCCGGCCGATGCCTTCGATACGAAACACCAGCGTGGTGACGATCAACAAGGCTGCGACCAGTTCACCGACATTCACCTGACCGGTGCTGACCAGGTGCGCGCCGTAGACCAGAATCCACACATGACTGAGGGCAACCACTGCCTGCGGCAATGGAATGCGCGAACTGGCATAAGCCAGCGCCTGACGCGCGTGCACGGTAAACGCAGTGACCTGGCTGGCGAAGCTGTCGATGCGCCGTTGCTCCAGCGCAAACGACTTGATCACCCGCACGCCGCTGATGCCCTCGCTCAGGTCCTGATTGACCCGGTCGTACGCGGCGCCGACGGCGCGGTCGAGGCTGACCAAATGTTCGGTCTGCAAGACGAAAATCGCCAGGCCTGTCAGGGTCAGCAACAACGGCACCAGCCCCAGCAGCGGGTCGTACCAGCTCAACAGGCCTACCGCTGCGAGCACCACAAGCGGGGTATCGAGCACCTGCCGCCAGAAGTTGATCAGCGCATCGCGGACCTTGTCGGCATCGCGGGTGGTACGGGTGATCATCTCGCCCATGCCGTGCTGCCAGTGATAGCCCAAGTGCAGGTTTTGCACTTGCGCCAGAATGCGCTCGCGCAGGCGTGTCAGCAGTTCCTGGCTGAGCACCAGCGCCAGTACGCCGGCGGCGTATTGCACGACACCACGCGCCAGCGCGACACCGACGATCAGCCCCAGCCAGTGCCAGGCCAGCGCGTCGTTGAAGCTGCCGTCGTCCAGGCGCACCACGGCGCGCCCGGCGTTGACATCGTTGATGGCGTGGCCGACCAGCCATTGCTGCCAGACCAGGCCTATGTTGACGCAAATGAACAACGCAGCGGTCAGCCCGAAACGCCACGGCATTTCACGGTAGATGGCCAGGCTGCGCAGCAGTGGGTGTTTGTTGATCATGAATGACTCAAGAGAGGGCGATAAAAATCATCCGTAGGCGCGAGGTTATTACGCCTTGCGGCTGGCGCCTTCGGCCTGTTTCGCGTTGAGGATGGCGGTGTATTCGCCAGGGTCGATGCCGTTCAGGTAGTAGTTGCCCACATGGTGCAAGCGCCAGCGGATCGGGTCGTGGGTGGTGTGCACCCGGGCGTTGCGCCAGAAGCGGTCCAGGTTCCATTTGCTCAAGGTCGAGCTGGCGCCCAGCAACGAGAAAATATCGCTCGATATCTTCAGCGACGCGCCGTCCGAATGCGCACGCGCCGTGGCCACCGACAGAATCAGCTCGTCCTGCAGTTCCTTGTTGTCCGGGTCGAGGTTGTGCCGGTCGAACACCTGCGCGGCTTCGCGCAGCAACGATTCGGCGGCGCGAAGGGCGACGGCGTATTCGCCGATCTGCTTGATGATGTGTGGCTCTTCATTGGCTCGCTCGACGTTGCTTTCTACCCACGGCCGGGCGTTGTGTTGCAGGTACTCGACGGCCGCACTCAGGGCGCCGGAGGCAATCCCGGTGTCGATGGCCGCGTGCAGAATCTGCGGGAAGGTCAGGCCGGTGCGTTTCATCGGGCCTTCGCGGCGGGCAATGTAATCTTCGTCCAGCTCGATGTTGTCGAAGATCACCGTGCCGCTGACCGAGTTGTTCTGGCCGAACGCTTCCCAGTCGTCGACCAGGGTCAGGCCGGGTGTATTGCGGTTGAGCAGCACACCGGCGCCACCGGTGTCGCTGGCTGCGGTCAGCGAGATCCACTCGGCGAGATAGGAGCCGGTGGAGTAGAACTTGCTGCCGTTGAGCACCAGCTTGCCGTCTTCACGACGCTCGACCCGGGTCTTGAGGGCAAATTTATTCTTGCCGCCGACTTCCGCCAGCGCATTGCCAAAGCGTTTGCCGGCCAATACGTCGCTGATCAAACGGTCGCGCACCGCCTCGGTGTAGCCGGTGAAGATGCCGCGCAGCATCACGTTATGAATCTGCAGCAACTGGCCCACGCCGCCATCGGCCACCGAAATCAGGCGCACGGTTTCGACGATGGTCTGCACCGACGCGCCCAGGCCGCCGAACTCTTTCGGCACGCCAATCGCGGTCAGGCCGCTTTGCGACAGCAGCTCGGCCTGACGCCACGGCAGGGTGTTGTTATTGGCCGGGTCCGCTGCCAGACGGGCGATTTCCACCGCAACCTCTTTGGCGGTGGCAATGGCCTGCGCTTCGCTGTGCAGACGCTGGGCCGGCTGTTCGGTTGCCGGAGTGTTATGGGCCGTGCTCATGACTTCACCTGTTCTCAATTTCTGATGTGCCTAATGGCTTTGCAGGGGTTGAGCAAGTTCTGCGCCAGTGTTCCGTTTGGCGTGTCGAGCCTTCTGTTTCGCGGCTTTCAGGGCAGGGGTGAGGTTTTTTGCAAAGGGGGTGTTGCTGGAGCAGCACCCCGCGGCAAGCGATTGCTGATCTGCCAGCAGTCGCGCTGCAGTGTTGCTGGCAGATCAGCAATTCAGGCTGCTGCATGAGTGGTTATTTGATTTTTATTCTTATAAATCAAAAGGTTAAATATTTGGCATGAGCGTTGCGTTAGCACAGGCATTGGCCAGCCATCCTGGCCCCGACCGAACACCTGGAGCTTTCCATGACTCACGCTGCAACGCTGCCCAACACGGCGCCCGGCCAGGCCGACGCGCTGGAGCAAATCTGGTTCACCCGCTGCCCGGTGCCGACCGCCTCGGGGCTGGCCTATAAACTCGGCTGGCTGAGCGAAGAATTCGCCGCCGATGGCTTGCCGGTGTCGACCCTGCAGGAAGCCCGGCAACTGGGTCGTCATCATTACGATCACGACCTGCCGGGCCTGTTTCGCGAAGGCGGTAACGTCCCGGCTCTCGCGGCCCGCGCCGCCGGTGCGCCGAGCCGGTTGATCGGCCTGACCTGGATCGAAGAGTGGCAGACCATTCTGGTCCGTCCCGACTCCGGCATCCGCAGCGCGCAAGACCTTAAAGGCAAGCGTCTGGCCCTGCCGGCCTGGGGCGAGAACCGTCCGGGCAGCATCGCCCGCGCCATGAGCCTGCACGGCTACAAGGGCGCGCTGTCGCTGGCCGGTTTGAGCTTCGACGATGTCGAACTGGTCGAAGTCGCCCTGCAATCGCAAAGCGATGCCGCCACCGCGCAACTGGGCCTGCAACGCCTGTGGTCGGGCCTGGATTATCTGGTGCGCGGCGAAGTCGATGCGGTGTACGTCAAAGGCGCCTCGGCCGCCGATGCCGCGCAGCGTCTGGGCCTTGTCGTCGGTATCGATCTGGACCAGATCGTTGATCCGCGCTACCGCATCAACAACGGCACGCCACGGCCGATCACTGTGCACCAGAGCCTGCTCGACAACCATTTCGAGGTGGTCGTGCGCTTCCTGGCGCAAACCCTGCGTGCCGCTGAATGGGCCGCCGGCAACCGCGAGGCGCTCAACCGCATTCTCGAAGAAGAAACCAAGGCCGGCAGTGCCGGCGTGGCCGAAGCCTATCGCGGCGACTTCCACACCACCCTGGCGCCGGACCTCTCGGCCCAACGCCTGGCATTTCTCGACGTCCAGAAAAAATTCCTGCACCTGCACGGCTTTCTCGAACGTGACTTCGACATTGCCGGCTGGGTCGATCACGCCCCCCTCAAAGCCGCCCATGAACTGTTGGCCAAGCGCCGCGCCTGAATCCGGAGAACTTGCACATGACCACTGCTACCGCTGAACGCAGCCTCAGCGCTGAACAACACGCCTTCGTCGACAACGTGATCCTGGAAGCCGAGCAGGCGTTCACCGTGTTCCGCGAAACCAACACCATCACCGCCAACGGCACGGTCGGCTTTATCGAGCGCATTCCGGGCACCGAGCTGCTGGTGTCGGTCAACTATCCGGGCCCGTGGAACTACCGCAAGCCGCTGACCGCCACGGTCACCGACTTTGACGGCAACGTGATCCACGGCAAAGGCCGCGGCGGTCCTGGGCGCTACACCAGGTTGTTCCAGCAACACGCCGACGTCACCACCATTTCTCACGTGCACTCGCCATACCTCGGCGCCTGGGCGCAAACCCAGCGCACCCTGCCGTTCAACTACGTGCCGGTGCAGCGCTTCCAGCTGGCCCGCGAGCTGCCGGTGTACGTCGACCGTCGCCAGCAGGAAGTCGACTTCATCCTCGACAGCATTGCGAAAAACCCCTTCACCCCGGCGATCCTCGAAGCCAACGGCGGCGCCACCGTGTGGGGCAAGAAAGGCCTGCGTGATCTGGCCGAGTTCATCGTGCTGCTGGAAGAGGGTGCGCAGATCCAGTTGCTCGCCGAATCGATTGGCGGCTCGCGTGCCTTTGGCCCTGGCGTGTTGACCCAGCAATGGAAAATGAGCGGCCTGTTCGAACAAGCCACGGCCCTGAACCTGGTACCGGCCATCGACCGCCGCGACTGATCGCACTGCGCGTACTAAACAAGGATTACAAGCATGGCCGTGAAAATTCTCTGGTACCTCACCACCCCCGACGGACCTTATCCGTGGGAGCCCGAAGGGCGCTGGCACACCGATTTCGAACACCTCAAGCAACTGGCCGTGGCCAGCGACCGCTTGGGTTACTACGGCTCGTTGCTGGGTTCGAGCCCCAACGAAAGCCTGGCCGTCGCCGCCGCCTTGATCGACGCCACCAAGCGCCTGCGCTTTCTGGTGGCCCAGCATCCGGGCGAGCTGTCGCCTGCGGTGTTGGCCAAGTGGGCGCTGACCTTCGATCAGTTCTCCAACGGTCGCTTGCTGTTCAACGTGGTCAACGGCAATGACGCGGGCCTGGCAACGCTGGGCGTGCATTACCCGCACGATGAGCGCTATGACTTCAGCCTCGAATACTGGAGTGCGTTCAAGAGCATTTATGCCGGCGAAACCCAGGGCTACGACGGCAAGTACGTCAAGCTCGCGCCGCGCCCGGCCGCGGCTGCCGGTCATCCATTGGGCGGCTGGCATGCGCCGCTGCAAAAGCCGGGCATCCCGCTGTGGGGCGCCGGCACCTCGGGTCCTGGCGTGGCGCATTCGGTGCAGTTGCTCGATGTGTACCTGAGCTTTGCCAACACCCCGCCGAAACTGGGCGAGAAGTTCCGTCGCGTGGCGGCGGAAGCGGCGAAGATCGACCGCGAGCTGACCTTCGGTACGCGCCTGCAAATCATCGTCCGCGAGACCGAAGAAGAGGCCTGGGCGCACGCCGAAAAACTGCTGCAACGCACCTCGCTGCAAACCGCACTGAATGCCGTGCAGCGTCAGTTGCCACCGGGCGAAACCCTGGAGACTTTCCACAGTGACGACCCGCAGATCCAGCGCAATATCGAGACCCTGCGCAGCGGCAAACTGCCCAAGGCCCGCGATCTGGAGATCTACCCCAACGTCTGGGTCGGCCCGAGCCTGTTCGGCTTCAACATTCTGGGTCCGGCGGCCGGCACCTATCTGGTCGGCAGCGCCGAACAGGTCGCCGAGCGGATTCGCGAATACGAAAGCCAGGGCACCTCGGCGTTCATCCTCTCGGGCTTTCCGCTGATCGACGAAGCCCACCGCGTCGCCGACCTGCTGCTGCCATTGCTGGACCTGGATCACGGCTTTGACGTGCCGTCGCTGGGCGTTGCCAAGCGTGTCGTCGAGGCTCCGGTCCCGGCCTGACGGCGGGTTTTTAATTTTGACGCTTGATCGTTTGTGGATGGAGTCAGCATGAGTCACGAATTTCCCCGTCGTACCTTTCTCGGCAACAGTCTGGCGGTCGGTGGCGGCCTGCTATTGGGCGGCCTGCTGGGCGGTTGCGACAACACTGCCAAAGCCACTGCGCAAGCCGGTGCCGGTGCCGGTGCCGCCGGTGCCTTGCTGACACCGGTGCGTGGCGGTCGTCTGCGGGTCGGCATCATCGATGGCGATCAGGCCGGCAACCTCGATGCACACAAGCCGGTGGGCGGCGGGATCATTCGTGGCTGGGCGCTGTACAGCAAGTTCTGGGAGTGGAACCCGGACGTCAGCACGCGCCTGGCCCTGGCCGAGTTCGCCGAACCTAATGCCGACGCCACGGCCTGGACCATTCGCCTCAAGCAGGGCCTGGAATTTCACCACGGCAAGACCATTACGTCCGAGGACATGCTGTTCTCGATCCTGCGCCTCACCGACCCTAAACTGGCCTCGCCGTATGCCGGCCTGGTCGGCGCCATCGACCGTCAGGCGCTGCGCAAGCTCGACGACCGCACGATCGAGATCCGCTTCAAGCAAGGCCAGAGTTTCTTCCCGCTGGACGAAACCCTGATCAGCTTTGGCGGCATCGTGCCCACCGACTACGACCCGATCAGCAATGTGGTGGGCGCCGGCCCCTACAAGCTGAAAAGCTTCATTCCCGGCCAGCGCTCGCTGTACACCCGTTTCGAGAACTACTACAAACCCGGCCAGCCGTATGCCGACGAGCTGGAAATCATCGAATTCAAGGATCAGGTCTCGCGCCTGGCCGCTTTGCGCGCCGGGCAGATCGACGTCGCCAGCGGCGTCACCGCCGAGCACACCGCGACCATCAAGGCCGACTCGCGCCTGAAGCTGTATGCCTCGCCGACCACCTCGTTCAGCGGCTTCAACCTCAACGTGGCCAAGGCGCCGTTCGACGACCCGAAAGTGCGTGAAGCCTTCCGCCTGCTGGCCGACCGCGAAGAACTGGTGGCGCGTGCGCTCAACGGTTTCGGCCGCATCGGTAACGACCTGTATTCACCGCACGATCCGACCTTCAACCACGCCATTGCCCAGCGTGGTCATGACCTGGAACGCGCCAAGACCCTGCTGCGCGAAGCCGGCCACGAGAACCTCAAGGTCGAATTCACCACACCGCCGGGCGGCACCGCCAACGCAGCGTTGGTGTTTGCGCAACAGGCCAAGAAAGCCGGGGTCGAGATCAAGGTCAACCAGGTCGACAACTCGGTGTTCAACGGCCCGCAACGCGACAACTGGGTGATGTCGCCCGCCTCGACGCCGGCGCGTGGCTTTCTCGCCACCGCGCTGCACAACGAGGCGCCGACCGCGATCTACAACCGCAGCAATTTCCACGACCCGCGCTTCGATGAGCTGTTTCTTGAAGCGCTGGCCCAGCCCGACCTGGAAAAACGCAAGGTGTTGGTCCACGAAGCCCAGCGCATCCAGCACGAACGCGGCTCGCTGCTGATCTGGGGCTTTGCCGATGTGCTTGATGCGGCTTCGGCCAAGGTCGGCGGCCTGACCCCGGAACAGACCACCTTCGCCTCGTGGCGCTTCGACAGCCTGTGGTTGAACAATGTCTAGACATGCACACCGTCACTCGCGCTTTCAGGCACCGGCCTGGTTGTCGTGGTTTTTCGGCCGGCTCGGTTATGGCCTGCTGACCGCCTGGGTCATCAGCCTGGTGGTGTTCATCGCCACCCAGGCGCTGCCCTCGGACCCGGCGCGGGTGATTCTCGGCCCCGACGCGCCGCTTGAAAGCGTGCTGACCCTGCGCCAGCAACTGGGCCTGGACCAGCCGATCCTGCTGCAATACGGGCACTGGCTGCTCAAGACCTTGAGCGGCGACCTCGGCACCTCGCTGGACTCGAACGCGGCGGTCAGCAGCATTCTGTTCGGCCGTTTCGGCAACACCCTGGCGCTGATCCTCGGCGTGCTGCTCACCGCCGTGCCGTTGGCCCTGGCGCTGGGCGTGGCCCTGGCATTGCGCCGTGATAGCCGGATTGACCGCTGGGCGCTGTCGCTGCTGATCTTTCTCAAGGCCACGCCGAGCTTTTTGTTGGCGATTGGTCTGGTGCTGCTGTTTTCCATGCCGCACATCGACTGGCTGCCGGCGGTGTCGATTCTCGACCCGGACAAGGGCCTGCTCGAACAACTGCGCTTTCTGGTGCTGCCGATCGTGGCGCTGTCGCTGTCGGCACTGCCGTACCTGACGCGCATGGTGCGCGCCTCGATGATCGAGGCGCTGGAGTCGGACTATGTGATCGCCGCGCGCCTGCGTGGTGTACCCGAGCGGCGGATTGTCTGGCTGCACACGCTGCCCAACGCGCTGATTCCGGCGATTCAGGGCGTGGCGCTGACAATGCGCACGCTGATCGGCGGCGCGTTGTTGGCCGAGGTGATTTTCAGTTACCCCGGCATCGGCACCACGCTGAACTCGGCGATCCAGATGCGCGACCTGCCACTGATTCAGGCTGCCGTGCTGGTCACCACGCTGGGCGTGGTGCTGGTCAACCTGCTGGCCGACCTGCTGACTGTCTTGCTGACCCCGAAACTGCGCACCGCCCGCAAGGTGCGCATGATCAACCGCAACCGCCGGGGTATCCGCCCGTGGTGGCGGCGCACGCCGGCCCGTCAGGCCGGATGAGGATTTTGTCATGAGCGCTTTTTCTGCGACTGCCCGCTGGCGCCTGTTGTGGCGCGAACCCCAGGTGCGACGTGGCCTGATCATTACCCTGCTGGTGGTCGTGGTGGCGGTGTTCGGCCCGTTGCTGGCGCCGCATGCGCCCACCGACATGGTCGGCCCGGTGTACGGCGCGCCGACTGCGGATGCCTGGCTGGGCTTTGATTTTCTCGGCCACGACGTGCTGTCGCGGCTGCTGGCCGGCGGCCTGTCGGTGCTGTGGATGTCGATGGCGGCGGCCTTGATCGCGCTGCTGGTCGGCACCAGCCTGGGCCTGGCGGCGGGCTTTTCACGGCGCCGGCTGGACCAGGCGATCATGTGGGGCGCCGATGTGTCGCTGGCCTTTCCTGATCTGATTCTGGTGCTGCTGATCGTTTCGATGCTCGGCCGCCAGCCGTGGCTGATCGTGCTCACCGTGTCGATTGCCTTTATCCCCAGCGTGATCCGCCTGGCACGCGGCAGCACCGTGGCGGTGGCCAGCCAGGAATTCGTCGAGGTCGCGCAGATGATGGGCTATTCGCCGTGGCGCATCCTGTTCAAGGAAATCCTGCCGAACATCCTCACGCCGTTGCTGGTGCACTTCGGCAACATGCTGACCTGGGGCGTGGGCATTCTCTCGGGCCTGAGCTTTCTCGGCTACGGCGTCGCGCCACCGGCTGCCGACTGGGGCCTGATGATCAACGAAAACCAGGCCGGCCTGCTGGTCCAGCCGTGGCCGGTACTGGTGCCGGCGCTGATGATCGGCATCTTCGCCTACGGCACCAACATCCTTGCTGAAGGCATCGGCCGCAGCACGGCGCGGATCGGGGACAAACAACCATGAGTGTGATCGCCGAAATGAGCCTTGAACAACGTGCGGCGATTGCCGCAAGCCGCACGCCGCAGACGCTTGAAGCGCCGGTATTGCGTGTCGAGGGCTTGCGCGTCGAGCTGAGCGCGCAGGTCGATGTGCTGGCCAATGTCTCGTTCAGCCTGCAGGCCGGGGAAATCGTCGGCCTGGTCGGCGAGTCCGGTTCGGGCAAGACCACGCTGGCCACCGCGCTGCTGGCCCACGCCCGGCGCGGTGCGAAGATTTCTGCAGGCACCGTCGACATCGCCGGCCAGTCGCTGCTGCAACTGAACGGCGAAGCCTTGCGCCAGGCGCGCGGCAGCCTGATCGGCTATGTGCCGCAAGACCCGGCCACCGCGCTTAACCCGGCCTTGCGCATCGGCACCTTGCTGCGCGAAACCCTGGCCGCCCACGACGCCAGCCTGAACCGCGACCAGCAACGCCAGCGCCTGCAAGACACCCTGCGCGATGTCGGCCTGCCGGATGACGAGCTGTTTCTCAAGCGTTTCGCCCACCAACTGTCGGGCGGCCAGCAACAGCGTGTGCTGCTGGCGCTGGCGTTTGTATTGCGCCCGCGCCTGATCGTGCTCGATGAGCCGACCACCGCGCTGGACGTGACCACCCAGGCGCACATTCTTGCGACCCTGCGCCGGCTGTGCAAAAGCCAGGGCGTGGCGGCGGTGTATGTTTCTCATGACCTGGCGGTGATCAAGGACCTGGTCGACCGGGTGATGGTCATGTACGCCGGCCGGCTGGTCGAAACCGCCAGCCGCGAAGCGCTGTTCAGCCATCCCGCGCACCCGTATACCCGTGGCCTGCTGGCGGCGATCCCGGATGTGGCCGAGCGCCGCGAAATCAACGCGATTCCCGGCCACGCCCCGGCGCCCGGTCATCGCCCGTCAGGCTGCGCCTTCGCCCCACGCTGCCCGCGCAGCACAAGCGCCTGCGGCCAGGGCGAGCCGGTGCTCGATGAGCTGAATAACCAACAGCGCGTGGCCTGTCTGCACCCGCACCGTGAAGCGCTGGCACTGGTTACCCAGGCGCCGCTGGCCGCGCTGCGTGTGGAGGCCGATGAGCGTCAGTTGCTTGAAGTGGCCAACCTCGACGTCGCCTATGACCGGCAAGTGCTGTTCGACATCTCGCTGAATATCCAGGCCGGCGAATGCCTGGCGCTGGTCGGCGAATCCGGCTCGGGCAAGACCAGCCTGGCCCGCACGCTGGCAGGCCTGGGTGAAAACGCTCAAGGTGAACTGCGCTATGCCGGCCAGCCGCTGAGCCTTGAAGCGCGCCAGCGCACACCGGATTTGCGCCACCGTATTCAGTACATCTTCCAGAACCCGTACCGCGCCCTGAACCCCAGGCAAACCGTGGGCGAATGCCTCAGCGCGCCGCTGGCGCACTTCTTCGGCGTCAAGGGCGCAGCGGCGCGTGAGCGGGTCGAAGCGGTGCTCAAGCGTGTGTCGCTGCCGACCACCACTGTGCAGTCGTACCCGCACAGCCTGTCGGGCGGCGAACGCCAGCGCGTGGCGATTGCCCGCGCCTTGATCTGCGAACCGGAACTGCTGATCTGCGACGAAGTGACCTCGGCACTCGACGTCTCGGTACAAGCCTCGATCCTCGCGCTGCTGCGCGACCTGCAACGCGACGGTCTGACGCTGCTGTTCGTCACCCACGACCTGGGCGTGGTACGAGCGATCGCCGATCGGGTGGTGGTGCTCAAATCCGGACGGATTCTGGAGCAAGGGACGGTGGAGCAAGTGCTGGATCAGCCACAGGACGACTACACCCGCACATTGGTGAGCAACTCGCCGACGCTGGTGTAAGGACGGGCGCTGTGCCTAATGCCGGTTAGTTAAGGCAAAACACGGCCTCGTAGGAGTGAGGCGGATGCCCCCCCTCAGCTCGCGAATGCTGCAGTACAAACACAGCAGATGTGCCGGTTTTACGGGCCCTTTCGCGAGCTACCGGGCGGCGATCCGTCTCTGCTGGCGATTGAGCGCGAAGCGCTCACAGACATTTCTGAAACGCTGACATTTTACGACTGCTAGCGCAGCCGATCGCGGTGGTCCGGCATTCCGGCAGAGCCCCCTCCTACAGGTTGATCTGACCCCAAAAAGTTGGACAGTCTATTGCCACACGCCCACCGAGCGAGTCCTGAACTCCACAGGACTCAATCCGCCAAGCTTCACTTTTATCCGGTCATGATTGTAGTAACGGATGTA
>NZ_BAAILM010000073.1:0-249 GCF_054589175.1 Pseudomonas sp. 3A(2025) | reverse complement strand
CGAGCAGCAGGTTTGGAAGACGCCACAGGCCACAGCCCTGGTATTTGGCGGGCAATCGTTGAGCTACACCGAACTCAATCAGCAGGCCAATCGCCTGGCGCACAAGCTGCGTGAGCTGGGTGTCAGCCCCGATGTGCTGGTGGGCATTGCGGTGGAGCGCAGCCTGGAGATGGTGGTGGGGCTGCTGGCGATTCTCAAGGCCGGTGGCGCCTATGTGCCGCTGGACCCTGAGTATCCGCAGGAGCGCCT
>NZ_BAAILM010000071.1:0-249 GCF_054589175.1 Pseudomonas sp. 3A(2025) | reverse complement strand
AAGATGCAGTGTATCCGCGGCTAGACGGAAAGACCCCGTGAACCTTTACTATAGCTTTGCACTGGACTTTGAATTTGCTTGTGTAGGATAGGTGGGAGGCTATGAAGTGTGGACGCCAGTCTGCGTGGAGCCATCCTTGAAATACCACCCTGGCAACTTTGAGGTTCTAACTCAGGTCCGTTATCCGGATCGAGGACAGTGTATGGTGGGTAGTTTGACTGGGGCGGTCTCCTCCCAAAGAGTAACGGA
>NZ_BAAILM010000070.1:0-263 GCF_054589175.1 Pseudomonas sp. 3A(2025) | reverse complement strand
TGCGTATTCCGCGCGCACTTGGACACCCATTCCACGAACACGTGGACACTGATTCCACGCTGACTTGGACACTCATTCCACGGCCACTTGGACACTGATTCCACGATTACTTGGACAGTGAATCATCTCTGATCCACCTCAGGCTCAGGCAGGCAGCAACGCAGGACTATTCACTACCATCGACCTCTTTTATCGAAGCGAAGAGGTCGTCGTGGAGCGTTTATCCATGCGTAAAATCCGAGAGGTGCTACGCCTAAAGTTCG
>NZ_BAAILM010000069.1:0-317 GCF_054589175.1 Pseudomonas sp. 3A(2025) | reverse complement strand
GGCGGTGACGGTGATGACCTGATTCAGGTCTATATTCCCAAAGTCGCTGGCGGAGACGATTCCGTCATAGCCACAGGAGGATCAGGGCGGGACACTTATGGGTTTCTCTCAGGTATCGCCACTTTTCGACTGACCGTCACCGACTTTGCCACCGGCGCAGGCGGCGACCTGATCGACGTCAGCACCTTGCTCAATTACAGCGCAGCCAACGGTCTCGGCTATCAGGGCGGCAACCCACTCGCCCCCGCAAACGGCTACCTGCGCCTGATCCAGGACGGCAAAAACACCCTGCTCCAATACGACGAAGATGGCGCTGC
>NZ_BAAILM010000068.1:0-305 GCF_054589175.1 Pseudomonas sp. 3A(2025) | reverse complement strand
GATGATGCGGTAGAGGAGCGTTCTGTAAGCCTGTGAAGGTGAGTTGAGAAGCTTGCTGGAGGTATCAGAAGTGCGAATGCTGACATGAGTAACGACAATGGGAGTGAAAAACTCCCACGCCGAAAGACCAAGGTTTCCTGCGCAACGTTAATCGACGCAGGGTTAGTCGGTCCCTAAGGCGAGGCTGAAAAGCGTAGTCGATGGAAAACAGGTTAATATTCCTGTACTTCTTGTTACTGCGATGGAGGGACGGAGAAGGCTAGGCCAGCCTGGCGTTGGTTGTCCAGGTTTAAGGTGGTAGGCTG
>NZ_BAAILM010000067.1:0-249 GCF_054589175.1 Pseudomonas sp. 3A(2025) | reverse complement strand
CAAGTTTATAGGGTTTTCTCAAAACCCGATTGCAGTATTGAACTGAAGAGTTTGATCATGGCTCAGATTGAACGCTGGCGGCAGGCCTAACACATGCAAGTCGAGCGGTAGAGAGGTGCTTGCACCTCTTGAGAGCGGCGGACGGGTGAGTAATGCCTAGGAATCTGCCTGGTAGTGGGGGATAACGTCCGGAAACGGACGCTAATACCGCATACGTCCTACGGGAGAAAGCAGGGGACCTTCGGGCCT
>NZ_BAAILM010000066.1:0-250 GCF_054589175.1 Pseudomonas sp. 3A(2025) | reverse complement strand
GCTAGGAGGTTGGCTTAGAAGCAGCCACCCTTTAAAGAAAGCGTAATAGCTCACTAGTCGAGTCGGCCTGCGCGGAAGATGTAACGGGGCTCAAACCAGGTACCGAAGCTACGGGTATCATCTTTTGATGATGCGGTAGAGGAGCGTTCTGTAAGCCTGTGAAGGTGAGTTGAGAAGCTTGCTGGAGGTATCAGAAGTGCGAATGCTGACATGAGTAACGACAATGGGAGTGAAAAACTCCCACGCCGAA
>NZ_BAAILM010000065.1:0-631 GCF_054589175.1 Pseudomonas sp. 3A(2025) | reverse complement strand
AAGATGATACCCGTAGCTTCGGTACCTGGTTTGAGCCCCGTTACATCTTCCGCGCAGGCCGACTCGACTAGTGAGCTATTACGCTTTCTTTAAAGGGTGGCTGCTTCTAAGCCAACCTCCTAGCTGTCTAAGCCTTCCCACATCGTTTCCCACTTAACCAGGATTTTGGGACCTTAGCTGACGGTCTGGGTTGTTTCCCTTTTCACGACGGACGTTAGCACCCGCCGTGTGTCTCCCATGCTCGGCACTTGCAGGTATTCGGAGTTTGCATCGGTTTGGTAAGTCGGGATGACCCCCTAGCCGAAACAGTGCTCTACCCCCTACAGTGATACATGAGGCGCTACCTAAATAGCTTTCGAGGAGAACCAGCTATCTCCGAGCTTGATTAGCCTTTCACTCCGATCCACAGGTCATCCGCTAACTTTTCAACGGTAGTCGGTTCGGTCCTCCAGTCAGTGTTACCTAACCTTCAACCTGCCCATGGATAGATCGCCCGGTTTCGGGTCTATACCCAGCGACTGTCGCCCTATTAAGACTCGCTTTCGCTACGCCTCCCCTATTCGGTTAAGCTCGCCACTGAATATAAGTCGCTGACCCATTATACAAAAGGTACGCAGTCACCCAACAAAGT
>NZ_BAAILM010000064.1:0-410 GCF_054589175.1 Pseudomonas sp. 3A(2025) | reverse complement strand
GTAACCGCCTCACCAACCCCACATTCCAAGCCCCAACCTGATCCCCGATGCTGAGCTCCCGAAACCTCTCAGGAGCCAGCCGCTCATGATGCGTCCCGACGCCAAAGTCGAAAAAGTCTATCTCTACCCAAAGCCCGTCGACTTCCGAAAATCCATCGATGGCCTGGCCGCCCTGGTCGAGCTGGATATCAAGGTGGCCGTGTTTGATCCAGTGCTTTTCGTCTTTCTCAATCGCTCCCGTAATCGGGTGAAAATACTTTATTGGGAGCGCAACGGCTTCTGTCTTTGGCTCAAGCGCCTCGAAGCCGAGCGGTTCAAAACATCGCCTGACATCACCGACGATGTGATCGTACTCAGCGTTCAAGAGTTGAACTGGCTGCTCGACGGTTTTGACCTTTGGCGCAACCGAC
>NZ_BAAILM010000063.1:0-714 GCF_054589175.1 Pseudomonas sp. 3A(2025) | reverse complement strand
TGGCTCGCCGGGCTCAAGATCAACGTGGTCGCGATGGAGGCCACCGGCGTTTACTGGATTCCATTGTTTGAGCTGCTTGATGCCCGTGGTTTCACGGTCTACCTGGTCAACTCGCGTTCGACTCGACAGATTTCGGGCCGAAAGTCAGATGTACTTGATTGCCAGTGGATTTGGCAGTTGATGAGCTACGGCTTGTTACGCGGTGCATTTCGACCTGCCGATCAGGTGTGCTCAATGCGTGCTCTGGTTCGTCAGCGTGCGAACAAGGTACGCGACCAGGCTAAAACGCTGAACCGGATGCAAAAGGCGCTGACCCAGATGAACATTCAACTGGCCAGTGTCATCAGCGACATTTCAGGTGTCACAGGTATGAAAATCATCAGAGCCATCATCGCCGGGGAGCGCAACCCCGAACAATTGGCCGCACTCAGTGATCGCCGGATCAAGGCCACTCAGGACACGGTCGCGCGCAGCCTGCATGGCAACTGGCGCAGGGAACACCTTCATGCACTGGAACAAGAGGTCGAATGTTACGACTTCTTCGAGCAGCAGATCGCCGGATGTGACGCGGCCATCGGTGACGTGATGAAGCTGATGCCCGTGCTGGACAATGCACCGCAGCCGTCAAAGAAAATCCTGCGCAGCCCGCACCGGTCAACGGCAGATCAAGCGGCCTTGCATCAGATGCTCTGGCGCATCATGGGTGTTGATCTG
>NZ_BAAILM010000062.1:10479-113137 GCF_054589175.1 Pseudomonas sp. 3A(2025) | reverse complement strand
GAGATAGACTTTTTCGACTTTGGCGTCGGGACGCATCATGAGCGGCTGGCTCCTGAGAGGTTTCGGGAGCTCAGCATCGGGGATCAGGTTGGGGCTTGGAATGTGGGGTTGGTGAGGCGGTTACGCAGAAATAGAGTGCAGGCAGGTTCGAATCCCTCTTTCACCGCCATATTCGATACAAGCTAAAGCCCTGATTTCTGAAAAGATCTCAGGGCTTTTTCGTTTCTGGCGTTTAGGCTTAGGACCATTTCAGGACCAAAATTCCATCTTCTTACACAACCGCACATGACTTTCAGCTCTTTCCTACATCACGTGCCTGGTATCAAGCTTTTGTCAAACATCCTCTGCATCCTCATGCCTGATAGGCTAGACGCCTGCACATAGACACCTCAAGGACGATCAATAACCAGTCAGGATGAGAAATGCTGAACGAAAGAGACGAACTGGAAGTTGACAAGCTGCAGGCAGAGCTTCAAAAGCTCAATGCCGAGGCACGCAAGCTGAACGCCGAATCCACCAAACTCAAAAGGGAGGCCGTGTATTATCCGTTTGTCGCCACCAGCGGAATCATTATGGTGGTGATGAGCGCTGCTGCCTTTATCAGCAAATTGTAAGCCTTACGCATTGATAACGCCTGTTTGGCTCCAGCAATGAATGCGACCGGCACTCCCTTACTCTCTTCAAGGATGACCATGGACCGCCAACACGCTCTTCAGCAAATACGCGAAGATCGCCTGCGCCTCGAAAAAGAGTTGCGCGACTCGGCTGACCCTCGCGCTGAAATGCGCAGCATGCTGCTGTCCGCCAGCCTTGGCGCCGTGTTCACCGTGGGATTATTCGTGGCGGCCTACACGTTTTTTTCCTGAGGCTTTTACGCAGTACACCTCATCTTTCGTGTGGGTTAGCATGCACGCCCTGACCCATGCACTACCGAGCCCCATGAAGAACATCGCTTTACTGCTGTCAATGCTACTGACAACCAGCATCGCCCATGCCGCAGGCGATGCCGAAGCCGGCAAGGCGGTTTACACCCGGCTCTGCTCGGGCTGTCACAAGATCGGCCCATCGGCACGCGCAGCCTTCGGCCCGCAGCTCAATGGCGTCATCGATCGCCCTGCCGGGCAGACCGATGACTACAAGTACACCGATGCCTTACATGCCTCGGGCATCGTCTGGACCCCCGAGAAAATTGCAGCTTTCGTCAAGGATCCGGATGGCGTGATTCCCGGTACGCGCATGAAGCTGTGGTGGATCGGCAATGATCAACGCATGGAAGACCTGCTCGAATATCTCAGATCCAATCGCTGACGCTATTCGTCATCCGGCTCGTTGTAAGGTGGATAGTCGCCTTTGGGTGCGTCCTTTTCTGGCGTTTTGGCCGGGGACAAAGGATCAACCTGCGGATCCTCGACATCCGGCGACTCGGGATCGAAGTTCAGGTCATCTGATTCAGGGTCTGACATGCAAAATCTCCAGTGCAGTGATAAAGCCTCTATTACTGGTCCGAACAATGCCCGCCTCAAAAGTGCGCCATAGACAGACGAACGGCATTCGCGCCTATTCTCACCAATAAGCAAATGCTAGCCTTGCCATCCTCAAGGAGAGTTCGTATGAAAAGGCCTTCATTATTTATCGCCCCTGCGCTGTGTCTTGTTTTGTGCACATCGGTACAAGCCGAGATTTATAAGTGTGTCTCGGCGCAGGGTGCCGTCAGCTATAGCTCGATTTCCTGTCCTCAAGCGACGGTACAGAGGGCAGGGCCGCCACTGGCCATGCCGGATATGCCTCGCGATCACGTACACAAGGTCAATCTGCAGGCCATTCAAAACCTGAAAGTCAGCGGCAAGGCCAACACGTATGTCATTGAAGGCGAAGGTTACAAGCAGGTGCAGCGCAATCGCTTGCCGCCGCCGACCGTGCCTTCGCAGTGCGTCAGCCCCCGCTACGACAGCCAGTGCTTTGACCCTTCCGGCGGACAGTCTTCCATCAATGCGGCGCGGCGCAAGAACGCGGCGGGCTTGCCAGAGGGTGCCAGCCATAGATAATGGCGCTTTTTCGTATCCGCCAGCCTGTGAGGAGCCCCGCAATGAATCTTGACCAATGGCACGAAGCAGCCCTGAGCAAATACCTGGCAACCCATCCGACCCTCAAGGATGAAATCAGCCAGCTCAGCGCCAAAGAGCAACAGCAACAGGTGCAATGGGCGTTTGAGGACAGCGCCGAAGAACAAGGCATTGAGCCTTGGGAACTGGCACTGCAGTTGATCGCCGAATCCCCCGAGCAACTTAAAAGCATGCGCCTGGAAGCTCATCGGCAAGTGGCCGAGGCACTGGGCATGGAGTGGGAAGAGTACTGCGGTTTCAACGATATCGAGCCGTGAAGATTCGGCATGGCGACATGAACTGTCAGACCGCTCATGACCGATGAGTCAGTCCTTTACCTGCCCGCGCCGGGTGGGTAACGTCTGCGCATTATTACGACAACAAGGAATTGCGCCATGACCGACCTGGTCTCGTATCACCTGCAAGACGGCATCGCCACGCTGACGTTGAACAACGGCAAGGTCAACGCCCTGTCGCCGGCCGTGCTGACTGCGCTCGATGCAGCGCTGGATCAAGCCATACAGGATCGCGCCGTGGTGATCCTTACCGGGCAGCCAGGCATTCTGTCGGGCGGTTACGATCTCAAGGTCATGACGTCCGGCCCGCAGGCCGCTATCGACCTGGTGGCGCAGGGTTCTACACTGGCGCGACGCATTCTGGCCCACCCCTTCCCTGTTATCGTCGCATGCCCTGGACATGCCGTGGCCAAGGGTGCCTTTTTGCTGCTGTCGGCCGATTACCGGATTGGCGTCGAAGGTGCTTTCAACATCGGCCTCAACGAAGTACAGATCGGCATGACCATGCACCACGCCGGCATCGAGCTGGCGCGTGACCGGTTGCGCAAGTCGGCCTTTAACCGTGCAGTGATCAACGCAGAAATGTTCAACCCGCAGCAGGCGCTGCAAGCCGGCTTCCTCGATCAGGTGGTCAGCAGTGAAGCGCTGCACGACACTGCTCGTCAGGTCGCTGCACACTTGCAGAAGCTGAACATGAAGGCGCATGCGCAAACCAAGCTCAAGGTGCGCCATGCCTTGCTGCAGACGCTGGACGCCGCCATCGAGAAAGACCGCCAGCATCTGGTGTAAGCAAGCCTGCCTCACGCCGTGCCGACTCAGCCCGAACTCATGGCAGGCGCCACAATCTGATCAACGAGCGCGCAGACCCCTCTGGCGCCGTTACCCTCTGGAAGAAGCGAACTATCTATGGGCCGAGTCGTTGCAGCAGCGGTTTACAGTGCAGGCCGGAAAGTCAGCAACATCACACTGGATGAAGGCGCGTCCTGGGCCGCCAGGCCTGGCCACTTTGTCTGGATCGGCCTGGAAAAACCCGACCCGCAGGAACTGGCCAGCCTGAAGAAGCAGTTCAACCTGCATGAGCTGGCCATTGAAGACGCACTGGAAGTGCACAGCCGGCCCAAGCTGGAAACCTTTGGCGACGCCCTGTTCATCGTCACCTATGCGCCCATCAGGGAAGACGGCAAGTTACAGTTCATCGAGACGCATATCTTTGCCGGCAAGGGCTATGTGATCACCTCACGCAACGGCCACTCCAAGTCCTACAGCGTGGTACGCCAACGCTGCGAGGCGCGCCCGCTGCTGCTCGAACATGGCGAGGACTTTGTACTTTATGCCTTGCTGGATTTCGTGACGGAGAATTACCAGCCGGTCACCGAAGCCATTCACTGCGAACTTGAAGAGCTGGAACAAAGCGTTCTCAACGGCGTGATGAGTGACACCCTTATCCATCGCATTCACAGCCTGCGCCGCGATCTGCTGCGCTTGTGGCGTTACCTGGCGCCCATGGTCGAGGTCGGTGAAGAATTGCAGAAACTCAGTTTCCCCTTCATCGACAAAAACATGCGTCCGTACTTTCGCGACGTGGAAATTCATGTCAAACGGCAGATGGAAGACATCGCCAACCTGCGCGACATCGCCAGTCAGACCATCGAGATCGGCCTGCTGCTGGAATCGTCGCGACAAAGTCTGGTGCAGCGCAAGTTCGCCGCCTGGGCGGCCATCCTGGCCTTCCCTACGGCCATCGCCGGTATCTACGGCATGAACTTCGAGAACATGCCGGAGCTGAGCTGGCATTACGGTTATTTCATCGTACTGGGCGTCATCGTTGGTGGCTGTACCGGACTGTTTGCCAGCTTCAAGCGCTCAGGTTGGCTATAGACGCTGTTGCCAGCTCGGGTTTGTAGGCCACAAAGCGCATCATCCATTCGGCCACGGTGGTGCCGTGGTGGTCATGTTCCAGGCTGGCCAACGCGGTACGGTACAGCGCTTCGCCCAGCGATTCCTGGCGGATGTCCATCAACGCTTTGGAATAGTCGTGAATGAACTCCGGGTGCCCCTGAAAGCACAGCACCTGATCGTTGATGTGATAGGCCGCGAACGGACAGAAGTCACTTGAGGCAATGACCGTGGCGTGCCCAGGCAGGCGCGTCACCTGGTCCTGATGGCTGATCAGCAGTGTCAGGTCATCAAGATTCGGCGTCATCCACGGTGCAGCGGTGTGCAGCCGGTAGTGGTGAATACCGACACCCCAGCCACGGCTCGCCCGCTCAGTCTGGCCACCCAGCAGCAAGGCCAGCAACTGATGGCCGAAACAGACGCCCAGCAATTTTTCACCGCGCTGATAAAGCTTTAGCAGGTACGCCTTGAGGGTCTGGATCCAGGGGTCGCTGCCAAACGAGTCGGCCTTGCTGCCGGTCACCAGCCAGGCATCGAAATGCTCATCCTCAGCCGGGTAATCACCTTGCATGACGTTATAAATGACGAACTGCGCCTTGATCGGCTGGCGGGCGAACATCTTCTCGAACATCCGGCCATAGCTTTGGTACGGCTCGACCAGTTCTGGACGCAGCACATCGGTTTCCAGGATGCAGATACGTAACGGCATTGAAAATTGACCTGAAACAGTGAAGGAGAATTAGGACGTGCCAAGCCTGCCTTGCCAAGGCTTGCAAATCAAGTCACACCCGCAGTGACTCCCCGGACGAACGGTCAAGCACAGACTTATCAGTGATGAGGCGTCTAGACGAGGCATCGACAAGGTGATCATATTCTTTTGATAACGCAGAGAAATTAGCAATTTCATTTAAATACCAAAGCGTTCTAAGCCCGATGAAACAAGGCCTCTAAGGTTAAATCTGTATCTTGGCGGGGCGTAATAACGATTTTTATAGCGCCGCTCTTCCCGCCCCGATAACCGTTATACCTGCCCTATGGCTTCACCCTTTGCCAGCCTACCGATTTCCAGACAGAAACCGGCCGGCTGTTGTCGCTCAGGAATAACAACAAAAGGCAGTCAGCCATGCTTAATCATTCGAAATATCGTCAGGCCGGGCTTATCCTGTTTGCAACCATACTGGTATTGATCGTACCGAACCTGAGCCGCTTGTTCGGTTGAAACAGACAACGCGCCATCGATCGGTACTGGTTTGTCGTCAGGTAATCAGGGAGATCGGCTTATGCGTCAATGGATAGCTTTAGCGTTGCTGACCTGCGGTGTTGGCGCCCAGGCCGGTGTAGTGGATCAGGCCAGTGCAGTGACCGCCTTGAAGGAAGGCAAGCTGGCAGTGGATGTGCGCAGCCAGATCGAATATGACGCCGGCACGGTGCTTAACGCCGTGCGTGTCGATGATCGCCGGCTGGTCAACCAGATGAAACTGGTGCTCAACGATCGCAATTCGGTGTTCGTGATTTTTTCCAGCAGCGATGAAAAAGCCAGCCGCGCCCAGGACAAGCTGCGTAACGCCGGCTATTTCAGCGTGGTGAATGGCGGTAACTACGAAGAGCTGCATAACGCGCTCTACGACATCAGCGACGACCCCGCCGAATAACGCTCCCCACACTCAAGCTGGCAGGCCGGATTTTTTATCCGGCCTGCCCTGCTGTCATGGGTGCTGCGCTTGTGTCTGTTTTTGCGATGACGATTGTGACTGGGACTGCGATTGCTTCTGTGCGTGGATCTGAATCGGCTCGGCCGGCTCCACCAGCACTCGCGCATGCATCTGCTCGAAACCACCGCCACGGCGCATACCGCGCACCGGACAAGCGTCCAGATAATCCAGGCCAACCGCCACTTTCAGATGGCGCTCGGGGATGGCGAGCTGATTGGTGACATCAAAGCTGTACCAGGCGTCATCGATCCACGCCTCGGCCCAGGCATGGCTGGACAGGTGATCACTGTCTTCGCTGCACAGATAACCCGACACATAACGCGCCGGAACCCCCAGGCTACGGGCACACGCCAGGAACGCATGGGTATGGTCCTGACACACACCGCTACGCCCGGCAAAAGCCTGCGCAGCACTGGTATCGACCTCGGTAGCGCCCGGGGTGTACACCATGTGCTGATTCAACGCATGCATCAGATCGATCAGTGCCGCCCGGTCGGTGCGCTGCTGGCTCTGCACAGCCGCAAACTCACGCAGCGCCTGGTCAGGCTCGGTGAGCTGGGTGGAGCGCAGAAACGGCAGCGGTGACTGGGCTTCATGCTCGCACTCACGGGTAGGGTCGATCTCTACCTGGCCCCGCGCACTGATCTTGATCGCCTCATGCGGCTCGTCCAGGGTCATCACGTGCAGAATATTACCGTACGGGTCGACCTGGGCACGCACTGGACGCGGCAGGTTCAGTTGCCAGCTGAGGATTTTCTGGCGCTCGCTGTCATGCGGGGTCAGACGCAAATACTGGATGCTGGCGCGGACCTGGGCTTCATAGTGGTAGCAGGTCTCATGGCTGATCGAAAGTCTCATGCAACCTCCAGATAGGACGTGTGAATGGCATCGCCCAAGCGGGCCACCAAGGGAAGGAAGCCGTTCAGCCACTCATGCAGACCTGCATCGAGCACTTCGTCGATACCGGTAAAACGCAGACGGGCATGCAGCTCCGCTGCCAGTCGCTGGGCCGGACGACCGTTGTCACCCGGCAGGCTGGTGAGAATCTCATCGATCTCTTCCAGGCACGCGAGCAACGAGCGCGGCGTGTCGGCGCGTAACAGCAACAGCTCGGACACATGGCGCGCGTCGGGCGCATCGCGGTACAACTCGGTGTAGGCCTCGAAGCACGACAGCGCGCGCAACAAGGCGCTCCACTGATAGTAGCCGGCGGCCGAGTTGTCGGCGGCGGCATTGGCATGCGAGCCGCGCAGTTCGAGCATGTCGTAGCGAGCGTCGAGCATGCGCAATGTATTGTCGCTACGCTCGATGAAGGTGCCCAGGCGAATGAAGCGGAATGCATCGTTACGCATGATGGTGCCGTAGGTGGCGCCGCGAAACAGGTGCGAGCGCTCCTTGACCCATTCACAGAAACGGCTCAACCCGTAACGCGTCAGCCCTTGCTGGGCAATGCCACGAATTTCCAGCCACGTGGAGTTGATGTTCTCCCAGATATCGGCCGTGATCCGTCCGCGCACCGCGTGTGCACAGCTGCGCGCGGCACCCAGGCAGCTGTAGATGCTCGCCGGGTTGCTGGCGTCCAGCGCAAAGAAATGCAGCATGCGTTCAGCATGCATTTCGCCGTGGCGCTCTACATAGGCATCCAGGGTGCCGGTGATCAACAGCGGCATGGCAATTTCGTCCAGCCCGTCGCCACGCCCGTCCTGAGGCATCAGCGACAGGGAATAACTGACGTCGAGCATGCGCGCGAGGTTTTCGACCCGTTCAAGGTAACGCGACATCCAGAACAGATCAGAGGCAGTTCTACTAAGCATAGGCAGGCATCCTTAATCCTCGACCACCCAGGTGTCCTTGGTACCGCCACCCTGAGACGAGTTCACCACCAGTGAGCCTTCACGCAAGGCGACCCGGGTGAGCCCGCCGGGCACCACGCGGGTTTCGCGGCCGGACAGGACAAATGGACGAAGATCGATGTGTCGCGGGGCGATGCCGTTCTCGACGAAGGTCGGACAGGTCGACAGGGACAAGGTGGGTTGGGCAATGTAAGCGTGCGGCTTGGCAATCAGGCGCGCGCGGAAAGCTTCGATCTCGGCAGCCGTAGCGGCAGGGCCGACCAGCATGCCGTAGCCGCCGGAACCCTGGGTCTCCTTGACCACCAGATCCTTGAGATTGGCCAGCACATGAGACAGCTCGGCCGGTTTGCGGCACTGCCAGGTCGGCACGTTCTTGAGAATCGGTTCTTCATCGAGATAGAAGCGGATCATGTCGGTGACGTACGGATAGATCGACTTGTCGTCCGCCACCCCGGTGCCGATGGCATTGGCCAATACCACGTTACCGCTGCGGTAGGCCGCCAACAGTCCGGGCACGCCGAGCGTCGAGTCCGGCCTGAAGGCCAGCGGGTCGAGGAAGGCGTCATCCAGGCGACGGTAGATGACATCCACCGGCTTTGGACCCGAGGTCGTACGCATGAACACCCGGTCGTCACGCACGAACAGGTCGGCGCCTTCCACCAGCTCGACACCCATTTCCCGCGCCAGAAACGCATGCTCGAAAAACGCACTGTTGAAGCGCCCGGGCGTCAGTACCACAACGCTGGGGTTATCCAGCGGGCTGGAGCTTTTAAGGGTATCGAGCAACAGGTTCGGATAATGATCGATCGGTGCAATGCGCTGCGCGGCAAATAACTCCGGGAACAAACGCATCATCATCTTGCGGTCTTCAAGCATGTAGCTCACGCCGCTTGGCGTACGCAAGTTGTCTTCGAGCACGTAATAGGTGCCGTCGGCGTCGCGTACCAGGTCCACGCCCGAGATATGCGAGTACAGATCCCGGTGCAGGTCGAGACCTTGCATTGCCAGTTGATACTGATCGTTGGCCAGCACTTGTTCGGCTGGAACGATACCCGCCTTGATAATGCGCTGGTCGTGATACAGATCGGCAAGAAACATGTTCAGCGCCTTGACGCGCTGAATACAGCCACGCTCGACAATCCGCCATTCACTGGCTGGAATGCTGCGTGGAATGGTATCGAAAGGAATCAACCGTTCGGTGCCCTGCTCGTCCCCATAGAGCGTGAACGTAATCCCGGCGCGATGAAACAACAGATCGGCCTCACGGCGCCGTTGAGCGAGCAGCTCTGGCGGCGCGTCCCCTAGCCAACGGGCAAATTCCCGGTAATGCGGGCGAACCAGACCGCCAGCATCGTACATCTCATCATAAAAGGTGCGGATCATGCCGTACTCCTTGTCACCCAGGGCACGGAAGCCTTCGCAAGGCCCGTGCCACCGGCATAAACCCTTTGTTATCAATTATTTACGAATAGGCAAGACATTAAACGCACCATCCTTGTGCACAAACCAACCTGAAGATTCACTGACGCCTCATTCGCAGGCACTGCTCGGGTGAAAACTATAGGCCGCATAGAAAGAGTTGATTACCGGGGTGGCTATTAGTTCGCCATAATCGCCACACGCAAGCAGACAAGGCACCGGCCCTCCCCGACCGATTCTGCGTTGCACCCGATTGTTGACCGGATTCCCGTTTGAGCCACTGCTTGCAGTGGCTTTTTTTTGGCCTGTATTTTTGTTTTGGGCTTTGCCGCTGCACCGTTAAGGCGCCTCGGCAATGCTATTCAGTTCAGACGTCTGAGTTCGTGCTTGACCCCCCAGCCCTCGACTTCGCCGTCCAGCGGCAGGATGGCAGTTTGCAAATCGTGCTCGAAGTCACCGATGCCGTTGTAAGTGGCATACATGACCTTGCTGACCTGTAAATGCCAGGCACCGTCTTCACGTTCGTTGATCTGGGTATTGAGCGATTCGCCACGAAATTGTTGAGCAGCTTTACGGGCCCGTCTCTCATCGGGGAACACAGCGTAGAACTCGATGGGATGGATGCGGGCGAAGTCAAAACCGCCCTCTTTCATACAGCGCAGCACGTGGGTGCTGATGTCTTCCGAATGGGCTGTGCTCATGAAACGTCCTCCTATGCAACGATAGATAGAGTTTCAACGCAGGTGTGCACCCGGCGAAGCCTGGCGCACGCCTGGCAATCAAGCATGAAGCGCGACGACGCTGGTCTGCACCAGAGCACACGTCGACGGAAGGGGCCGTATGACCGGCCCCGCTTGCAGAGTAGTCCTATCGCCAGTCACCTGCCAAGAGGCTTGAATGATCAAGGCACTCAGGAGACTTCTTCGATGGATTTGATTTCGACGCTGTTGTGGTCTTTAAGGGTCTTGAGCGTAGGTTCGGCCGTGCGCCCTTCCAGATCGTTGAGGTTCAACTCATCGGTCACCGGAAAAAGTTTATGGCGCAGCAATCGAGCAGCTTTCTCATGGTCGGGGCGCTCTGGCGAATCGACATTCACGCATTGCGCTACACCATCCTTATCGACATACGAGACGGCCCACTGTTTCATCAATGCCTCCGCAATTCAGCCAGACGTTGGCTTACGTGATCTTGACCGGGAAGTTAAGCGGTTCGTTCAAATCCAGTGCAGGGGTTTTGCCGACTGCAGAGCCTGCAAGTCGTGGTGGATGAACGGTGCACCGACAAGAGGCCGAACACTGCATGCCTTACTTTAGACGGCGGCGCGGCATGCGGATGGCGAACCACAAAAAAAGGCCCCGAAGGGCCTTTCAAAACACGTTGTAACGCTGATCAGTTCTTGCTGGCCTCTACGCCTGCGGTGTTGTCCAGCAGGCTCTTGGTGGCCGTTTGCAGGAAGCTTTCAAGCTTGCGCTTGAGCTCGTCGCTGTCGGCGGCATCCGGCACCAGTTCGGCCGACGGTTGTGCGCCCAGACGGTAGGTCAGCACCTTGGCCGGCATGTCTACCGCCTCGATCAGGATGCGGTTGCCGCTGATGATACCGACTACCTGTTCGCTGCCGGACGGCTTGATGACACCAAAGCCCTTGTCGCCCGCAGGCAGGTTCAGCAGGTCACGACCCCAGCACTGATGACGGGTTTCGCCGCCGAGGCGGCCCATGATGGTGGGCACTACATCGACCTGGGTACCGACGATGCTGCTGCGCTTGCCGAACTTGTCCTGGATGCCCGGTGCGATCAACAGCAACGGTACGTTGAAACGACCCAGGTCCAGCTCGGTCAGCTGCCGATTGTTGCCAAAACCATGGTCGCCCAGCACCACGAACAGGGTTTCGTTGTAGTACGGCTCTTTCTTGGCCTTTTCGAAGAACTGGCCCAGCGCCCAGTCCGAATACCGCATGGCAGTCAGGTGCTCATCCAGCGTACCGTGACCGGTGACGCGCTCGACCGGCAATTGCTCCGGCAGTGCGTAGGGGGTGTGGTTGGACAGGGTCTGCAGCAAGGCATAGAACGGCTTGCCGCCCTGACGAGCCTTGAGCTCCTGAGCGCCACGGTCGAACATGTCCTGGTCGGACACGCCCCACGTCGGGTCGGAGAACACCGGGTTGACGTAATCGCCACGACCAATGAAGTTGGTCATGCCCTGGTTGCTGAAGAAGCCCGACTGGTTATCCCAGGCGAAGTTGCCGTTGTAGACATACACATCGTCGTAGTCACGACCGGCACTGAGCAACTGCGGCAAGCCGGACAGCTTGTGACTGCCTTCAGGGGTCTGCATCAGGTATTCGAAACCTGGCAGGTTCGGGAAGCAGGCCATGGTTGCGAACATACCCTGGTGGGTGTGCGTACCGTTGGAGAAGAACTGCTCGAACAGCAGGCCTTCCTGAGACAGCTTGTCGAAATAAGGGGTGATGTTGGCATTGCTGCCCAAAGCGCCCACCGAGTGACCGGCGAAGCTTTCCATCAGAATGACCACCACGTTTTTGATCGGCAGGGTGTTCTGAGCAGGCGGCGTGAAGTCGCGGCGCACAGCGGCCAGGTCCGGTTCGACCAGCTTTTCGTTCGTGCTCAGCAACATGTCGCGCACCACCTTCTGCGCTTCATCCTGCGGCAGGGTAGCCTTCCAGATATTGTCGCGATCTTCGGACATGCGGCTCTTGGCGGCAGTGATCAGGGTCAGGGTGCCGTTGAGGCCCAACTGGTTGGCGAAGTTGGAATCGGTGGTGTAGGCATCACCCCAGCGCAGCGGCGGCCCTTGGCGCAAGGTGCCGCGCGCGGCAACCACGGCAACCAGCAGAATCACGAAGAACACCAGACCGCGCGCGTACCAGGGTGCAACGGCGCGGCTGCCGAAGGTGTTCTGGCTTGGGCGTGCTACACGGTCGATGCCTTTGAACACCAGGCTCAGCAACCAGGTGACGGCAACCCAGGCCAGCAAGTAGCGCACCACCGGAAAGCCGTACCAGAGCATGCTCAGCACGGTTTTCGGGTCTTCCTTGATGTACTGGAAGACCAGACCGTTGAGCCGCTGGTGGAATTCACGGTAGAAGTCCATTTCGACCAGGCCCAGAAACAGCGTGATGCTGCCGACCAGAGTCAACCAGAAACGAAAAAACCCGCGCGCACTCATGGCCCGGACACTGAACACGGCAAAGAACAGCGGAATCAGCAGGTAGATGGTCAGACGCAGGTCGAAGCGCGTGCCGTTGAACAGCGCCTCCAGAAACGTCGACATCGGCGTCTCGCCGATCATCTCGCGGTTGTAAACCAGCAACCCGATGCGCAGCAGGGTGTACATCAGCATCAGGGCCAGGCCACTGAGCAGGGTGTAGACCAGATGGGCCTTTAATGTGGGTTTGTGCAAGCGAGACAATGCATGCCGAGCAGCGGCGTCCGTTTTGGCCATGTGTTGTAGGATCCGTAGGAATCAGGGTTACTTGAAGGGCACAAGGGGTGCAAGCGGGCAGCCATGAACAGGATTCAGGCGTGCTACGCCACCCCTCCATGGAGTATTGCCGTCGCATTCGCGCGGCCGACAATGATAGCCGGGCATGATGAGTCAGGCGATGTGAAATTTATGTTGGCCCAGAAAGACTTATGGTAACCGGCTGTTGCACGGACCCTGCGGGTGATCACATGCGCAGATTGCCCCGCGGGCCGGCAATGGCCCAGATGATCAGGCCCAGTACCGGCAGCAGCGCGATCAGCAATACCCAGAGGATTTTCATTCCCACTTCGGCACTGCTTTTGAGTACATGCAGAATGGCCCAGATATCCAGCGCCAGAATGATCAAGCCAACCAGACTGTTGAACGTCGAACCCATGGTGTTGCTCCTTGATAGTCGTTGTTCCACTACTAGAGCCTGATGATTACAAAAGGTTTCCATTGAACCAAACCATCGCCTCAAGGTTCGGAAATCACTGATTGCTCTGGTTCTTCATGAAAGGTGTCGTTTCATGCCAACACCCGCTCCACTTCGCACGCTGCGCGCCACCTGGTCGGCTCAGGTGCAGACCGCGCCGATCATGAGCCTGGGCTTTGCACTGGCCATTCTCATCATTGTCGGCCTTGGCCTTGCCAGCCTGTATAACGCCGTCAACGGCGCTAACCGGGTCAATCTCGAGCACGCCTTGCTGGGCGGCAGCGCCGGCTTTACCGCCACTGCGCTGGGGGCGATGATGGCCGTGGTGTTTCGCGACATCGCCCAGCGTACTCAGGACATCATGCTCGGCTTTGCAGCCGGCATGATGCTGGCCGCCAGCTCGTTTTCGCTGATCCTGCCCGGCCTGGCAGCCGCCCGCGAGATCACCGGCAACGGCGCACTGGCCGCCGCCATCGTCGTGGCCGGGCTGGGACTGGGCGTCTTGTTGATGCTGGGCCTGGAAAAATTCACCCCCCACGAGCATGAAAGCGTCGGGCGTCAGGGCCCCAATGCCGAGCGCATCAACCGGGTCTGGCTGTTCGTGCTGGCCATTACCCTGCACAACCTGCCCGAGGGCATGGCCATCGGCGTCAGCTTTGCAGGCGGTGACATGAATGTCGGCCTGCCGCTGACCAGCGCCATTGCGATTCAGGATATCCCGGAAGGCCTGGCCATCGCGCTGGCCTTGCGCACCATCGGGCTGTCGCCGCTCAAAGCCATGCTGATTGCAGTGGGTTCAGGCTTGATGGAGCCGTTGGGCGCGCTGGTCGGCCTGGGCATTTCCAGCGGTTTTGCCATCGCCTACCCCCTCAGCCTGGGACTGGCAGCCGGCGCCATGCTGTTCGTGGTGTCTCACGAAGTGATCCCGGAAACCCACCGCAATGGCCACCAGACTTCAGCCACGCTGGGGCTGATGGGCGGCTTTGCGGTGATGATGTTTCTCGATACCGCGCTGGGCTGACCTCAGGCGGTTTGCAAGGCCTTGAGCGCAGGTACGGCATGGATGCCCACTTCGGCGGCCAGTTCAACGACCCGCTGTTCATCGCAGCCATAAACCAGCACAGCTTGCAGCTCGTCATCCAGCGGCTGGCTGAAGTTCATCAGCACATAGCCCCCCGCCTCCTTGTTCATGCTGCTCAGTTGAATCTGGATGCGGTTGAGCGCTGTCAATGGCTCGGTTTTGGCAAGCTGTTTAGGCTTGATGTTGAACGCCACCGCTGGACCGAACGAGGCGACGATCTGGCTGAACAGGTCCATGTAGTTATCGGCCTGAAACAGCACGGTCTCGGGCAGGCTGCCGACCACCACCCATTCCCCCAGGGGAATAGGGAAGCTGTCGTCGTAGTTGATGTCGGGGTTGGCCGCCAGAAAGGCCGCCGGGTCTGCAAATGCCTGGGTCGCTTCGTCGGCAATCTGCTGGATCTCTTGCTCGCCCAGGCAGCCGGAGCTGACTTTGGTGATGAGTTCGATGAGGGAATCTTTCATGGGGCGATCCTTGGGCAAGCAAAAAGAGCCGCGCAGGATAACGGTAATTACGGCGCAGCTCTATCGCGCCCGATCAGATCGCCGCCAATTGTGCCGCCGTATCGGGTGCGCCCATGGCTTGAGCCGCACCTAGCGGGGTCACACCGCGCGCATCGCGGGCATGAGGATCGGCGCCCTGGCCAATCAGGTAATCAACAATAGCTGTGCGATTGAACATCGCCGCCATCATCAGCGCGGTGCGTCCGTCAGCCGAAGCACCTTCGACACTCGCCCCCGCCTCCACAAGCGCCTGGACCACCGCCAGATCGCCTTTGAATGCTGCACCGGCAATCGGACTCTGGCCGTTGTCGTTGCGAATTTCAGGATCGGCATGATGCTTGAGCAAGACCTGCACAGCGGATAAATGCCCGTGATAACTGGCCAGCATCAGCAAGGTGTCACCTTTGTGATTACGCAGGTTGACAGGCAAGCCCTTGTCCAGCAGTCGCTCAAGCATCAGCGCATTGCCCTGGCGGGCAACGTCGAATACCTGCTCGGCAAACTCGGCGGTTTCCTCATCGGTCATTTCTTGAGGCGGATTACGATGGGCGTCGGTCATGGAGCTCTCCTGAAGCTGGATTCGAACAATCGAACAAGCAATACGTTGTAGACACTGACCGCTAGTCTCGCCAGCGGTTCGACCAGGGTCAATGCAAGGTGAGCTATGAGCGCAATAGATAAATAGATACGGCACTTTTTGCCGGTGCCCGTGGTCGTACGACCGGCAAAATGCAGGATGCACGAAGGTCATTCATGCATTTTGCACGAGACCGAAAAATCAGTATTTTTTTAAGTTGCTGATTTTAAAGGTATTTTATTAAATCCCCATGCTGGCACAGACACTGCAACCACTAGGTCACAGCTTGATATCCCATGACCTATGGAGCCGCCAGACATGACTTTTATCCAGGAAAAATTCGCCTCGGTCTTTTCCGACTATGTTGTTACCACTCAGGCTCGTCCTGATGGCGGCGTCCTTCTTACCCTGCGCGATCATGACGGCAACCAGACCCGCCGCTGTGTGTCCTACGCCCAACTCAATACTCCGGTGCAACTGGAATGGCTGATCAGCGCCATCCGCCGCGACCTGGCAGCCCAAGCCAGCGAATTGCCCGCTATCACCATGCTGCAAAGCCAGCATCGCTTCGATCTGCCGACGTATCACACCCGCTGAAACCGCATCGCCGCCCACCTGCGGCGCTGCCTGCCTGACCGTATTGCTCCCTCGATCTGACCGCGATTGCCTAGGCTTTCGCGGTATTTTTTTGCCTTGGCAGATCAGCCTCCGGTACGACTCAGTCATCCAGCCCGGCAAACCGGCTGGCGATGTCATCATCGGTCACCTTCGCGATCTCGCCACCAGCCTGACTGAACAGCCGGATAGCCACCAGATACGGATTCTCGCCCAGATCGAACCAGTGGCGAGTCCCCGCCGGCACTGAAATTACATCGTTGCGCTCACACAACAGTGCATACACGTAATCGCCAAGGTGCAGGCTGAACAATCCGCGACCGGCAACGATAAAGCGCACTTCATCGGCATTATGAAACCGCTCCTGAAGATAGCCCGCTCGCAGCTCGGCCTTCTGCGGATGATCGTTACCCACGCTGATCACCTCCAGCACCGCCTGGCCCGCATCAAGCGTGTCGATCTGCGTCTTGAATGTCGCCACGACGTCTTGCTCACTGGCGCCCGGCACGATCGGCGCAGCAACCTGCACGCGCGCAAAGGCTATGCCTTGCTCGGCCAGGGTCGCGGCGATGTCGTCGAAGTGATTGAGCACCTTGTGCGGTACATCGGGGCAAGACAGGTGATAAACGAACAAACTGCTCATGCAGGCAATTCCTTATGAAGAGTGACGATCAGGCCGGCAGCGGCCAGTGCTGCCAGGCTGGCAATACCGAATGTCCAGGCCGGACCCAACGTGTTCCAGCTGTAACCGGCGTACAACGCACCCAGCGCGCCGCCGGTGCCCGACAGCGCCGCATACAGCGCCTGGCCCTGACCTTGCTGGCGTGAGCCGAAGCTGCGTTGCACAAAATGAATCGCGGCAGCATGAAAGCTGCCAAAGGTGGCGGCATGCAGCAGTTGCGCAAACAACAGCACGCCCGGGTATTCGGGCCACTGCCCCAGTAGCAACCAGCGCAGCGCCGCCAGCAGAAAACTGGCCAGCAGTACCTTGCGCACGCTGAAGCGCTGCAGCACCCGGCCCATGACCATGAAGATCAGGACTTCGGCCACCACGCCCAGCGCCCAGAGCAGACCGATGGCGCCACGGCCGTAGCCCAGATGCTCAAGGTGCAGGGTCAGAAAAGTGTAGTACGGCCCGTGACTGAGCTGCATCAAGGCCACGCACAGATAAAAAACCAGCACGCCGGGACGGGTCAGTTGCCGCCACAAACCGCCTTCATCGCCTCTGGCAGGCTTGACCAGAGGCTGGGCATTGGGCACCTGCCAACTGCTCAGGGCGATGCCGAGCATGATCGCCAATAACAGGTACGGGTACAGGTCCAGGCTAAAGTGCTGCAACAGTGCCCCCAGCACCACGACCGCCAGGGTAAAGCCGACCGAGCCCCAGACCCGCACCTGGCTGTAGCGCCACGGCTCGTCGCGCAGATGCGCCAGGGTAATGACTTCGAATTGCGGCAAGACGGCATGCCAGAAGAACGCGTGCAGCGCCATGACCATCGCCAGCCAGGCGTAGCTTTTGTCGATCAGAATCAGCGCGAAGGTCAGGAGCGTGCAGGCCGCGCCAAAGCGCACGATGGCCAGCCGGCGACCGCTGACATCGCCCAGCCAGCCCCACAGGTTGGGGGCGATACAGCGCATCAGCATGGGAATGGCCACCAGCTCGCCGATGCGCGCACTGGAGAAGCCCAGATGATTGAAATACAGCGCCAGAAACGGCGCCGTAGAGCCCAGCAGGGCGAAATAGAACAGGTAGAACCCGGACAGCCGCCAGTAAGGCAACTGTCCGTCGGCAGGCGGCGTCACGCCTTGGCTCTTGAGCCAGTGGTGATCACAGCTGGCCCAGCACCGGCGTGGCAACCCGAACATCGGCGTTCTGCCCGCGATGACGCAGCAGGTGGTCGAGCAGCACGATGGCCATCATCGCTTCGGCAATCGGCGTGGCACGAATGCCGACACAGGGGTCATGACGGCCCTTGGTGATGACGGCAGTGGGGTTGCCGTCGACATCGATGGAGCGGCCCGGGGTGGTGATGCTGGAGGTCGGCTTGAGCGCCAGGTGCGCGACAATCGGCTGGCCCGACGAGATACCACCAACGATGCCACCCGATTGATTGGACACGAAGCCTTCAGGCGTCAGCTCGTCGCGATGCTCGGTACCGCGCTGAGCCACGCAAGCGAAACCGGCGCCGATTTCAACGCCCTTGACCGCATTGATGCTCATCAGCGCGTGGGCCAGTTCGGCGTCCAGACGATCAAAGATCGGCTCGCCCAGCCCCGGCATGACGCCTTCGGCCACGACCGTGATCTTCGCACCGACCGAGTCCTGGTCACGCCGCAGCTGGTCCATGTAGGCTTCCAGCTCCGGCACCTTGTCGGGGTCAGGCGAGAAAAAGGCGTTCTGCTCGACACTGTCCCAGCCCTTGAACTCGATGGGGATCGGGCCCAACTGGCTCATGTAGCCACGCACGGTGATGCCCAGGCTGGCCAGGTACTTCTTGGCGATGGCACCGGCGGCGACACGCATGGCGGTCTCGCGCGCTGAACTGCGACCACCGCCACGGTAGTCGCGAATACCGTACTTGTGGTGGTAGGTGTAGTCGGCATGCGCCGGGCGGAACTGGTCCTTGATAGCCGAGTAGTCCTTGGACTTCTGGTCGGTGTTGCGGATCAGCAGGCCGATCGAGGTGCCGGTGGTCTTGCCCTCGAACACGCCAGACAGAATCTCGACCTCGTCGGCTTCCTGGCGCTGGGTGGTGTGGCGGCTGGTGCCGGGCTTGCGCCGATCCAGGTCACGCTGCAGGTCTTCAAGCGACAGCTCGATACCCGGCGGGCAGCCGTCGACGATAGCGACCAGCGCCGGGCCGTGGCTTTCGCCGGCGGTGGTGACAGTGAACAGCTTGCCGAAAGTGTTGCCGGACATGCGAGGGCTCCGAGAAAAACCAGTTCGAGAAAAGCAGGCGCGCAGTATACGCAGGCTCGGCGCACAGTTCATCCACGAACCTTCGCCGGTATGGCGCGTCCAAGCGATAACTCCCCCATGATGGCCTTGTGATGCACCCTGGAATTTTTCTGAATCGCTCCTTGCCTGCCCTACTCTGCCTGGCCCTGACGTTGCTGGCCGGCATTGCCCAGGCCGCCGCGCCCAGCGTCCTGCAACGCCCGATCAGCGTGCAGACCGGCAATGGCACGCTGTATGGCAGCCTGCTGCTGCCACGCTCGGACAAGCCGGTGCCAGTGGTGTTGATCATTGCAGGGTCCGGCCCCACCGACCGCAACGGCAACAACCCTGAAGGCGGGCGTAATGACAGCCTCAAACAACTGGCCATTACCCTGTCGCGGCACAACATTGCCAGCGTGCGCTACGACAAACGCGGGGTTGCAGCCAGCAAGGCGGCCACGCCCGATGAGCGCAATCTGAGCGTGGAGGGCTATGTCGCCGACGTGCTGGCCTGGTCGCGCCAGCTCAAGGCTGACCCGCGCATGGGCCCGCTGATTCTGCTGGGTCACAGCGAAGGTGCATTGCTGGCCTCACTGGCCGCAGAACAGTCCGGCGCCTCGGCGGTCATTACCGTGGGCGGCACCGGCAGGCCCGTGGATCAGGTGCTGCGCGAGCAACTAAAGGAGCGCTTACCCGAGAATCTACGCGAGCGCAGCAACCAGATTCTCGACGCGCTCAAGGCCGGGCGCACGACGCAAGAAGTGCCGGAACCACTGATGGTGGTGTTCCGCCCCAGCGTTCAGCCCTACCTGATCTCGTTGCTGCGCCAGGACCCGGCGGCGGCTTTCGCCAGCATCAAGGTGCCCACACTGATCGTGCAGGGACGCCATGATATTCAGGTCAGCGTCGAAGACGCACAATTGCTGCAACAGGCCCGTCCTGAAGCCCAACTGGTGCTGATCGACGGCATGAATCATGTGCTGCGCATTGTGCCCAATGACCTGGAGCAACAATTGCGCTCGTACCGCAATCCCAAGCTGCCGCTGGCCAGTGAACTGACCCGGCACATTCTGGCTTTCATCGACGAACAGGTATCAACGCAACAGAATGTTGACGTCAATACACCTTAAGTCCTTATATAGCCCCTTAAGAGTTGCGCACGCTGGCCGATAACGAAGCACTGGCTATGTGTGCGCCGTGCACGGCCGTGGACAGGATTGCCATGAATGACCCAAGCCGCCGAAACCACTGAAAAACCCGCTGAAGAGCCGGCCGCACCGCCGCAGCCCTGGGAAGATGTCGTTCCCGAGCACTTTCAGATGCTGCGCCTGGCGCCCTTGCCCACCGACCGCGCCACCGGCGGGCGGCCCCTGCGCTTCGTGCAGTTCGGCCGCGCCGAACGCCATAGCCGCGAGTTGAGCCTGCTGCGCATCAATATCCAGTTGCCGGGGCAACGGGTACGCCGCGAGCAGAACCATCTGGATGTATGGGCCGACCATCAAGAGCGCGTCGTGCGTTTCGGGCCTGACTCAGGGCTGCAAGTCGAGCCGTGGAACCGCGGCCTGGGACGCTTTCTGATTGCCCATGCGATTCACTGGGCGCAAAAACGCTGGTCGACTTACAAGCTCGAAGGCTTTGCGCTGGCCAGTAAAGACGGGCTGAACGAAGACACCCGCCAACGACGCGATCATTTTCTGCGCACCCAGGGGTTTGAAGTCGGGTATGAAGATGCCCAGCACATGAAAGGCAGTATCAAGGCCGTGCAGGTCGGCAACCTGCATAACACCTGGAACAACGACAAGGTCCAGATCGTCGACATTATCGACGCCGCTTTCATGCTGGAAAGAGCTGAACAGAACCTGGCGGCGCAGGAAGTGGAAATCCGCAAGCACGAAGAGCGGGTCAACAAGTACAAGCGTGAAGACAGCAGCCTGCGTTTTACCATCGCCTGCCTGGTCACCTTTGCGGTGTTCCAGGCTGGCCTGTTGATCTGGATTGCGACGCACCGATAGGCGCTATACCTGCGACTCGAACAGGGCGCGATGCGCACGGCACTGTTCGGCGGTCAGCATGAACACCCCATGACCACCGCGCTTGAAGTCCAGCCAGGCAAAATCGACGTCCGGGTACAGCGCTTGCACATGAACCTGGCTATTGCCGACCTCGACGATCAACAGACCCTTTTCAGTCAAGTGGTCAGCCGCCTGGCTGAGCATGCGCCGCACCAGGTTCAGGCCGTCGTCACCGCAGGCCAGCGCCAGTTCCGGCTCGTGCTGGTACTCATCGGGCATATCGGCGAAGTCTTCGGCATCGACATACGGCGGGTTCGACACGATCAAGTCGAAGCGCTGACCCGGCAACCCTTCGAAACCATCGCCCTGCACCGTGTAGACGCGCTCGTCGAGGCCATGACGCTCGATGTTCTGGTTGGCCACTTCGAGGGCGTCGAAAGACAGGTCGGACAGAATCACTTCGGCCTCCGGGAACACGTCCGCGCAAGCGATACCGATGCAGCCCGAGCCGGTGCACAGGTCAAGAATTCGTGCAGGGTCGTTGGCCAGCCAGGGCGAAAAACGTTCTTCGATCAGCTCGGCAATCGGCGAACGCGGGATCAGCACGCGATCGTCGACGATGAACGACATGCCGCAAAACCAGGCCTCGCCCAGCAAGTAAGGGGTCGGCACACGCTCGTCGATACGGCGCTTGATCAGGCGCTGCAACTCTGCAATTTCATCGACTTCCAGACGGCAGTCCAGATAGCTGTCAGTGATTTCCCACGGCAGGTGCAAGGCACCCAGTACCAGTTGCCGGGCTTCGTCCCAGGCGTTGTCGGTACCGTGACCGAAAAATACGTCTTCCTCATGAAACCGACTGACAGCCCAGCGGATATGGTCGCGCACGGTGCGCAGGCGGGAAGTGATCATGGGGCAAGCTCCTGGGAAAACGACGGAGGATTCTAACAGTAGTCAGTGACGGAAAGTTGCAGAGTGTCTACCATTGCACCCCTTCCATCAAGGCAAACAGCCATCACCCTGCCCGTGCTCCTTTGTCCTGCAGCCCTTTAAAACCGTGGCTTTGAATTGTGGCGATTCACAGAATCGCTCGACCAGAGGACAATGTGACAAAAGCCCCACTTGAAGGAGCCCCAGATGTCTTCTCTTAAGACCATGTTTCAACTCAGCGGACGGGTTCACGCCCGGGCCAGTCTGAGCAATGCCACGCTAATCATCATCGACGCCCAGAAAGAGTACCTCAGCGGTCCGCTGGCACTGACCGGTGTCAACGAGGCGCTGGCCAACATCGGCTTGCTGGTGGAAAAAGCCCGCGCTGCCAAGTGCCCTATCGTGCACATTCGCCATCTGGGTACTGTAGGCGGTCTGTTCGACCCGCAAGGCGAGCGCGGCAAACTGGTCCCCGAGCTGCTGCCGCTCGACGGTGAGCACGTGGTCGAGAAACGCCTGCCCAACGCCTTCAATGGCACCGGCCTGCATGAGCTGTTGCAGAGCCTTGGCCACCTGGACCTGATCGTCTGCGGTTTCATGAGCCATTCAAGCATCAGCACCACCGTGCGTGCCACCAAGGACTACGGCTACCGCTGCACGCTGGTGGACGACGCCTGCGCCACCCGCGACCTGCCCAGCCCCGACGGCGTGATCAGCGCGCAGGTCGTGCATCGCACTGAAATGGCGATCATGGCCGACAACTTTGCCACTGTGGTCGTTACTCAAGACCTGATCTGATTCTTATGCCAGACGATGATTTTTCCCTGTTTCACAACGAAATGCGCGGTGTGAAGCAGATCCGCCACGAGCATGCCGACCTGGGCAAACCCAAGGCCGATCGCCGCCAACTCGACAAGCTGCGTCAGTCGGCCGTGGCCAGCGTCGCCACGGTGACCATCGACGGCTTGTCCGATCAGTTCGTGATCGACGTCGGTCCTGAGGATGTCTTGCACTGGGCACGTGACGGTGTGCAGGAAGGGCAGATGCGCAAGCTCAAGCTGGGCCAGGTCTCCTTTGAGGGCAGCCTGGACCTGCACGGCATGAATGTGGAAGTGGCGCGCGAAACCCTCTGGGCCTTTCTCGCCGAAGCCACAAAACTGGAAGTCCGCTGTGTGCGGGTGACCCACGGCAAGGCGCAGCGTCTTGACGGCAAGCGGCCGATGATCAAGAGCCACGTCAACACCTGGCTACGCCAGCACCCGCAGGTACTGGGCTTTTGCTCATGCCAGGCCAGACATGGCGGCGCCGGCGCGCTGTATGTGCTGCTCAAGCGCACCATGCTTGAAGGGCGCGACGAGTAACATCGCGCCCGCCGTTACCGGCCTTAGCGCAGGCCCGGGCCTGGACCACCACCGCCTGGGCCGCCGCCACCACCGGGACCACCCTGATGGTGACCACCGCCTCCGCCGCCACCACCATGACCGCCGTGGCCACCCGGCCCCCAGAACGGCCAGCAGCCGGACACCGATGACAATACGGCGACGAAGATCGCTATTTTTGCTACTCGACTCAACATGTGCATTTCACTCTCTGACAACAATCAAGATGATCTGCAGCATCTGACTGCCTGGGCAGGCAAAAGTAGGTAGCGCCTTGGTCGCTGCTTGGTAAGCAAAGCGATACAGAGTCGTTATCTGGGTCTGCCACACGAATGGGCTATGCAGAGGCCGACAAGCGGTTACACACGTTACAGATTAAGAAGTGTATTTTGTCTCCAACTGGATACACTAACCGCCATGACCTATGAAATCCGACAAACCAGGACGTTTGCACTGGCCCAGGAGGTCTGATCATGACCGACACCCTACTGCCGTTCGATATGGCGGCAATGCTCGATACTGACGAAGCCATCACCGAGTATCTTTCTCAGGTGCTTGCCGATGGAGACACCGATGAACTGATCCGCGCGGTCGCTCACGTCGCCAAGGCACGTGGAATGGCGCAGATTGCCAGAGACTCAGGGCTTGGCAGAGCGAGCCTGTACAAAGCCTTGGCTCCCGGTGCCAAACCACGCTTCGATACCATCATGAAAGTCATGCGCGCCATGGGCGTCGAGCTTTATGCAAAAACTGCCGGCCACCCTTGATTGAGGTTTCAGGCAAAAGCGGCAGTATGACTGCACGCACACGTACGCTACCATGTGCCTCATGACGGGCATTAATCCCGCATCAGTCAGGGGCCACAGCGTGTAAAACGCTGCCATCCACGTATGCCAGATCGCTCTACTCCAGCAATGCCCGGAGTGGGGCGCATCAGTAGAGAACGAGCCTGATTGGTACGAAATCGGTACAGACACAAGACGTACCGCTCTGAAACCTGCACGGAACAACCCCCTGTGACACTGGAACACAACTACACCGCCATATTGGGTCAACTGGGTGAAGACGTCGCCCGCGAAGGTCTGCGCGACACGCCCAAGCGGGCTGCCAAAGCCATGCAGTACCTGTGCCGCGGCTATCAGCAGACGCTCGAAGAGGTCACCAACGACGCGCTGTTCAGCTCCGACGCCAGCGAGATGGTGATGGTCAAGGACATCGAGCTGTATTCGTTGTGCGAACACCACCTGCTGCCGTTTATCGGCAAGGCTCACGTGGCCTACATCCCCAATGGCAAAGTGCTGGGGCTGTCGAAGGTCGCGCGTATCGTCGACATGTACGCCCGTCGCCTGCAGATCCAGGAAAACCTCAGCCGCCAGATCGCTGAAGCCGTGCAACAGGTCACCGGCGCCTTGGGCGTTGCCGTGGTGATCGAAGCCAAGCACATGTGCATGATGATGCGCGGTGTCGAAAAGCAGAATTCGTCGATGATCACTTCGGTGATGCTCGGCGAGTTCCGCGACAACGCGGCGACACGCAGCGAATTTCTCAGCCTGATCAAGTAACAGGCCCCGGCGGCACGGCGCCCTGCCCTGCCGCCCGTTCCGCCCCAAAGAGGTATGCCCGTGCTTATGAAAGCCCTTCGGGTTGGTCTCGGCCAACTCATCGTTCTTGGCGACGCCGTCTCGCGCCCTGCCCGCAAGAAACGCAGCCCGCAAGCCCAGGCCGACGTCGAGCAAGCCGCCAGGGACCTGACCCTGTATCAGTTTCATGCCTGCCCGTTCTGCGTGAAGACCCGCCGCGCCCTGCACCGCCTCAACGTGCCGGTGGCCCTGCGGGACGCCAAGAACAACGAGGCCGACCGGCAGACCCTGCTCAATGAGGGCGGCCGGATCAAGGTGCCTTGCCTGCGTATTCAGGAAGGCGACAAGGTCACCTGGCTGTATGAGTCCAAGCTGATCATCGGCTATCTGGATCAGCGTTTCGGCGCAGTTTGAGCCGCATCAGCCTGCCGTGCCCAGATATTGCTCATCGGTGACGTGCTCCATCCAGTGCACGGCACTGCCGTCGAGCGCTTCCTGAATGGCGATATGCGTCATTGATGTGGTCGATGTGGCGCCGTGCCAGTGACGATGGCCGGGCGGGCACCAGATCACATCGCCGGCGCGAATTTCGACAATCGCCTCTCCCTCGCACTGGGTCCAGCCACAGCCGCTGGTCACGATCAGCGTCTGCCCCACCGGATGGGTATGCCAGGCACTGCGCGCGCCTGGTTCGAAGGTGACACTGGCGCACGACACGCGCGATGGCTCGGGCGGTGAGCTCAGCGGATCGATGCGCACCTCACCGGTGAAGAAATCAGACGACCCCTTGATCGAAGGTTGGGAGCCGGCACGGTGGAGCTTCATGGGTCATTCCTCTAGAACATGATGGATGACTCAAAGTACCCACTGGGCGATTGGTTGATAAGCTACGCAAATTCGAATGCTCCTGTGAGTGAGCCACACCAATGTCTCGAGAAACACTTCCCGACCTTCAGGCTTTCGTAGCAGTGGCCAGAGCGCGCAGCTTCACCAAGGCAGCGGCTCAACTGGGCATTTCCCGCTCGGCGCTGAGCCACAGCATGCTGGCGCTGGAAGCCCGACTGGGCATACGGCTGCTGACCCGCACCACGCGCAGCGTCTCGACCACCGAAGCCGGTGCGCGGCTGCTCAATACCCTGGCGCCGCGCCTGGATGAGATCGAAGCAGAACTGGAGTTGCTGGGTTCGATGCGCGACAAACCGGCAGGCCTGGTGCGCATCACGGCGCATGACCATGCAATCACCAGCGCCTTGTGGCCAAGGTTGCGCCCGATGCTTGAGCAGTACCCCGATATCCAGGTCGAACTGAACGTGGATTACGCCCTTACCGACATTGCGGGCCAGCGTTTCGATGCCGGTGTACGCCTGGGCGATCAGGTCGACAAGGACATGATCGCCGTGCGCATCGGGCCTGACTTTCGCATGGCCGTCGTCGGTTCGCCGGTCTACCTGCAAGACTGTGCTGCGCCGCAACACCCCAAAGACCTGACCGATCATCGGTGCATCAACCTGCGGCTGCCCACGCACGGCGCGCTGTATGCCTGGGATTTCGAGAAAGATCAGCAGTCATTGAGCGTGCGGGTCAAGGGCCAGACGATTTTCAACAACACCTTCCTGATGTTGCAGGCAGCCCTGGACGGTCAGGGCCTGGCCTACGTGCCGCTGGATATGGCGCAACCCCACCTGGACAGCGGCGCCCTGACGCCGGTGTTACAGGACTGGTGGCCGTGCTTTCCCGGATACCACCTGTATTACGCCAACCGGCGCCAGTTGTCTCCGGCGCTGGCGCTGGTCATCGAGGCGCTGCGTTACCAGGGCTGATCCAACGATCAATCGAGCATGCCCACATAACCAGGCCGGGACTGCACCCGCGCCAGCCAGCGGCCGATCGCCGGGTAGGCCGCAAGGTCGAAGCCGCCCTGATGCGCCACATGGGTATAGGCATACAGAGTGATGTCGGCGATGGAAAAGTCGTTACCCACCATAAACGCCGTGCGCTCAAGTTGCTGCTCCATCACCGCCAGCGCGCGATGGCCTTGCTGAAGCTTGAGTTGATACTCCTCGCGCCGCTCGGCAGGCATGCCGAGATAGAACTGGATAAAGCGCGCCACGGCAATGCTCGGCTCATGGCTGTACTGCTCGAAAAACTGCCATTGCAATACTTGCGTGCGCAGGCGCGCCTCGGCGGGCAGGTAAGCGCTGCCTTCGGCAAGGAAGTTCAGAATCGCGTTGGACTCCCACAGGCAGGTGCCGTCGTCGAGTTCCAGCACCGGGATCTTGCCGTTGGGATTTTTCTGCAAGAATTCCGGGGTGCGGGTTTCGCCCTTGAGAATGTCCACCGCCACCCATTCATAAGGCAACCCCAGCAGGCTGAGCATCAGCTTGACCTTGTAGCAGTTGCCCGAGTTGTAATCGCCGTAAACCTTGTACATCGCCGCCCTCCTCCCTTGATCGTAAAAACGTTATTCAGACCGCTTGTTCAGGCTGCGCCGCACGCACGACAGCGGCCAGACGCTTGAGTCCTTCGTCCAGACGTGCCGGATCGATATGGCTGAAATTGAGCCGCAAGTGGCCGAGGTTGGCCTGCGGATCGGCAAAGAATGGCTCGCCCGGCATGAACGCGACATCCTGCGCCAGCGAGGCATCGAGCAAGGTCCGGGTGTCGAGCGGCTGCTTGAGCGTCAACCAGAAAAACAGCCCGCCCTGCGGCGTGTTCCAGTTCGCCAGGTCGGCAAAGTGCGTTTGCAGTGCTGCCTCGAATGCGTCGCGGCGCTCGCGGTAGAACTGGCGCAGCACGCCAAGATGGTCGTTGTATTGTGCTGTGCCGATCCACTGCAGCGCTTGCCACTGGCCAATACGGTTGGTGTGCAGGTCGGCCGATTGCTTGAGCCGCAGCAAGTGCGGAAAAAGATCGGGACTGGCGATCAGGTAGCCAACGCGCAGGCCCGGCAGCAGGGTTTTGGACACCGTGCCGGTGTAGATCCAGCTGGCCTTGCGCAAGCGCGCCACGATCGGTTTGGCGCTGCCGCCATCGAAAGTCAGTTCGCGATAGGGCTCGTCTTCGATCAGGGTCACGCCAAACTCGTCGAGCAAGGCCGCTACCGCTTCGCGACGCTCTTCGCTGTAGCGCACGCCGGACGGGTTCTGGAACGTAGGAATCAGGTAGGCGAATGCCGGCTTGTGCTGTTCAAGACGCTGGCGCAAGGCCGTAAGGTCCGGGCCTTCGGCCTGCACGGGCACGGTCAGGCAGTCGGCGCCGAACAGCTGGAAGATTTGCAGCGCCGCCAGATAGGTCGGGCCTTCCATGAGGATTTCGGTGCCCTGATCGATGTACAGCTTGGCTGCCAGGTCCAGCGTCTGCTGCGAACCACTGACCACCAGCACCTGACTGGCCTGGCAGTCGATGCCCAGGGCTCGCGCCTCTGCGGCCAGGGCTTCACGCAATGCAGGCTCACCTTCGCTCATACCGTACTGGCCCAGACCGACCGGCATGGCCGACCAGTCCACCGCCGGCAGCATCGACTCGGCAGGCAAGCCACCGGCAAACGACATCACTTCGGGGCGCTGGGCAGCGGCGAGGATTTCGCGGATCAGAGAACTCTTGAGACGTGACACTCGTTCAGAAAAAGCCATGACATTCACCGGTAGCCGAGCAGAAGGGAAATACGTCAAACTGGTTGACCAAAACTACGATGCCATCAGTAGATACGTCAATATGCTTGACCTTAAAAACTGCTCCAATCAGCAAATTGCCATGGAAGCCTTTTTCTTCGGCTACCAGGCCTTCACCGCCAAGGCCGATGAAATGCTGGCGCGGCGTGGCTTTAGCCGTGTGCATCAGCGCATTCTGTTTTTCATCGCCCGCTATCCCGGGCTGAGCGTCAAAGAACTGCTCAGTGTGCTGGGCGTCAGCAAGCAAGCGCTGAACATGCCGTTGCGCCAGTTGATAGCTATGGAGATGGTCCACAGCAGCGCGCCCGAGACCGATAAACGCAAGCGCCTGCTGGCGCTGAGCGATGAGGGGCAGAAGTTCGAGCAGGCGTTGCGCCGCGAACAGGTCAAGCTGTTGCAGCGCGTATTTGCCGAAGCCGGGCAAGAGGCGGTGGATGGCTGGCTAAGTGTCAACCAGGCGCTGGGCAAGACCTTGCAGTCAGGCGTCAGCCCGCATGGGCCGGGGTTTGAGTGAACAACTGTACGGCCCAATACGCCCTTCGCTGTATCGTAATGTCTTGTAACCCTTGGGTTTAGGCTGAGCGCCCTCGTCATTTGTGCGCTTTAAGGAAAGACCTTTATGACCCAGACCGCCGTGAAGACGCCCCTTCGCCCTTTGGCAGATTCTTCGTTGTCCTCGGTGGTGGCCGGCTTCATCGCCATGATGACCGGCTGCACCAGTTCGCTGGTGCTGATGTTCCAGGCCGGCCAGGCCGCCGGGCTGAGCGGCGGGCAGATTTCCTCGTGGCTGTGGGCGCTGTTCATGAGCATGGCGCTGTGCAGCATCGGCCTGTCGCTGCGCTATCGCACACCGATCACCGTGGCCTGGTCGACACCGGGCGCTGCATTGCTGGTCACCAGCCTGGGCGGGGTCAGTTATCCCGAAGCCATCGGCGCGTTCATCACCTGCGCGGTGATGGTTACCTTGTGCGGCCTGACCGGTAGCTTCGAGCGCCTGGTACGGCGCTTGCCGGCGTCACTGGCCGCCGCCTTGCTGGCCGGCATCCTGTTCAAGATCGGCAGTGAAATCTTTATCGCCGCCCAGCATCGCACCAGCCTGGTACTGGGCATGTTTTTCACCTACCTGATCATCAAGCGGGTCTCGCCACGCTATTCGGTGCTCGCCGCTCTGCTGGTCGGTATTGGCCTGTCTGCGATACTGGGCCTGCTGAACTTCAGCGGTTTCGCCCTGGAGCTGGCCGCGCCGGTATGGACCACACCCAGCTTCTCGCTGGCCGCGACCATCAGCATCGGTATCCCGCTGTTCGTGGTCGCCATGGCCTCGCAAAACATGCCCGGTGTCGCCGTGTTGCGCGCCGACGGCTATGACACGCCGTCTTCACCCCTGATCACCGTCACCGGCCTGGTGTCGCTGCTGGTGGCGCCATTTGGCTCGCACGGGATCAACCTGGCAGCCATCAGCGCAGCGATCTGCACCGGCCCGCATGCACATGAAGACAAGAGCAAACGCTACACGGCCGCCATCTGGTGCGGGGTGTTCTATGCCATCGCCGGCCTGTATGGCGCGACCCTGGCGGCGTTGTTCGCCGCCTTCCCCAAAGAACTGGTGCTGTCGATTGCAGCGCTGGCACTGTTCGGCTCGATCATCAACGGCCTGACCGTGGCGATGCAGGAACCCCGCGAGCGCGAAGCGGCGCTGATCACCTTCATGGTCACCGCCTCCGGCCTGACCCTGTTTTCGGTGGGCTCGGCGTTCTGGGGAATCGTGGCCGGCGTGCTGACGCTGCTGATCCTGAATGCGCGCAAATCGTAATAACGACCAGGCTCTACAAGCGGAAATGCCCGACCATGCCCTTGAGCTGAGTGCCGAGCGCGGCAAGCTCGACGCTTGAGGCAGCGTTGCCCTGCATGGCCAGCGCCGATTGATCGGCGCTGCTGCGAATGCTGGTGACGCTGCGGTTGATTTCTTCGGCCACCGAGCTCTGTTGCTCGGCGGCAGCGGCGATCTGCTGGTTCATCTGCTCGATGGTCGAGACCGCTGCGGCGATGCTGCTCAGGGCGCTTTCTGTCTGCCGGGCGTCGCCGACGGCCAGCCTGACCAGCTCGCTACTGTTCTGGATCTGCACCACCGATGCACGGGCGCCGGTACGCAGGTTGACCACCAGTTGCTCGATCTCGGCGGTGGACTGCTGGGTGCGCCGCGCCAAGGCACGAACCTCGTCGGCCACCACGGCAAAACCACGCCCCTGTTCGCCCGCGCGCGCCGCTTCGATGGCGGCATTGAGGGCCAGTAGATTGGTCTGCTCGGCCACACTCTTGATCACGCCCAACACCTGATCGATGTTCTGCACCTGGGCACTGAGGCTTTCGATACTCTCACTGGCAGAGGTCGATGACTGCGCCAGTTGCTCGATACGTTGCAAACTCTGGCGTACCACTGCCTGACCGGTGCCGACCTTTTCATCGGCGCTTTGCGCTGCCAACGCGGCCTGCTCGGCATTGCGCGCGACATCGTGCACGGTGGCAGTCATCTGGTTCATGGCCGTGGCCACTTGCTCGGTTTCTTCTTTCTGGCTGCTGACTTCCAGGTTGGTCTGCTCGGTCACCGCCGACAAGTCATGGGCGGAACCGGCCAGCTTCTCGATGCCGTCCTGCAAACCACTGACAATCTGGCTAAGGCCCGTGCTCATCTGCTGCATGGCCTGCATCAACTGGCCGATTTCATCGCGGCGTTCAACCTGAATACTGCTACTCAAGTCACCCGCAGCAATGCGCTGTGCCTGGCCAATTACCTGGCGCAGCGGGCCGACGATCAGGCGGGTGATCAGCCAGGAGGCAATCAGACCCACCAGCAAGGCCACCACCGATGAAGCGATGATCTGCCAGGTGTCGAGGTTGAGTTGCTGCTGCATCGACTGATCTTCGGCGGCATACACCTGACGCACCTGCTCCACCACCTGGCGCGCATTACTTGCCAGTTGCTGTGCAACGCCTGCCTGTCTGGCCAGCAAATCGGTGTACTGCTTGAGCTGGTCGTTGAAATTGACAATATGGCCGCTGACCTCGTTGATCACTGTCTGATAGCCAGCATCATTGATCGCGCCCTTTAATTCGTCTGCCAGCACCCTGGCCTGTTCGGCTTGCTCGATGGTGCCGGTACGCACCTCTTCACCGGAGCCGGTACGCCGGCTTTTGTCCAGGCGTACCCGGGCTTCGTCCATGGCCTGCAGCATCAACCTGGAAACCTGGCTGACCTTGCCGGCCTGCTCGACAAACTGCGCACCGTCCTTGCCCTGGGAATCCTTGAGCGTCCATGTGCCATCGTCGGCCAGGCCGTTCTGCAGCACTTCAAGGTTGTTGGCGACACTGGAAACCGACCAGTTGGCCATTTCCAGCGCCAGATCCTTGCTCTGGTTGATGTCGACAAAGGCATCGAACGAGCGACGGTATTCAGCGAGTGCCTGACGAACCTGCTCCATCACCGCAGCATTGGCGGGCGAATGGGCTGCCAGCGCTTCGGCGCGGGCGCTGAGGGCCTCGACCTCGACACGAAGTTTCTCGGCCACCTTGGGATCGTTGTGCAGGGCGTAGTCCTGCTCCAGCAGACGTACATCCAGCAACCCACTGTTGAGCGACGACATCTGCTTGAGCCCGTCGAAATGCTGGCTGATGCGCTGCAGGGACCAGATTCCCATACCGGCCACCAGCGCCGTCAGCAGCAACACCAGGCCAAAACCCAGGCCCAGCTTTTTCGCCATCCCCAAGTGAGTGAATCCGGTCGACCTCATAGCGTCCCATCCCCATTCGAAGCGCGCAGTGCTACGGCAGCATTCAATATCCGTGCAGAGTCGCAACGGGCAGGCAACTGCACAAGCAGGTAACGCACGAGTGGTAGCAAAAAGCTATATAGAGGTCGCTTCCAGAATGTTTTGCACAAGGTGGCTCACCAGAAACCGGCATCACCACCCTGCGCAAGCATTCAGGCGTGAGCGGCAGCGCTCACCAACAAGGTGCCGGCGTCTACATCGAGCACCGCATCGGTGCCCAAAGGCACGGACTGATTGACATCACCATGGCCCACCGGCAGACCACCCAGCACAGGAATACCCAGATTGCCCAGGCGTTCGAGCAGCACATCGGCCGGGCGAACAGGGCCCACAGCATTCTGCGGCTCACTGAAATCACCCAGCGCAACCCCGGCCAGCCCTTGCAGCACGCCGCTGTTGAGCAGATGAGTCAGCATCCGGTCAACGCGGTAGGCTGCCTCGCCAACGTCTTCGAGCAACAGAATGGCGCCCTCAAGATCGGGCATGAACGGCGTGCCGACACAGGTGCTGAGAATACTCAGATTCCCGCCCAGCAATACACCACTTGCTTGCCCGCAGGTGCGAACACTGCCCGTACTGGCTTGCTCGACAGCGTTGAGCAGTACCGGCTCAGTGGTCATCAGTGCATGACGCAGGCCGGAGGCGAACGATTGGCTGCCGCCAATCTGGGTGGCCACCGGCCCGTGCACGCTGGCCACCCTGGCCTGAGCCCAGAACGCACCATGCAAGGCGGTGATGTCGGAAAAACCGCTGAGCAGTTTTGGATCTCGGCGCACGGCCTCCAGGTCCATCTGGCCGACAATGCGCTGCGCACCATAACCGCCACGGTTACACAGCACAGCGCGAATTTCGGGGTCGTTCAGGGCATGATTCAGGTCGGTGAGACGGTCGGCATCGGTGCCAGCGTAGAACGAATACCGGTCCAGTGCATGGGGATAGACCCGAGGCCTGAGCCCCCAGCTTTCGAGCACCTTTACGGCGCTCTCAAGCCTGTCGGCGGGCACAGGACCGGCCGGTGACACCAGAGCCACGGCATCGCCGGGGCGCAGAACCTTGGGATAAAGCGTTTCAATCAATGACATTGGGGTTATCCGAAAAATCAGTGAGCGGGCAATCTAGAGCAGCCCTGATATGCACTCAAGTCGGCCATTTCATCTGATCTTACCGGGTAACACCCTTTATACCTGACAGATTTTTCCACATCAGAGGCAGGACTCAGGCCAGCTCGGCCACCACTGCCGCCAGCGCTTGCGCAGGATCGGCAGCCTGGCTGATCGGCCGGCCGATCACCAGATAGTCGGAGCCGGCTTCCAGCGCCTGGCGCGGGGTCAGAATGCGGCGCTGGTCGTCAAGCGCACTGCCGGCCGGACGAATGCCGGGGGTAACCAGTTGCAGGGACGGGTGCGCGGCCTTGAGCGCGCGGGCTTCCTGGGCCGAGCACACCAGACCATCCATACCGGCCTTCTGCGCCAGGGCAGCAAGGCGCAGTACCTGCTCTTGCGGCTCGATGTCCAGGCCGATACCGGCCAGGTCTTCGCGCTCCATGCTGGTCAGCACCGTGACACCGATCAACAGGGGCTGCGGGCCGCTGCGCTGGTCGAGCACTTCGCGGCATGCCTGCATCATGCGCAGACCACCGGAGCAGTGTACGTTGACCATCCAGACGCCCATTTCAGCGGCGGCCTTGACGGCCATGGCGGTGGTATTGGGAATGTCGTGAAACTTCAGGTCCAGAAACACTTCGAAGCCGCGATCACGCAGGGTCTCTACGATGCCCGACGCGCTGCTGGTGAACAGTTCCTTGCCGACCTTGACCCGGCACAGCTTGGGATCGAGCTGATCGGCCAGCTTGAGGGCGGCGTCACGGGTCGGAAAATCCAGGGCAACGATGACAGGGGTCTGGCAGGCGGACATTAGCGGGTTCTCAGGCTGGTCGAAATCGGCGCGTATTGTAGCCGAACATCGACAGTGACGGGACCCGATGATCGGCTTTTGCCATTGCTTTCGGGGCAAGTTTCAGATCAAGGCTCATGTCTGGCGGGTCAGACCGGCCTACACTGGGAACCATCGGACACCGCAATGGCCAAACCGGTATGAACAAGAAGGAGTGCACGTTATGCCTTGGTATGCCTGGTTAATTCTGATCGTTGCAATCGGCTCGATCGTTGGAGGGCTGATGCTGTTACGCGATACAGCGCACAAGTTGCCCTTGACCGAAGAGCAGCTCAAGCGTGTGCATGAGCGCAATGCCGAGATGGACGCCAAGGAGGCCAAAGACCGCTAAGCCACACGTTGGCGGTGCGCTCGCGCCGCCGCCACCCTATCTGGCGATCACCCGGACACCGTAGGGCTCGAAGATTTTTGCCATCTCCCCGGTGTCGCGCACTTGTCGCAACAAATCGGAAAACGCTGAAGCGGCAATCGCGCCCTCCGGCCGTACCAGCGCAAAATGCCTGTACACCTGATCCACGCGCTCGGACACCAGAAGTTGATCGGTCGAGAGGATATTGCGCATTTGCGCATCCTTTAAAAAAGAGCGCGTCACCGGCGCAATGTCCACCCTTGCACGCGCCACCATCAACAGATTGCTCTCGTGCGAATAGGTCAGCGTCGCGTGAAAACTGGATGTCAGGTAATTGGGGTCGGCGTTATAACGGGCAAAGCCATAGTGATAACCGCTGAACAGCGCCAGATGCTTGCCGCCAAGATCGGCAAAGTAATCCTGCTGCCGGCCCTGCACACGCAGGGCAACAAAAACCTCGGCATCTTCCAGGCCCATGTCCACGCTGGAATAGTCAATGTCCTGCCAGCCCCACTGCGGGTTTTCAAAGACGACGATATCGATACGCCCCTGAGCAAAATCCCGATAACGCCGGGTAACCGACGTCGGCACGGCCACAAACTCGTAAACCTGCTGACGACGGTTGAGGGCGGCCACCAGCGCAAATAGCAGCCCCTGGGCCTGGCCATTTTCCGGACGCACGACATACGGCGGAAAATGCACGGCACCGATGCGCACCACCTGCGCCGCCTCGACCTCATCTCCTGCCGGCAGCAAAGTTGCCAGGGTCAGCGCCATAAGAGCAATAAACAGCCGTAAGGACTTCATGATTAAGGGCGCATGGAAAAGCGCACACGCTATGCGTTTTTGACCGGTTAAACAACTCCTCGCTGCTGCGGTGACATCAAGTAGTGGCACGTTTAGCGTCGTTTAGAGTCGATGTAACACATACCTGCGCAGACTCACGCGAATCTGGCTACGCTGGACAAACGTATTGGCGCATAGAAACCGATGGATGGGAGCTTGAACATGCCGCATTGGCTGGTGATCGACCTGGAGGCCACTACCGAGGAAGGCGGTTGGCCGGTCGCGGAAATGGAAATCATCGAAATCGGTGCCACTCTGGTCAATCAGGATGGACGCGAACTGGACCATTTCGAACGTTTTGTACGCCCGGCACGGCGTCCTCTGCTGACGCACTTTTGTCGTGAGCTGACGCACATCAGCCAGAGCGATGTCGACAGCGCAGCCTCATTGCCCAGCGTCTGGATGCAGTTCGAGCGCTGGCTGGGCCATCATCAGGCCCGCGTCGTAGGCTGGGCCAGTTGGGGCGATTATGACCACAAGCAACTGCAGGAAGAGTGGCGCAACCATCAACTGGACAGCGCCTTGCAGCAGTTGCCCTACGTCAATCTCAAGCGCCGTTTCGCCGAGGCGCGTCAATTGCAGCGCCCGGTGGGCCTCAACAGCGCGCTACAACTGGCCGGCATGCAGTTCAGTGGCCAGCAGCACCGCGCCCTGGTCGATGCGCGCAATACAGCGCGACTGTTACCGTTGATCCTGCCTAATTGAGTGCGCGTAAGGGTGCCTCTAAAAACGTAGGCGAGGCAGTCAGCGCAATACCGATGGCGGCCCCACAAAAACAGGCGAGCAAGCGGAGTTGACTGGTTGTCAATGAGCATTGTGAGCCTGTTTTTAACGCAGCGATGGCAACGCAGGTAGTTTTTAGAGGCGCCCTTGAAGCGAGTGACGCGATCCAAAGGGTTGGGCATACTGGCCGCCCTTTTTTAGCCATTCTTCAAGGAATCGCCATGTTCAAGGTCAACGAGTATTTCGACGGCACCGTCAAATCCATCGCCTTCAGCCAGGCTGAAGGCCAGGCCACCATCGGTGTGATGGCAGCGGGCGAATATGAATTCGGCACGGCCCAGGCCGAGATCATGCACGTTATTTCCGGCGAGCTGATCGTCAAGCTGCCAGACAGCAATGACTGGCAGACCTTCGCTTCGGGCAGCCGCTTCAATGTGCCGGCCAACAGCAAGTTTCAGCTGAAAGTCAGCGTCGACACCGCTTACCTCTGCGAATATCGCTAAACAACCCGTTACACCGCATCGGCATTGAACTGCAACGCCGCCAGGCGTGCATACAGCGGATTACCCGCGATCAACTGTCGATGCGTGCCCACCGCCACCAGACGCCCCTGATCGATCACCGCAATGCGGTCGGCGTTCTGCACGGTGGCCAGGCGGTGGGCAATCACCAGCGTGGTGCGATCTTTCATCAGGCTCGGCAAGGCCTGCTGAATCAGGTGCTCGCTTTGCGCATCCAGCGCGCTGGTCGCCTCGTCCAGCAGCAGGATCGGCGCATCGACCAATAACGCCCGGGCAATCGCCAGACGTTGCCGCTGTCCGCCGGACAATCCCAGCCCACCCTCGCCCAGGTGCGTGCGGTAACCGCTTTTCATCTGCTGAATGAATTCATGAGCGTGAGCAATACGCGCCGCTGCTTCAACCTGCGCATCGCTGGCCTCGGGTTTGCCGTAGCGGATGTTGTCTTCGATGCTGCCGTAAAACAGCGCAGGGTTCTGTGACACCAGTGCAAAACAGCGGCGCAGCTCATGCGGATCGAGCTGCTTGAGCGGTACGCCTTCGATGCGAATTTCGCCGTGTTGCGGGTCATAGAAACGCAGCAACAGATCAAACAGCGTCGACTTGCCCGCCCCGGACGGCCCCACCAAGGCCAGTGTCTCGCCGGCCTCGATAGTCAGGCTCAGCGCTTCGAGCACCTTGCGCTCGGGACGTGCAGGATAGGCAAACCCCAGATCATCCAGTTCCAGGCGACCGCTGACCCGCGCTGGCAAGCGGGACGCCTGTACCGGCGGCGCATGCACTTCATTGCGTGCTTGCAGCAACTCGCCGATGCGCTGGGCTGCGCCTGCAGCACGCTGCAATTCGCCGATGACTTCACTGATCGTGCCGAACGAGGTGCCGACGATCAGGGCGTAGAACACGAAAGCCGCCAGCTCACCGCTGGAAATACGCCCATGAATAACATCCATGCCGCCGACCCAGAGCATCACCGCCACCGCGCCCAGCACCAGTCCGATGACCAGCGTGAACAGCCAGGCACGTTGCAAGATATGCCGGCGGGCGGCTTCAAAGGCCTGCTCAACGGTGCCGGCAAAGCGTTGCCGGTCCTGAGCTTGATGGTTATAGGCCTGTACGGTCTTGATCTGCCCCAGCGCTTCGGCCACATAGCTGCCGACCTCAGCGACCCGGTCCTGATTCTGTCGCGACAGACGCCGCACCCGTCGACCAAAGATCACGATTGGCGCGAGTACCAAGGGCAAAAAGGCGACGACAATGCTGGTCAAGCGTGGGTTGGTGATGAACAGCAGCACAATGCCGCCAATCACCATCAAGGAGCTGCGCAGGAACATCGACAGCGACGCGCCGATCACCGATTGCAGCAAGGCTGTATCAGCGGTGAGCCGCGACTGTATCTCCGAGCCACGGTTGGACTCGTAGAAGCCTGGGTGCAGGTCGATCAAATGATTGAAAACCGCCTTGCGCACATCCGCAACGACCCGCTCGCCGGTCCATGAAACCAGATAAGAGCGCACGAATGTCCCGCCGGCCAGCCCCAGAACCAGAAATACGAACAACGCGATGGACTCATTGAGCGCCTCCGTGGAGCGTGTCATGAAGCCTTGATCGACCACCAGCTTGATGCCCTGGCCCATGAACAAGGTAATGCTGGCCGTCACCACCAACGCCAGCAAAGCGGCGCCTACACGCCAGCGGTAAGGTGAAACAAAGCGCCAGGCCAGACTCAGGGCCTGACGAGAATCACCGGAAAACGCAAAAACCATGAACTCAATTCCATCTGTCGTATCACATATAGGGCGAAGGCTACACCGGTTGCACCTGTGCGTCTGCCGTCAGCCACCATAGCGTGGTTATGACGACAATGCAGAGACACTGGTGCAGATTGGTCTAAGCACGCGCTGGATGTTTACAGCCGTTTCTGCTGCACTGACCGGGTACCGCAACGGTCATGCGGTGTCATGGCGCGGTCATCAAGCGTGATTAACCTGAATGCGACATCTGATGAAGGAGAAAGACCATGAGCTTGCATAATAGCGGCAATCAAGTTGAGGTCATTCGGGCCACCCCCAACCTTCCCGTGGGTGGCGCAATTGTCGATGACAATGGACGCGAAGTGCTGATTACCGAAGCAATGGTCCAGCAGGCCTGCCAGGAGTGCGACAAGCACTGGGTAACCCCCGACAAACAAGATTGATCCACCGTATAACCTTGAAACCCGACCCGTGAGTCGGGTTTTTTATGCGCGAAGGTAAAACCCTCAGGCCAGTTTGGCACCCAGCGCCCGCACGATCTGCGCCAGTACCTGAGAGTCATTGCCCTCAAGCCGGACATTCAGCGCATCGATCTCGCGGCGTGGCGGGTAATGCTTGCGCAGGGCGTCGAACGCCTGGCGCTGGCTGTCGGTATCGCCTTCCAGGGTGCGACGAAAGTCGGCGTCGTCGCGGCGCGGGTCGTAGACACCGCGACACAGCATCGCCAGTGCCCAGGCGGGATCGGTGGCGGCATCCAGACCCACGTGCGCCAGCCACTGAGGCGGCAGCAAGTCTTGCAACTGAATGCTGGCCGGCTGACCCAGAAACCCGCACAGCGCCTGATAGATCTGCGCCGTGCCGCGCTGACGACCATCCAGGCTGTAGCCTGCGATGTGCGGCGTGGCCAGGGTACACAGCTCGGCCAGTGGCACATGGACCTGCGGCTCGCCTTCCCAGACATCGAGCACCGCTTGCAGGTCTTCACGGTCGAGCATGACCTCATACAGCGCCTGATTATCGACCACCGCGCCGCGGCTGGCGTTGATCAGCCAGGTGCCGGGGCGCAGGCGATTCAACCGCTCGCGACCGAACAGGTGCCAGCTTGGGTGCTGGCCCGTGCGATCCAGCGGCGTGTGCAGGCTGATCACATCACAGCGCTGGATGATCTCGTCGAGGCTGACGTAATCGCCGCCCTGCGCTTGCTGACGCGGCGGGTCGCATACCAGTACATTCCAGCCCAGGCCGCGCAGTACCGTGATCAGCCGGCCACCCACCTGCCCCGCCCCCACCACGCCATACGTGCGCTGATGCAAGTCGACGCCTTCGATTTCTGCCAGGGTCAGCAGGCTCCCGAGCACGTAATCCACCACGCCACGGGCGTTGCAGCCGGGCGCGCTGGACCACTGGATACCGGCCTGGGCGAAGTATTCAAGGTCAAGATGGTCAGTGCCGATGGTGCAGGTGCCGACAAAACGTACCGGACTGCCTTCAAGCAAGGCACGGTCTACCGGGGTTACCGAACGCACCAGCAGGATATCGGCGTCGGCCACCGCTGCACGGTCGATGGCGCGGCCCGGCAGGCGCCGAATAGTGCCAAGGCCTGCAAAAAAGGCGTCGAGCAGCGGAATGTTTTCGTCAGCAACGATGTGCATGGGTGGCTCCTGCGAATTAATCAAAGCCATCAGTCGGCTTTCTTGCGAATCCAGTACAAGTACGTCGAGCCCTCAACCTGTTGATCCACCAGCTCATGCCCCAGAAATACACAAAACTTGGGAATGTCGCGGCGCGTCGACGGGTCGGTGGCAATGACTTTGAGCAGGCCACCGGCGCTCAGGTCACGGACTTTCTGGTGCAGCATCATCACCGGCTCCGGGCAATTGAGACCCGTGGCGTCCAGAGTCGCGTCGGCGGTGAGGTTTTCGATCGGTTCAGGCATCGGTTACTCCGAAAAACAGGGGGTGCACAAAGAGACCGCTCAGCGCTTTGACAGGTCAAGGCGACGCAGATGGCAGGTGACCTCTTCGCGGTCGTGATATAGCTGTTTGCAGCCGATGGAGACTTTGACGCCACGCGCCTTGAAGCCGTCTTCGATACGTTCCAGCAGCCGGCGCACCTCAGCATAGCGTTGCTTCATCGGCAGCTTGAGATTGACCACCGCCTCGCGGCACAGCCCCTCGCCCAGCCAGGTTTCCAGCAGGGCGGCGTTACGTGCCGGCTTCTCGACGATGTCGCAGACCATCCAGTCGACCGTCTGGCGCGGCTTCCAGGTAAAACCGTCGGTCATCAAGTGCTGCACAAGACCGGTGTCCATCAGGCTTTCGGCCATCGGCCCGTTGTCGATGGCGGTCACCAGCATGCCACGGCGCACCAGTTGATAGGTCCAGCCACCGGGGGCGGCGCCCAGATCGACGCCCGTCATGTCATCGGACAAGCGCTCGTCCCACTGATCACGAGGAATGAAGTGGTGCCAGGCCTCTTCGAGCTTGAGCGTCGAGCGGCTCGGCGCTTCGCGGGGAAACTTCAAGCGCGGGATGCCCATCGGCCACATCGCGTTGTTATCGGACTCGGCAACGCCCAGAAACACTTCACGACCGCTCTTGAACGTCAGCAACAAACGCGGCAGTGCAGGGTCGTCACGCAGCTTGTCCGCCTTGAGCAATGCCTTGCGCAGCGGCGCTTCGAACTTGCGGCAAAAGGTCGACAGTTCCTTGCCGTCATTGGTGTCGAGCACCTCAAGCCACAGGCTGCCGCATAGCGGATACGCCTGCAGGTGCTCAAGTAGCACACTGATACGGTCGGTTTCGGGCAATTCGACAAAGTCGCCGCGTGCCCACTGGCGCGGGAAAATCAGGCGATCAAAACGCTGGCCCTGCATCAGACGCCGGGCGCCTTCAGGCTCAAGGCAGATGAACTCGGCGCAGGCCGTGTCGGCTTTGGCCTTGGCATAACCCGCTACGTTCAAGCGAGCAGCGACGTCGGCTATTTCCGAGCAGACTTCGCTTTCAAAGCCGGGCCGGCAATGCATAAACAGCGTATTCATGGGCAATTCCAGAGACGGCGACGATCAAAGCCGCGCATGATAGCTGAAACAGGAACCTCTGACTCGGCTCAGGGGTCCACACCAACAGTACGGGAATTGGCGCACTGACCGTGTTGCGCCACCGATCAGGTTCCGATTTTTTCTCGGGACACCTGCTTACTGTTCAAGGAGCCATTTAATGCCCTCCCTCGATAGCCTGAAAAGCCTGAAAACGCTGACCGCCCATAACAAGACCTACCATTATTTCAGCCTGCCCGATGCTGCCCGCTCACTGGGCGATCTGGACAAGCTGCCGATGTCGCTCAAAGTGTTGCTGGAAAACCTGCTGCGCTGGGAAGACGACAAGACCGTGACCGGCGACGACTTCAAGGCGCTGGCCGCCTGGCTGCACGAGCGCCGCTCGGACCGCGAAATCCAGTACCGCCCCGCCCGCGTACTGATGCAGGACTTTACCGGCGTACCGGCCGTGGTGGACCTTGCCGCCATGCGCGCTGCCGTGGCCAAGGCCGGTGGCGACCCGCAACGCATCAACCCGCTGTCGCCGGTGGATCTGGTGATCGACCACTCGGTGATGGTCGACAGCTACGCCTCGGACGACGCCTTCAAACAGAACGTCGACATTGAAATGCAGCGCAACGGCGAGCGTTACGCCTTCCTGCGCTGGGGCCAGAGCGCATTCGACAACTTCAGCGTGGTGCCGCCGGGCACCGGTATCTGCCATCAGGTCAACCTTGAATACCTGGGCCGCACGGTGTGGACCAAGGACGAAGACGGTCGCACCTATGCCTTCCCCGACACGCTGGTCGGTACCGACTCGCATACCACCATGATCAACGGCCTGGGCGTACTGGGCTGGGGCGTTGGCGGTATCGAAGCCGAGGCGGCGATGCTCGGCCAACCGGTGTCGATGCTGATTCCGGAGGTCATCGGCTTCAAGCTCACCGGCAAGCTCAAGGAAGGTATTACCGCCACCGACCTGGTGCTGACCGTCACCCAGATGCTGCGCAAGAAAGGCGTGGTCGGCAAATTCGTCGAATTCTATGGCGACGGCCTGGCCGACCTGGCGCTGGCCGACCGCGCCACCATCGCCAACATGGCCCCAGAATACGGCGCGACTTGCGGCTTTTTCCCGGTCGATGACGTCACCCTGGATTACCTGCGCCTGTCCGGCCGCCCGGCTGAAACCGTCGAACTGGTTGAAGCCTACTGCAAGGCACAAGGCCTGTGGCGCCTGCCCGGTCAGGAACCGGCCTTCACCGACACCCTGGCGCTAGACATGGGTGAGGTACAGGCCAGCCTCGCCGGCCCCAAACGCCCTCAAGACCGCGTGCCACTGCCATCGGTTGCCCAGGCGTTCGATGACTTTCTCGGCCTGCAACTCAAGCCGACCCAGGTCGATGAAGGCCGCCTGGAAAGTGAAGGCGGCGGTGGCGTGGCCGTGGGCAATGCCGAGCAAGTGATCGACGGCACCGAATATGAATACAACGGCCAGAGTTATCGCCTGAAAAACGGCGCGGTGGTCATCGCCGCCATCACGTCTTGCACCAACACCTCCAACCCCAGCGTGATGATGGCCGCCGGGCTGCTGGCCAAGAAAGCCGTCGAAAAAGGCCTGAAGCGCCAGCCGTGGGTGAAAAGCTCGCTGGCCCCCGGCTCCAAGGTGGTCACCGACTATTACGAAGCGGCCGGGCTGACGCCGTACCTCGACAAGCTGGGTTTCGACCTGGTGGGTTATGGCTGCACCACCTGCATCGGCAACTCCGGCCCGCTGCTGGAGCCGATCGAAAAGGCTATTCAGCACTCGGACCTGACCGTCGCCTCGGTGTTGTCCGGCAACCGCAACTTCGAAGGCCGGGTGCATCCACTGGTCAAAACCAACTGGCTGGCCTCGCCGCCGCTGGTGGTGGCTTACGCCCTGGCCGGTAACGTGCGCATCGACATCAGCCGCGAGCCACTGGGCGAAGGCAGCGACGGGCAGCCGGTGTACCTGCGCGATATCTGGCCCAGCCAGAAGGAAATCGCCGACGCGGTACTCAAGGTCGACACCGCCATGTTCCACAAGGAATACGCTCACGTGTTCGAAGGGGATGCGCAGTGGCAGGCCATCGAAGTGCCGCAGGCCGCGACCTATGTCTGGCAGGACGACTCGACCTACATCCAGCACCCGCCATTCTTCGAAAACATCGCCGGTCCCTTGCCGGTCATCGAGGACATCCACGAAGCACGGATTCTGGCCCTGCTTGGCGATTCGGTGACCACCGACCATATCTCCCCGGCCGGTAACATCAAGACCGACAGCCCGGCAGGCCGTTATCTGCGCGAACAAGGCGTCGAGCCCAAGGACTTCAACTCTTACGGCTCGCGACGCGGCAACCACGAAGTGATGATGCGCGGCACCTTCGCCAATATTCGTATTCGCAACGAAATGCTCGGCGGCGAAGAAGGCGGCTACACCCTGCACGTGCCCACAGACGAAAAACTGCCGATCTACGATGCGTCGATGCGCTATCAGCAAGAAGGCACGCCGCTGGTGATCGTGGCCGGTCAAGAGTACGGCACCGGCTCCAGCCGCGACTGGGCGGCCAAAGGCACCAACCTGCTGGGGATCAAGGCGGTGATCGCCGAAAGCTTCGAGCGCATTCACCGTTCCAATCTGGTGGGCATGGGCGTGCTGCCCTTGCAGTTCAAGACACCGCACACCCGCAAGAGCCTGGGCCTGACCGGCAAGGAAACCCTGGCCATCAGTGGCCTGAGCCAGGCAGAACTGCATCCGGGCATGAGCCTGACGCTGGACATCACCTTTGAAGACGGCCGCCAGCAAAGTATCGAGCTGCTGTGCCGCATCGACACCCTCAATGAAGTGGAATACTTCAAGGCCGGTGGCATTCTGCACTACGTGCTGCGCCAGTTGATCGCGGCCTGAGGAGCGGGTCCGTCACGGGTGCAAACCGGTGACGGGCCTTTTCCTGTATCTCCCCTGTCCCGCTAGAATCGCCTGCTTTGCATTCAGGTGATTCTCATGACCGCAACACGCTGGACAGCTTTGGCCATGCTCAGCCTGGGCTATGGCATTGCGCTGTATCACGGTCAGCTTGAGCCTGCCGCGCTGGGTGCGATCGGGCTGCTGCTGATTGCAGCCTTCGCCGTGCACCCGGCCCGACCGGCAGCCATACGCTGGCTGGGCCACGGCCTGTTCATCGTCACCGGCCTGGCCCTGGCGCTGCACGCGCTACCGGGCTTCAATAATGCGCCGCTCATGGCGCTGACGCGCTCAAGCCCTGAGTCAACGCCCTTCATCACCTACTGGAATCTGGACAAGCCCTTGATCGGGCTATGGATCCTGCTGGCCTGCCCATGGCTCTTGCCAAGCGTCGACCCGGTTCGCGCACTCAAGGTCGGCGCAGCGGCAACACTACTGGTCACCAGCCTGTGCCTGGCACTGGCCTGGGCACTGGGCGTTACGACCTGGGCACCCAAGTGGCCGCCTTACAGCGTGTGGTGGCTGCTCAACAACCTGCTGCTGGTGAGCCTGACTGAAGAGCTGTTTTTTCGGGGTTATCTACAAGGCGCTTTGCAAGGTGCGCTGCAACATTACTGTCATCGATGGTCGGCTAGAGGCATACTGCCAGTTACCATTGCCGCCCTGCTGTTCGGGCTGGCTCATATTGGCGGCGGTTGGACCTGGGTGCTGCTGGCCAGCCTGGCCGGTGTCGGCTATGGCATTGCCTGGCGTCATGGCGGATTGTGGGCGGCGGTCAGCGTGCACTTCAGTCTGAACCTGGTGCATTTCATCCTCTTCGCCTACCCCATGCTGGCACGCTGAGTATTGATCACCGGCAACGCTTATGTTCATTTACGTGATCGACACCTCAATTTACTGCACCTCGTGCCGATAACTCGCCAAAGCCTTATTGGATCGAAGGATCGAATACCCATGCGTAATAATCAGCCTATCACTCAGCGTGAGCGGACATTTGCAGCACAACAACGGTTGATTTCCACAACCGATACCAAAGGCGTAATCACCTACTGCAACGAAGCCTTTCAACAGATCAGCGGCTTTAGCCAACTGGAACTGCTCAAGTCTTCGCACAACCTGGTCCGTCACCCCGATGTCCCGCCTGCGGTGTTCGAACACATGTGGGCCACCCTGAAAACCGGCCAGCCATGGATGGGGATCGTCAAGAACCGTTGCAAGAATGGCGACCATTACTGGGTCAACGCCTATGTGACGCCGATTCTGGAAAACGGCAAGGTCATCGGCTACGAGTCGGTACGCGTCAAACCCACCGCCGAGCAAATCCGCCGCGCCCAGGCCCTGTATGCACGCCTCAATGGTGGCAAATCTGCCGTGCCGAGCCGCGACAAGTGGCTGCCGGTGCTGCAAGACTGGGTGCCATTCATCCTGATCAGCCAGATCGGCTTTTTGATCGGCGTCTGGCTCAACTCCTGGTGGGGCTTCATTCTCGCCGCCGCCCTGTCGGTGCCGCTGGGCCTGCTTGGCCTGAGCTGGCAGCAACGCGGCATCAAGCGCCTGCTGCGCCTGGCCGAACAGACCACCTCCGATCCGCTGATCGCACAGATGTATACCGACAGCCGCGGCCCGCAAGCGCGCCTGGAAATGTCGATCCTCAGCCAGGATGCACGTCTGAAAACCTGCCTGACTCGCCTGCAGGACACTGCCGAGCACTTGAACCTGCAAGCCGAGCAGTCCAATGCCCTGGCTAACGAAAGCTCTGCAGGCCTTGAGCGCCAGCGCGTCGAAACCGAACAGGTGGCCGCTGCCATCAATGAAATGGCGGCCACTACCCAACAAGTGGCCAGCCACGTACAAAGCGCAGCCGACGCTACGCAACAGGCCAATGAACTGACCCGTCGCGGTCGCGACATTGCCGGCGAAACCCGCGAAGCCATTCAGCGCCTGTCGACCGCCGTCGGCGAAACCGGCCTGACCGTGACCCAACTGGCCCGCGACAGCGACGAAATCGGCGGCGTCGTCGACGTGATCAAAGGCATCGCCGACCAGACTAACCTGCTGGCCCTCAACGCCGCGATCGAAGCCGCCCGCGCCGGCGAAATGGGCCGCGGCTTTGCCGTGGTGGCCGACGAAGTGCGCCAACTGGCACAACGCACCACCGAATCCACCGGGCAGATTCATGGCCTGATCGCCAAACTGCAACAAACCGCCAACAACGCCGTACAAACCATGAACGCCGGCCATCGCCAGGCCGAAGAAGGCGTGGCCCGCGTACTGGAAGCCGATCAGGCCCTGGTCGGCATCAGCGAAGCGGTGGCCAACATCACCGACATGGCCACCCAGATCGCCGCTGCCACTGAACAACAAAGCTCGGTGGCCGATGAGATCAGCCGCAATATCTCCAATATTGCCGACCTCGCCGATCAGACGTCCGACGGCGCCCAGCGCTCGGCGGTGCTCAGTTCCGAACTGACCCATACGGCTCATTCGCAGTATTCGTTGGTAGAGCGTTTTAACCGGTAGTTTTTATGGGTATTGGAAGCCCCGTCAGGCGCAGGTCTGACGGGGTTTTTTATTGCCCAGGATTTAGGGGCGGGGTGGAAGTTTGAGTGAGTCCTACAGGATTATAAAAAACACACCGAGGGCTTGCAGGACATTTCCTAAATATTCTTGAAGTTAGTTTGGCGTCACATAGAAGGATTGACAGAGAGGCAGCGGGACGATTAGTTGGGAGTCAGGCGAGTATAAAAATGATGCCTACCTGATTACCCCCTAAACCAATCTTGCCTCGCAGCCAAGCTCATATCGGGTTGGCGTTGCGCAAGGAGAACATATGAAAACCACTACTAGATCCAACCTCCAAGCCCCTGTAATTTCCGTGGCAGAGGCCGATGGTCTCATCAAGCTTTCCGACCTGACACAAGATGTCGTGATGCAGTTTCCTGTATGGCCTGGCCTGGAACCACGAGACGCTTACCAGCTGGCACTCAATGGCTTACCCGTTGGCAGTCGTATTGAATTTCCTGACCCTGTGCCTGAAGGTATGCTTACGCTGAAAATCCCCTTGGAGCTACTTCAAGTCAATGGCGTATACAAAGTTGCTTACTTCGCTATTGGGTACCCTGGAGGCATACCCGATATCTCGCCGGAAACCACCATCCGAATTGACCGAACCTCGCCAGGGGCAGCTCTGCTGGCTCCTCTGATTTTCTCGCAGATCAATGTCGGCGACATACTGACCGCTCATATCCCAGGTTATGCCGACATGGCTATAGGTGACACGCTACAGACCTTGTGCAATGGCATTCAAGGTCCGACACACCGTGTCAGCAGTGATGACCTGGGGACACGCCCAATGCAGATCGGCTTCAGCCGGGATTTTCTGCAATTGCTCGACAATACCCAGATCGAATTCAGCTATCAGGTGACTGATCGGGCTGGCAATCAGTCGCCTCTCGCCTGGCCCGTGACCCTGACAATGTCGGCCTGAGACTTTTCCTACACCCACCTGAACATCCCCCTCTATGGCTTGCATCCTTTTGGATGCAGGACATAGATGAAAATCTTGAATGAAACGTCCTAAAACTTTACAAAAAACAAGGAGTACGAATCTTCCTACCTAAAAATAAGCAGGTCTGTCAGACACGGACTACAGGCCCATTGCCTTTACCCATCAAACATTATCTTTAAAGAGACTAACACACAGGCTTTAAACCGGGCACTTCGGGCGCACAACAACTTTCACCAAGCAACATTCCTAGAAATATCCAGAAACACCTAATCACCTTAAAACGAAGAATACGCATCTCCAGGCACGACTTGATTCATTTACCCGTAAATGCTCTTAATAAGCCTCCTTCTCCCAACCCTTAACTACTTCAGAGCACCATGAAAGAAATCACACCCGATGACATGCCAAAAGACTTGCAAGAAAATAGACAGTTTGATGATGACTCGCCCATCATCATCGAATCGCCACCGGTAGACCTTTACCTTCAACGGTACGTGGACGGTACTCGTTCGCTACTGAATCAGGTGGAGATCTCTATCAGCCTCAAGCCCATAAAACTGGGTAATGCCAACCCTGAATTGATCACCCGCGACCAGGTAAAAGCCGGTGTCAGCGTGCTGATACCGGGCTCACCCATGATGCGTAAAGAAGACGTCATCGTCTTGCACTGGGGCAAACATACCTGTTCGAACACCCTGCACCATGAATCGATCGCCCATAACATCATCTGGGTGCCGTGTATTTGTTATCCCCTTATAGACTTCCAGCAATACGGCCCGCTGGAGCTGTATTACCAGGTCTGGCGTGCCGAGGAAATCATCGGTACATCGCCCTTCTTGCACGTGGTCGTAGAGTCCAACGGCACGCGCTGATTCTAAAATAACCGAATGCGCATACAGCGCTCAGGGAGTGCACGGCCAGCTCAAACACTATGCCTCTTTATTGACCGGCCAGGCACCCTGACAGGAGCAAGGCCGGCATTGTGTTTAGCACTGACAAGACGCTATGAGGCGCAGCCTTGATGCATGAATTTGCCATTTATGAGTTGTCCTACAGCACCGAACCCAAAAGATCATAAGAAGATGTAGGAATTATCCCAAATATCTTGAAAACCTTCTAACCGCTTTAAAATACGTTGACAGAAGACACACCAGAAGATTAGTTAAATTTCAGGCAAGCCTAAACAGCAACTGCCTTTTGCTCAGCTTTTATTTTTAAGCCTACTGACAAGCAGGGACATTGACACCCTGCACATACAGGAACAAACATCATGAAAACCTCATCAAACTACGCCCCCCCTGTTGCGCCGACGATCCCTGTTGCCGAGCACGATGGACTTATCAAACTCGGCGATCTTACTCAAAATATCCTCGTGTATTTTCCTGTCTGGGAAGGAGCACGATCAACAGAGCAGTACCAGCTGTTATTTAATGATAATAAAACTGGCGACCGCATCAGCCTCCCAGACCCAGTGCCTGAAGGTCCGCTGACACTGTCAATACCGTTGCAGCTGCTGGAAAACGAAGGGGTGTATAAAATTGCGTATGTGATTATTAACCCTCTATCACTCCTAGAGTATCGCTCCTTGCCAACCATGATCCGAATTGATCGAACGGCGCCAGGAACGGCATTGCTGGCTGCACTGCTCTTTCCCGAGGGCAATACAGGTGGGGCCCTCACAGCCCATATACCTGGTTATGCCGGGATGGCCGTGGGTGATACTGTTCAAACATTATGCAATGGCGTGCAAGGTCCAACATACCGTGTCAGCGAGGAGGACTTCACTACACGCCCCATGCAGATCAGCTTTAGTCGCGACTTTCTGCAAAGCCTCGGCAATCCCCAGATCGAATTCACTTATCGAGTGGCCGATCGGGCCGGCAATCAATCTAATCTCGCCTGGCCTGTCACTCTGGTAATACCTGACTAAGTATTTCCAGGGGCATTGATCGCCAATAGCCTGCCCTATTCAAGCAGGGTGGCAAGCGCTCATCAGGCCAACAATAAAAAACCCTTGGCGATCGCTCGCCAAGGGCTTTTATCTATCACACAACCTGCTTCAAAAACTCAGGCGCAGCCCCACATTGGCACCCCAGGGCTGCTCGACACGCTTGCCATGCATGTAGTCGAAATCAGCATGCAATTGCAGTCGCTCGGACAGCGACACCGATACACCCGCCCCCAACTCTGCCCGGCTGCCGGACAAGTTGTTATCGAAATGGCTGTCGTTGACCTTCACATCGTTGTTGCGCGAGAACTCCTGAACCAGCGCGACACGTAGGTAAGGCTGCAATACTCCGCCATCCTTGAGGGCAATATCACGCCCCAACGCACTGCCTGCCTTGCCCATAACAGAACGGGTCTGACTGTTGCTGGCTTGCAGGCCATTGTCCAGGCGATAGCGCTCGCCCTGGAGCGTCACCGCTGCCAGTTGCGCGTAGGGCTCAACAAACCAGTCATCCGCCAGCTTGATATGCCGGCCAAACTCCACCGAGCCGCCAAGAGCGGTGTTGTTATAGTTACCCTTGGCCCGGGTATTGTCGCTCATCGCGACCCTGGCCTTATTGCGCAAGCGATTGAGCTTGAGCACCGCGTCCAGGTAATACCCCTGATCCGACAGCCAGGTCGCGTAAGTACCGACATACAGGCTGTCGACCTTACCGCTGGTGCCTCGACTCAAATCCAGATCCGACTGGCTGTGGCCAGCCATGATACCCAGTGCCAATTGCCCGTTACTGACCGGTATGGGCGCATCTGCCCCCAAAGTAAAACCTTGCTGCTGCTGTTTGTAGCTGATGCCGTCACCGGTGGTGGCTTCAAAACGGTTGCCATAGCCGCGCATCCAGCCACCGCCCACGCCGGTCATGCGCACTTCGCCCAGGCGGCTGCGCAAGCTCGATAACTCGCTCATCCAGATGGTCGGCCCCGCATTGAACAACGCAAGAGCGCTGGCGGCAGAGGGGCTGACCGTGCGGTGATTACCAACAATCAACCAGTCATTGCCTTGCTGCTCCAGCTCATAGGAGTAAGCGCCCAGATCCACCCGACCGCCCACCAGGCTGAATTGCGCATCACCTCCCTCAGTGTGCACCAGCAGCAACGGCTCAAGCTCTGGCGACACCACCTCTAGACCAGTATTACGCACGCGCAAGCCGAATTGACCGCTGGCCTGGCCTTGCACATCGAGCAAGTCGCCGTCGTTTTGATCCAGATCGATGCGCATGGCAAAGGTCCCGTTGCCGGACAGTTGGTTCAGCGACAGGGTCTTGAAGTCGCCATCGCCAAAGCTCATCGCCCCACCGTCCATGGACAGGGAGTTGATAGCGTTGTCGTCCACCATCTGCCAATAGCCGCCGGAATGAATGGATACCAAGTGAGCGTTGACGATATCGCCGGTCAGGCGCGCCTGGTTTTGCAACGTGACATTCAAGGTGCTGGTGTCGTCGGCCAGCAGATTGCCATTGAGGGTGCTGTTGTCAATGGTCAAATCCGCCTGCGAGCCTATTAAAACCTCAAGCAGATTGCCGTTTCCGGCTAATAACGTCGAGCCATTGAGCAAGGTGATGCTGGCTTTGACAAGACCATCCAGGTGCCACCTTTCAAGCCTGATCGCCGGACCGTGAAGCCCTTGCAACGTAGATGCATCGACCACGATGGTATTTGTGGAACCGTCCAGCGCCTTGAACGCATTCCCCACCCCTGAGTGAATCGATAGACCGGTCTGTTCACCCGAGACATGGCTGCCATCGGCGATCTTGACCCATGAACCGGATGCCCGGATCCCCGAGCCCGTGCCTGGCTCACTCGTTGATGCGTAGACATCCGTGGCATGGAGCGTCAACTCACCGTAGGCCCCCACAGAGATGCCTTGCCCAGCCCCAGAAACAGTACTGTTACGCAAAACAGCCTGTGAGCCTGGTTTTAAAACCTCCATAGTCGCCGCCACTGTCAAGCCAGCGCCTTGTTCATTGCGTATGGACCCGTATTCAACATCAAGGCTGCTGTCCCCCAGATGGATTCCCCCGACAATATGCCCACCACGCACATGCACTCTGGATTCATAAGCTGCTATATGATTTGCAATCCCACCCTCGACAATGTTCAACACGCCCTTTTTTTGCACGCTCCATGAAAGAAAGGGTGTTGTCACATCAATGATTTTCTCCTCACCAACAACACTTTCTGCGCACGCTTCAAAACCCAACGCATTAACCATCAACAACAAGCCGCTCACACAGGGGTATTTCACCCTATGTAACACGGTTGAAAAACATTGATTCCCGCTCACGCCACTCTCCTGATCACTGCCCAATAGAGGACATGATTAGAGCTCATTTTTTGCAGCGAAAAATCCTACAATAAAAAGAGAAACATGTAAGAAACCTCTCAAATAAAGTAAGAGCAATCCTACAGACTTTCCTACATCAGGATTTTCTTGAAGGAATATTCCGACAACGACTCAAAAAAAGAAAATATTCACCAATCAAGTGTTGACCCCATTCAAAAAAAACGATTACGTCTTGTCGTGCTGGGAGACGGCCCCTCAAGAAACACCAAGCGCCGCTCACCTGGTAAAACTTTATTTATATTCAGTCGGCTATAAGCCAAGGAATCATTCATGCGCCTATCAACCACCCAACCTACCATTATCCCAAGAACACTGATTGCACAGGAGCTCGACCTGGTCGCACCCGATGTGAACGTCGCCTTTCATGACGAGGACGACTTCGGGCTTATTCCCATCATTGCTTTGCAAGAGCCTCTCGTTCTTGACTTCCCTGTCTGGCCAGGGGCACGCCCAGGTTATTTTTACATTGCATCCTGGAACGGCACTAAAGTCGGCGAACGAAAAGTCATTCTCGACACCGATCAGCCGGGAGACACGTTAACACTGGAGATTTCTGTCGACCTTCTTGTGGCAGGTTCCCACACGCTGCGATATGTAGCGGTTAACCCATTAAGCCTGCTTGAAAACTTTTCTGACCCCTTCCCGGTTATTATCGACAAGACCCCGGCTGGCGACCCCGAACTAAGCGCTATTCTTTTCCCGCCTGAAGTACAGGACGGACTGACACTGGCTGAACTGGCTCAATTGGGCGGCAAACTGGACGGGCACGTTGCCGGTTATACCGGTATGGCCAAGCATGATGTTATCCAGACCTATTGGGGCACGGTCACCGGCCCGACAGCCACTGTCACCGAGACCGACATGGGGCTTGACCGGGTCGTGGTGACTTTTGACAAATCCTTTCTCGACAGTATTGGAGAGAGTGAGCAGCAGGTTAAATACACGGTTATCGATCGGGCAGGCAATCTGTCTATCGACTCCAACCCGGTCCCGGTTACGCTCAAGTTGAAAGAGATCCCCAATAACTTTCCCGCACCGATCATCGACCCTCAGGTCCTGCCACTGATTGATCACGCCGAAGCCCAGGCAGGTGTGCAGGTTGATATTCCTCACTACCCGGGCGCCCGGGCCAACGATCTGATCCAGCTGTTCTGGGGAGACGATAACCCTCTGGTGCCGGTGCAACTGCCACCCGGTAACGAAGATGAGGTTATCGTCCTGTCTCTGAAAGTGCCGTTCGATGCAATCAACCACAAGCCTGTGGGCCAAGTGGGTGTTTCCTTCACGGTGACCCGGCAAGGCGAGCTGGAGGGCACTTCTCTACGCAGCACTGTCGATGTATTCCTGACGTTGCCTGTGCCAGATCCCTTGAATGCACTGATCGTTCAGGGCACCAGCGTTGAGAACCCAAATACTACAGACAACTTTATCGATGAAGACGACTATGAACTCAATAGTCGAGGCATTGTTGCCTGGAACACTGACTTTGAAGTCAGTGATGATTTGAATCTGCACTGGGGCGATCAGGTAAAACTGCAGTGGCGGCAGATCAGGTCCAGTGACGTGGCGGCCGGCATCGATCTGACCGTCCCTATCGATAATGCCTTGATGAAAGCACAGGGCACAGGGGCAAAAATCCCAGCCTACTTTACGCTGACACGATCAAACAACCCAAATCCGGTAAAAAGCCCAACCCAAGAGGTGACGGTGCGTTCAATAGAAGAACTTCCAGGCGGACCGGATGGTTTGACGCCTCCGCCATTCAAGCTTAATGCCGTCGGTTATATTGCGCCCATTCTAAATCCGAACGGAGCAGACATAAAGATCTCACCTTACACTAACATCGCCGAAGGCCAGATCCTGACACTGACCTTCAAAGGATTCGACAACCTCAACAACCCTATTAATGCGGCCACCTATATAGCGGACCGACGACTTGACAGAAATGATGTTCTCAATGGCTACACCTTTACGGTACCCGATCTTAATCTGCGTTTGATCTGCACCGGCTTTGCCGAGGCTTATTATCGTGTAGAACCGCCAGAGGGTAGTAACCAGAGCCCCGCCAATTCTACGACCAGTCGAGCCCCCGTAAACATGCTGGATGCCGTACAACCTACCTGCCTCGTTCGCTGACTCACTGCGGGCTGCTTGCAGCCCGCACTTTAAATTTTAAAAGGAATTACAAATGTACGAGACTACGGCGCTACCTGTGCCCATGAACCTGGATGTCCCTTACATTCCTGCGGCACTTGAAAACGGTATTTTACCCATTGAATTTCATAACCGGCCGGTTGCCGTAACCTTCCGGGTCTGGGAAGGATCCATGGTCGGTTATATCTACCAACTGAGATGGAATGGCATGGAGGCAGGTCCTAAAAAAACCATTCTTGATCACGAAAAACCTGGAGATCCTTTGACACTGGAAATTCCGGTTGCTCTACTTACCGAAGGTAATCATGAGGTTTCTTACCTCGTGAAAAACCCTTTCAGCCTGATCACAAATTACTCTGAGCAGACCCCGCTTATTATTGACCGCACGCCGCCCGGCAAACCGGCTCTGGGCCCTATCCTGTTTCCCGATGTGATAAAGGATGGTTTGACATCAGAAGAACTGGAGCGCTTGGGCGATGTGCTTCAGGGCACCATTGCCAGTTATAGCGGTATGAAAGCCAACGATGCCGTTCGCACCTACTGGAATGACACGCCGGGTCCAATAGCTATCGTCAGCGAAGACGATATGGGCTTGAAAAGGGTCATGGTCGATTTCATCAAACCGTTTCTGGAATCTGTAGGCGACGGAGAGGCCTCTGTTTATTACACGATCACTGATCTTGCCGGCAACGTATCGCCAGACTCCATCCCTGCGCCAGTGACGTTGAAACTGTCTTACACCCCCCCACTCCCCACCCCCACCGTAAAGGAAGCTCAGGGCAACGTACTCGACCCCGCGCACGCCACCGCCGGAGCAACGGTGCGTATCGAGGCGCTTGCCCAACTGCGCGCCGGCGACCGGGTCACCGTCCAGTGGCAGGGCCCCAAGGGCAGTGACAATCAGGAGAAAGCGATCACCGAAGCCGATGCCGGCCAACCGCTGGAGCTGCGTTTTGCCTATGCGCTGGTTATTGCCAATGCCGGCGAAACCGTCGCGATTGCCTACACCGTCAACCGGGCCAACGGCCAGGTCCAGACCTCCGATACCTTGCACCTGAACATCCGCGCCGGGCTCGATAGCCTGCCGACGCCGAGCATGGACACGGTGGGTGCCGACGGGGTGGTAACGCCGTCAAGAATTCCTGAATCCGGTGCCACGGTGCGGGTTCGTTATCCAGGCATGAGCCGTGACGACCGGGTGATCGTGAGCTGGCGCGGCGCGTCGAACCATGACACGGCGAACCAGACGGTAGGCGCCAGCACCGAGTTGCTGTTCAACGTGCCCAAAGCCTTGATCGTGGCGAGCAGCGGTCGTACGGCGACGGTGTTTTACACCGTGCGGCGTGCTGACAATCAGGCCGAGTCTGTGCCGTTGTGGTTGTCGGTGTATCAAGGGCTGGTTCTGGACACCACGCCGGTCACTCTGGATGGCAAGGTGTATCTGCTGCCGGGCTCGCCGGATCTGCTGCCGACCCTGCCTGCCGGCACCACGGTGCAACGGGTCGCGCGTGGTGGTCAGGCACCTTATACCTACAGTTCCAGTGACACGCTGGTGGCCAAGGTCGATGGTAATGGGCTGGTTACGGTGCGCGGCAAGGGCACGGCGAGTATTCAGGTCAGTGATAGCCGCGGTGAAAGCCTGAGGTATACCGTCAACGTCACCGGGGTGATTCAGTGCCTGGGCCTGGGCAGCGGCAGTTTCACCACGGTGTCGACCGCGGCCGCCAATCAGGGGGCTCGCCTGTGTTCTATAGAAGAGCTGCGCGAGATCCATGCCGCTTATGGCGCACGCTGGCCGATGGGTAACGCCAACTACTGGTCCTCCACGGTCGCGATGACCAATCTGGTGGGCTGGAAATGGTACTTCGTAAAAAATCTGGTCAGCGGCGGAGAGTTCAAACTGCTGCACCACAATGCCAGTCTTGGCGTCGCGATCCGCTAGACAGCGTTTACCCCTGCACGACTCACGGGGGCACAGCCTGTACGGCAGCGCCCCTTTCCATCCCTGCTGTCGATCAAGACCCACATCATGCCAGAGCTCGCTCCCGCTAACGCTTGCAGTCACAGCCATTTTCAGGCCTGCGTCAACGGCCAGCCCTTGCAGGTCAACTCGTTGCTGGGCCGGTTATTGATGCGCCCGGAACGTTCGCAAACCACCGACCATTGGGTCTGGAAAATCATTGCCGATGGCAGGGTCGGTCGGCGGCGCACCAGCATCGGTCTGTTTTTTGATCGAGACTTGCAGCCGGGTACTTACCCCTTGGTGGGCAACCCGCACATCCAGGTGGTCTATAACGAATCGCCGCACTGGCAAAGCGTCATTTATTACTCAACGCATTTGCAAAGCGGCTCTCTCACCTTGCTGGAGGTCGACTCACAACGTCAGCAGGTACAGGGGCACTTCGAGTTTGGTATTTCGGCCATGGATTTCGAGGTCAGCCAAGGCCATTTCGCCCTGCGCTGTGCGTAACGGCTATGGGTGACGCACAAAGGCAGCGATGCGCTCGGCCGCCTGCGCCAGGCATTGTGGGTGGCTCAGGCCCGACGCTTTCAAAGGCTTGAGGTCATGGTCGGCGGTGGGCAGCCAGTGCAGCTCGATGCGTGGCGACAGCGTGTAGGTTTGCACGGTGTCTCGATTGCCCAGCGCATCGCGCTCGCCCTGCACGATCAGCGTTCTGCTCTGCAACCCGGCCAGATGCGCTACGCGGGGTTTTTCCGGTTTGCCGGCAGCGTAAAACGGATACCCCAGGCACACCAGCGCATCGGCCTGCAACTCATCGGCCAGCAGGCTGGCCATGCGCCCACCCATCGACTTGCCGCCGATTGCCAGTTGCCCGGCGACATAAGGTCGCACCACGGCATGGACCTGCCGCCAGCTTTCGAGCAGTTGCGCCTGGGGATTGGGCGGGCGCTTGCTGCCACCGGTACGACGCTGGGCCATATAGGGAAATTCGAAACGCAGCACATTCACGCCCTGCTGCCCCAGCAGGTGTGCCATTTCGTTCATGAAGCCGCTGTCCATCGGCGCGCCGGCACCGTGCGCAAGGATCAGGGTCGCGGGCGTTCGAGTGCCCTGCACGGTGGCGTCGGTCCACAGCCAGCCGTGCTCTTGCGCCAGTTGTAGGCAGTGATGAGTGTTCATTTCGGTTGCACTGTTGTCCATTGGTTTGTCAGTTGGCCATTATGGGCACTTTTAGCGATGACTTCCCTCACCGCCGCTTCGGCATTAAGCTTGCCCGCGTTCGATGCAGGCAGCTCTACCGTCTGAACGCGTGGGTGAAATCCGTAAAATTTCTACCGCCATCACTCGTCTCTGAAGTCTGGAACCGCTAATTAATGAGTACAGCCATCAGCCCGACTGCCTACAACTATAAGGTGGTCCGCCAGTTCGTCATCATGACGGTGGTCTGGGGGATCGTGGGCATGGGGCTTGGCGTGTTCATCGCCTCGCAACTGGTCTGGCCAGAGCTGAACTTCGGTCTGGAGTGGGTCACCTTCGGCCGCCTGCGCCCCTTGCACACCAACCTGGTGATCTTCGCCTTTGGCGGCTGCGCGTTGATGGCCACTTCATATTACGTGGTGCAGCGCACCTGCCAGGTACGGCTGTTTTCCGATCGGCTGGCGGCCTTCACCTTCTGGGGCTGGCAAGCGTTGATCGTCGCGGCCATCGTCAGCCTGCCACTGGGCTACACCACCACCAAGGAATACGCCGAACTGGAATGGCCCATCGCAATCTGGCTGGCCATTGTCTGGGTCGCCTATGCCACGGTGTTCTTCGGCACCCTGGCGCGACGCCGCACCTCGCACATCTATGTCGCCAACTGGTTTTACGGCGCCTTTATCCTGGTCACCGGCATGCTGCATGTAGTCAATCACCTGGCGATACCGGTCAGCCTGTTCAAGTCCTATTCGATCTACGCCGGCGCCACCGATGCGATGGTGCAGTGGTGGTACGGCCACAACGCGGTGGGGTTTTTCCTGACCACGGGCTTTCTCGGCATGATGTATTACTTCGTGCCCAAGCAGGCCGAACGCCCGGTGTATTCCTATCGGCTGTCGATCGTGCACTTCTGGGCGTTGATCACCTTGTACATCTGGGCCGGCCCACACCATTTGCACTACACCGCACTGCCCGACTGGGCGCAGTCGCTGGGCATGGTGATGTCGATCATCCTGCTGGTGCCCAGTTGGGGCGGCATGATCAACGGCATGATGACCCTTTCCGGCGCCTGGCATAAATTGCGCAGCGACCCGATCCTGCGCTTTCTCGTGGTGGCGCTGGCGTTCTACGGCATGTCGACCTTTGAAGGCCCGATGATGGCGATCAAGACGGTCAATGCCCTGTCGCACTACACCGACTGGACCATCGGCCACGTGCATGCCGGCGCCCTGGGCTGGGTGGCGATGATCACCATCGGTGCGACTTATCACATGATTCCGCCGCTGTTCGGCCGCAAGGCAATGCACAGCGTGACGCTGATTCATGCGCATTTCTGGCTGGCGACCGTCGGCACGGTGCTGTACATCGCCGCCATGTGGGTCAACGGCATCACTCAGGGCCTGATGTGGCGGGCGGTGGATGCCGACGGCACCCTCACTTACACCTTTATCGCCTCCCTGGTGGCCAGCCATCAGGGCTACGTGGTGCGCCTGATCGGCGGCGCGCTGTTTGCCAGCGGCATGCTGCTGATGGCCTGGAATACCTGGCGGACGATCCGCAGCGGCGATCCTCTGGTGGCCGAACAAGCGGCGCAGATCAGCGTGGCAGGTGGGCATCGATGAGGCATGAAATCGTCGAAAAAAACATCGGCCTGCTGACCCTGCTGATGGTCATCGCGGTGAGCATCGGCGGCCTGACGCAGATCGTGCCGCTGTTTTTTCAGGACGTGACCAATACACCGGTCGAAGGCATGAAGCCCTACACCGCGCTGCAACTCGAAGGCCGCGACGTGTACATCGCCAACGGCTGCGTAGGTTGTCACTCACAGATGATCCGCCCGTTTCGTGCCGAGACCGAGCGTTACGGCCACTATTCGGTCGCCGGCGAAAGCGTCTGGGATCACCCGTTTCTATGGGGTTCCAAACGTACCGGCCCGGATCTGGCGCGCATCGGCGCACGCTACACGGATGAATGGCACCGTATTCACCTGATCAACCCGCGTGATCTGGTACCTGAATCGAAGATGCCGGCCTATCCCTTCCTGGCGCATAAAACTATCGACGCCAGCCAGACCCCAACCAAGATGCAGGCGTTGCGCAGTCTGGGCGTGCCGTACACCGATGCCGACATTGCCGGCGCCACCAAGGCCGTACAAGGCAAGACCGAACTGGATGCGCTGGTGGCTTACCTGCAAGGTCTGGGCGTGCATATAAAGAGCAAACGGTGACCGGCATGGATATCGGAACGATTCGCGGGCTGGGCACACTGGTGGTGCTGCTGGCCTTTGTCGGCCTGGCGCTGTGGGTGTTCAGTCCGCGCCGCAAGCGGGACTTCGACGAGGCAACCTTATTGCCGTTCGCCGATGAGCCGCCGCGCACTGATGAAACGCCAGAAACCCCACGGAAACCCGACGCATGAGCAGTGGCTGGAGCCTGTACATCACCCTGCTGACCCTCGGCACTCTGGCGGGCCTGACCTGGCTGTTGCTGGCAACCCGCAAGGGCGAGCGCAAGGGGCCTGGCGAACAGACCACCGGCCACAGTTACGACGGCATCGAGGAGTACGACAATCCGCTGCCGGGCTGGTGGTTCAAGCTGTTCATCGCCACCATCGTATTCTCGCTCGTCTACCTGCTGCTCTACCCCGGGCTGGGTAACTGGCGCGGCCTGTTGCCCGGTTACGACTATGTGGACGCCGATACTCAGACGCGCTTTGCCGACGGTCAACAAGGCTGGACCGGCGTGCACGAATGGGAAAAGGAAATGGCCCGTGCCGATGCGCAGTACGCGCCGACCTTCGCCCGCTTTGCCGCAATGCCCGTCGAGGCGGTGGCCAAGGACCCCGAAGCCCTGCAAATGGGCGCCCGACTGTTCGCCTCCAACTGTTCGGTGTGTCACGGCTCGGACGCCAAGGGCGCCTACGGCTTTCCGAACCTGACCGACGAACACTGGCGCTGGGGCGGCGATGCGCAATCGATCAAGACCAGCATTCTCAACGGCCGCCACGCCATGATGCCGGCCTGGGGACCCATTTTGCGCGAACAAGGCGTCAACGATGTCGCCGCCTGGCTGCTGACCCGCCTAAACCGGCCACTGCCCGAAGGCATCAAGGTCGACCCGGCCAACGGACAGAAACTCTATGCCACCACCTGCATCGCCTGTCATGGCCCCGAAGGCAAAGGCAACCCGCTGCTGGGCGCCCCGGACCTGACCCAAGCCGGTGCGTATATCTACGGCACCGGTTTTGCGCAGTTGCAAGAAAGCATCGCCAAGGGCCGTATGGGCCAGATGCCGGCGCAAAAAGCACTGCAGGGGGATGATCGGGTGCACGTGCTGGCGGGCTATATCTACAGCTTGTCGCGGCAGCAAAACGCCGTTGAGCCGCAGTGATACGGTGTCGTTACATATCTACCGCGTCGCTGCCGGCAGATGGTAGTAACATTGCTACATCACTTTCTCCAGGAGCGGCATTCATGACGACGATCATCTCCAGTCGCGAATTCAATCAGGACACCAGTGGTGCCAAGAAGTCGGCTCTTGAGGGGCCGGTGTTCATCACCGACCGGGGCCGCCCAAGTCATGTGCTGCTGAGCATCGAAGGCTACGAGCAACTGACCGGCAATGCACCGGACATCGTGCAGATGCTGCGCATGCCGGGCGATATCGAATTCGAGCCACAACGAACCTCTATCGGCTCACGCGCCGTGGACCTGCTCTGATGTATCTGCTCGACACCAGCGTCATCGCCGAGCTGCGCAAGCCCAAACCAGACCCGCATGTCATGCACTGGGCAAGCCGCCAGCCACCCGCCAGTCTGTTTATCTCGGCCATCACGGTCATGGAACTGGAAACCGGTGTTTTGCGTGCTGAGCAGCGCGATGCCAGCCAGGGCAGACAGCTCAGGCACTGGCTGGAAAGTCAGGTTCTGGTCTCGTTCAACAGACGCATTCTGCCCATCGACACGGCAGTCTCCAGGCGTTGCGCGCCACTGCTTGCTTCTGATTCACAAAGCGACTGCAATGCCCTGATCGCGGCCACGGCACTGGCGAATGGCCTGACGCTGGTCACCCGCGACGTTGCAGACTTCCAGCACTGTGCAGTGCCTGTGCTTAATCCGTGGGTGAGTCAATTGAATGAAGATCGACCGCGCTATGCGCCTGTCTGACGGGCGCATACCGCTGCAAGACATCACCCCGCCCGCCGAGCCAGTGGCGGGCAGCGTCGACCTGTATGCGGCCCGTGAAAAGATTCATACCCGGGCCTTCAGCGGCTTTTTCCGCAACGTGCGCATGATCGGTGGCGCGCTGCTGTTGCTGATTTATTTCGGCACCGTATGGCTGGGCTGGAACGGCCGCCAGGCAGTGTGGTGGAACCTGCCGGAGCGCAAGTTCTACATCTTCGGGTCAACCTTCTGGCCGCAGGATTTCATTTTGCTGTCGGGCATCCTGATCGTCGCCGCCTTCGGCCTGTTCTTCATTACCGTGTACGCCGGCCGCGTGTGGTGCGGTTATACCTGCCCGCAAAGCGTGTGGACGTGGATGTTCATGTGGTGCGAAAAAATCACCGAAGGCGACCGTAATCAGCGCATCAAGCTCGACCAGGCGCCGATGGGGGCCGGCAAACTGTTGCGCAAAACCGTCAAACACAGCCTGTGGCTGTTGATCGGCCTGGTGACCGGGATCACCTTCGTGGGTTACTTCTCACCGATCCGTGAGCTGTGCATCGAGCTGTTGACCGGCCAGGCCGATGGCTGGGCGTACTTCTGGATCGGCTTCTTTACCCTGGCCACCTATGCCAATGCCGGCTGGCTGCGTGAGCAGGTCTGCGTGTACATGTGCCCGTATGCGCGCTTTCAAAGCGTGATGTTCGACAAGGACACACTGATCGTGTCCTACGACCCGCGTCGTGGCGAACAACGGGGTCCACGGCGCAAGGATGCCGATCCACAAGCCCAGGGCCTGGGCGATTGCATCGACTGCACCCTGTGCGTGCAGGTCTGCCCGACCGGCATCGACATTCGCAACGGCCTGCAAATCGAATGCATCGGCTGCGCGGCGTGTATTGACGCCTGCGATAGCGTGATGGACAAGATGGACTATCCACGCGGCCTGATCAGCTACACCACCGAACATAACCTGGCCGGTCAGACGACCCGGACCTTGCGCCCCCGCCTGATCGGCTATGCCGCCGTGCTGCTGCTGATGATCGGCCTGCTGGCCTGCGCCTTCCTGCTGCGCCCGCTGACCGGCCTTGAAGTCAACAAGGACCGCATGCTGTTTCGTGAGAATACCCAGGGCCATATCGAAAACGTCTACAGCCTCAAGGTGCTCAACAAGGATCAGTTCGCCCACACCTATCTGCTGCAGGCCACCGGCCTGCCTGACCTGCGCCTGCAAGGGCCGCGAGAAATACGTGTGCCGGGCGGTCAGAGCCTGACCCTGGCAGTGCAGTTGTCCAGTGCACCAGCCACATTACCGTCGAGCAGTAACGAGGTGACCTTCATTCTTCAAGACATCGATAACAGCGATATTCGTATTGAGGCCCGCAGCCGCTTTACCGGCCCACAGGCTCGCCCATGAGCATGCCCGCATGAGCGCTACTCCGTGGTATCGACATCGCTGGCCGTGGTTCATCATCGGCCTGCTGGGCTGCTCGGTGACCCTGAGCCTGAGCCTGGTGGTGATTGCCGTGAACAACCCGGTCAATCTGGTCAGCGACAACTATTACGAGGCCGGCAAGGGCATCAACCGCTCGCTGGACCGTGAACTGCTCGCCCGCCAGTTGAACCTGCATGCGCGCCTGCACCTGGACGAACTGACCGGCGAAGTCGACTTGCGCCTGAGCGGCGACAGCCTGCCCGCGACGCTGGAACTGAGCCTGCTGTCGCCCACCCAGCCAGACAAGGACCGGCACCTGCGGCTGAACCGCAGCACCAGCGAACCAGGGCGTTATATCGGCCAGCTCGACGACCATATCGAAGGCCGTCGCTTCGTCGAAGTGCTCGGCCAGGAGCAGCAGCGGACCTGGCGTTTGTTCGAAGAAGAAGTGCTGGCTCAGGGCGAGACGCTGGTGCTGGGTGATGAGCCGTTGCAGGCCGTGCAGGGTCCCAAGCCTTGAGCCCGGCGCCGATTGCCTGCTACCACTGCGCCCTGCCCGTTTCAGCGGACAATCGCTTTACCGCGGTCGTGTTCGGAGAACCCCGGCCGTTCTGCTGCCCCGGTTGTCAGGCTGTGGCCCAGACTATCGTTGCCAGTGGGCTTGAGCATTACTACCGGCATCGCAGTACGGCGGCGAGCAATCCACAAGACTTGCCTGCGTCGTTGCCCGACGAGTTGCAGCTTTACGACCGTCCCGAGGTGCAGCACGGTTTCGTGCGTCAGGACGGGCCTCTCAGCGAAACCACGTTGCTGATCGAAGGCATCAGTTGCGCCGCCTGCGGCTGGTTGATCGAGCGCCAGTTGCGCGCGTTGCCAGCCATTGTGGAGGCGCGCCTGAATCTGTCGACCCATCGCCTGCATCTGCGCTGGCAGGCCGGGGCGTTGCCGTTGAGCCAGATCATCGAGCGGTTGCGGCACATCGGCTATGTCGCCCATCCGTGGCAGCCCGATCCTGCCTGCGAACAGTTGGCCCAGGAAAACCGCCTGGCGCTGCGACGTCTGGGCGTGGCCGGACTGCTGTGGTTTCAGGCGATGATGGCGACCATGGCCACCTGGCCCGAATTCAACAACGACCTGAGCCCCGAGCTGCACACCATTCTGCGTTGGGTGGCGATGTTTCTGACCACACCCATCGTGTTCTACAGCTGTGCACCATTGTTTCAAGGGGCGCTGCGGGATCTGCGTCACCGGCAATTGAGCATGGACGTTTCGGTGTCGCTGGCCATCGGCGCCGCCTATGGCGCCGGCATCTGGACAGCCGTTACCGGCAGCGGCGAGCTGTACTTCGATGCGGTGGGCATGTTCGCGCTGTTTCTGCTCAGCGGCCGCTATCTGGAGCGCCATGCCCGACAGCGCACTGCCGTGGCCACCAGCCGGCTGGTCAAGCTGTTGCCGGCGTCGTGCCTGCGCCTGAACAGTGACGGGCAGCAGCAACGTATCCTGCTCAGCGACCTGCGCCTGCACGACCAGGTGCTGGTGCTGCCCGGCGCCGTCGTGCCCGCCGACGGCTGCATTATCAACGGCCATTCCAGCCTCGACGAATCGCTGCTGACCGGCGAATACCTGCCGCAACCCCGAGGGTCAGGAGATACCGTTACCGCCGGCACCCTGAATGTCGACAGCGCACTGACCGTGCAGGTGCAGGCGCTGGGCGGCGACACGCGGCTGTCGGCCATTGTCCGTCTGCTTGAGCGCGCCCAGACCGAAAAGCCGCGGCTGGCGCAACTAGCCGAGCGTGCAGCGCAGCAGTTTCTGCTGGTGTCGCTGATCGCGACTGTGCTCATCGGCGCACTCTGGTGGCAGCTGGATGCCGGCCGCGCCTTCTGGATCGTGCTGGCCATGCTGGTCGCCACCTGCCCGTGTGCCCTGTCGCTGGCCACCCCCACCGCGCTGACCGCCGCCACCGGCAGCCTGCACGGCCTTGGCCTGTTGCTGACGCGCGGCCATGTGCTTGAAGGGCTGGAACAGATCGATACGGTGATCTTCGACAAGACGGGCACGCTCACGCAAGGCCGTCTGCAACTGCGCCGCATCCTGCCGCTGGCCAATCTGGATGCCGACACCTGCCTGGCCCTGGCAGCCGCGCTGGAAAACCGCTCCGAACACCCTATTGCCCGCGCCTTCGGCCGCGCACCACGGGCTGCCGGGCATGTCGAAACGCATCCGGGCCTTGGTTTGCACGGCAGGCTCGATGAGCAGCGCCTGCGTATTGGCCAGCCAGCGTTTGTCTGTGATTTGAGTGGCAGCACGCCACCCGAACCGCCGGAGCGTACCGGGCAATGGCTGTTGCTCGGAGATCAAAGCGGGCCTCTGGCCTGGCTGGTGCTCGATGACCCGTTGCGCAGCGATGCCCATGCCCTGCTTGATGCCTGCCGTGCGCGGGGCTGGAAAACGCTATTGCTGTCCGGCGACAGCTCACCGATGGTGGCGCAGATCGCGGCTGAACTGGGCATCGACCAGGCCCACGGCGGCCTGTGCCCGGACGAGAAACTGGCGATGCTGCAACGACTGCAGCAAACCGACCGCAAGGTGCTGATGCTCGGCGACGGCGTCAACGATGTGCCGGTGCTGGCGGCGGCCGATATCAGCGTGGCCATGGGCTCGGCCACCGACCTGGCCAAGACCTGCGCCGACGCCGTGCTGATGTCCAATCGCTTGCAAACGCTGGTCGATGCGCTGGTGCTGGCGCGACGCACGCGGCGAGTTATCCTGCAAAACCTGCTCTGGGCAGGGCTCTACAATGGCCTGATGCTGCCCTTCGCCGCGCTGGGCTGGATCACCCCGGTGTGGGCAGCCATCGGCATGTCGCTCAGCTCGCTGGTCGTGGTACTCAATGCCCTGCGTCTGAGCCGTGTACCCTCTGAACCCTCGACACTGACGGAGCAACCATGCCTGCGCTCTACATCATGATTCCGGCGGCGCTGTTGCTGGTGGCCGTGGCCGTCTACGTGTTCTTCTGGGCCGTCGACAGCGGTCAGTACGACGACCTCGAAAGCCCCGCTCACAGCATCCTGTTCGACGATCAGGATCCGGGACACCAGGCGGCCCTGCAAGAATCGTCGGCGCCCAAAGACCTGGACAAACATGCCTGAAATCATTGCCCTGTCAGGGACGGCGGTCATGTTCGGTCTGCTCGGCGGCGGGCATTGCATCGGCATGTGCGGCGGGCTGATGGGCGCCTTGAGCCTGGGCATCAAAGACCCGCATCGGCGCGGGCGCCTGCTGCTGGCCTATAACCTGGGGCGCATCGCCAGCTATACGCTGGCCGGCCTGCTCACCGGCCTGCTCGGCCATGCCGTGGCCAATGGTCCGGGCGCCATCGTGCTGCGGGTCATCGCCGCCCTGCTGCTGATCGCCATGGGTCTGTACCTGGCCGGCTGGTGGAACGGTCTGACCCACATCGAACGTCTGGGTCGTGGCCTGTGGCGCCATGTGCAACCGCTGGCGGCCCGCCTGCTGCCGATTACCAGCCTGCCCCGCGCCCTGCTGGTCGGCGCGCTGTGGGGATGGCTGCCCTGCGGGCTGGTCTACAGCATCCTGTTGTGGGCCGCCATTCAGGGCAATGCCCTGACCAGCGCCGCACTGATGCTGGCTTTCGGTCTGGGCACGCTGCCGGTGCTGTTGCTGACGGGCCTGGCCGCCGAGCGCACTCGCGCCCTGCTGCGCAAGCGTGGCTTGCGCACGGCCGGTGGCCTGCTGGTGATGCTGTTTGGCGTGTGGAGCCTGCCGGGTCCTCATCAACGGCTGCTGATGGGCCATTAAGTCTGTTGATGCACATCAACAAGCCGGGCCACCCGCTCACCTACACTCGGGCATCGCCAGCTTCTCCAGGGGAATGCCCGTATGCTCGATGCCATTCGTTGGGATTCTGACCTGATCCGTCGTTACGATCTGGCAGGGCCCCGTTACACCTCCTACCCCACGGCCGTACAGTTCAGCACCCGCATCGGCGCCTTCGACCTGCTGCATGCGCTGCGCGACAGCCGCAAGGCGCACAGGCCTCTGTCGCTGTATGTGCACATCCCGTTCTGTGCCAACATTTGCTACTACTGCGCCTGCAACAAGGTCATCACCAAGGACCGCAGCCGGGCGCAGGCGTACTTGCAACGCCTGATGCACGAGATCCAGATGCTGGGCTGCCATCTGGCGCCTGATCAGGTGGTCGAGCAGTTGCATCTGGGCGGAGGAACACCGACGTTTCTCAACCATGACGAGTTGCGTCAGTTGATGTCGACGTTACGGGCCAATTTCAACCTGCTCGATGACGACTCAGGCGATTACGGCATCGAGATCGACCCGCGTGAGGCCGACTGGTCGTCCATGGGGCTGTTGCGTGAGTTGGGTTTCAACCGGGTCAGCCTGGGGGTGCAGGATCTCGACCCGGCCGTGCAGCGGGCGGTCAATCGCCTGCAAAGCCTGGAGCAGACCCGCGCCATCGTTGAGGCAGCACGTACCTTGCAATTTCGCTCGGTCAATATCGACCTGATCTACGGCCTGCCCTTGCAGACGCCGCAAGGTTTTGCGCGCACGGTGGACGAGATCATCGCCTTGCAGCCCGACCGCTTGTCGGTGTTCAACTATGCCCATTTGCCCGAGCGCTTCATGCCGCAAAGACGCATCGACAACGCCACCCTGCCCGCACCGGAGCAAAAGCTGCAAATGCTTGAAGGCACCATCGAGCAACTGACCGGCGCCGGCTATCGCTACATCGGCATGGACCACTTTGCCCTGCCCGACGACGAACTGGCGATTGCCCAGGAAGAAGCCACGCTGCAGCGCAACTTTCAGGGTTACACCACCCATGGGCACTGCGACCTGCTTGGCCTTGGCGTATCGGCGATCAGCCAGGTCGGCGGTCTGTACTGCCAGAACAGCAGTGATCTGAACGATTACCAGACGCTGCTGGCCAGCGATCAACTGGCAACCAAACGCGGGCTGGTGTGCACCGAAGATGACCGGATCCGGCAGGCCGTGATTCAGCAACTGATCTGCCATTTCGAGCTGGATTTCGGCCATGTCGAACATGCGTTTACCATCGAATTCAGGGGCTATTTCAGCGATGTCTGGCCGCAGTTGGTGACGATGAGCAATGACGGCCTGATCGCGCTGGACGACCGGGGAATAAGGGTCTTGCCCGCCGGCCGGCTATTGGTGCGAGCAGTGTGCATGCTGTTCGACAGCTACCTGAACCCGCAAACCATTCAGCGCTTTTCCAGGGTCATTTGACATCATCAGGCCATCTACATGACATTTCCTACGCTGGTCGAAGCTACCGCCCCTGAGTTACCCTACATCCTGTGTGTGCTTATCCCACAAGGAATAGAGTGATGTCCGAGCCAGTCAAGTTGCGCTCCCATAATCAGGCTCATTGCAAGGATTGCAGTCTGGCACCGTTGTGCCTGCCCCTGTCGCTTAACCTGGAAGACATGGACGCGCTGGACCAGATCGTCAAGCGTGGCCGCCCGCTGAAAAAGGGTGAGTTTCTGTTTCGCCAGGGCGATACCTTCGAATCGGTGTATGCGGTGCGTTCCGGCGCCCTGAAGACGTTCAATATCAGCGACGGCGGCACCGAACAACTGACCGGTTTCCACCTGCCCAGCGAACTGGTCGGCATGTCCGGGATGGACTCCGAGGCCTACCCGGTTTCGGCGCAGGCACTGGAAACCACTTCGGTGTGTGAAATCCCCTTCGAGCGCCTGGACGAACTGTCGGTGCAATTGCCGCAGTTGCGCCGTCAGTTGATGCGGGTCATGAGCCGGGAAATCCGCGATGACCAGCAAATGATGCTGTTGCTGTCGAAAAAAACCGCCGACGAGCGTATCGCCACGTTTCTGGTCAACCTGTCTGCCCGCTTCAGGGCACGGGGCTTTTCGGCCAATCACTTCCGCTTGAGCATGTCGCGCAACGAGATCGGCAACCACCTTGGCCTGGCGGTCGAAACGGTGTCCCGCGTGTTCACCCGCTTTCAGCAAAGCGAGCTGATCGCCGCTGAGGGCAAGGATATCCAGATTCTCGACCCGATCCAGCTCTGCGCGCTGGCCGGCGGCGCCATGGAAAACTGAGAAACAGCTCAAACGTGCGATCCAGAGCTGACCGACCTACACTGTCGGCCTAACTCGCCCCTGGATCGCCCGTATGACTTTTGACGACAGCCTTCTCAAATCCCTGATCCGCCCGGTCGTGGACTTCCCCAAGCCCGGCGTGGTGTTTCGTGACATCACCCCGCTGTTCCAGTCGCCCAAGGCCACGCGTCAGGTCATCGACCATTTCGTGCAACGCTACATCGATGCCGACTTCAACCAGATCGGCGTGATGGATGCGCGCGGCTTTCTGATCGGCTCGGTGGTGGCGTATGAGCTGAACAAGCCGCTGGTGCTGTTTCGCAAACAGGGCAAGCTTCCCGCCGATGTGCTGTCGCAGGCCTATCAGACCGAATACGGCCAGGCGTTTCTGGAGGTGCATTCCGACAGCCTGTGCGATGGCGACAGCGTGGTGCTGTTCGATGACCTGATCGCCACCGGCGGCACATTGATAGCCGCCGTCAACCTGATCCGCCGCATGGGGGCACGCGTGCATGAAGCTGCGGCGATTATCGACCTGCCGGAGCTGGGTGGCTCCAAACGGCTGAATGACCTGCAAGTATCGACCTTCAGCCTGACGCACTTTTCGCTGGATGAGTTGTAGGAAAATCTCGTTACAGCGCGATCGGTTTACGGCCCGCGAACGAGTGGGCCAGGGTGCCGCCGTCGACCAGGTCCAGTTCGCCGCCCAGCGGGATGCCATGGGCGATGCGTGAGGCGACCAGGCCCTTGTCGCTCAATAACTGGGCGATGTAGTGCGCGGTGGCTTCACCTTCCACCGTGGGGTTGGTGGCCAGGATCACTTCGGTAAAGCTGCCTTGTGCGGCGATGCGCTCCAGCAGTTGCGGAATACCGATGGCCTCAGGACCCAGCCCGTCCAGCGGCGACAAGTGGCCCTTGAGCACGAAATAGCGGCCGCGGTAGCCGGTTTGCTCCACCGCATAGACGTCGGTCGGCCCTTCGACCACGCACAGCAGTGTGTCGTCGCGACGTGGGTCGGCGCATTGCGGGCAGAGTTCTTCTTCGGTCAGGGTGCGGCAGCTCTTGCAATGGCCGACGCCGTCCATGGCCTGGCTCAACGCCAGGGCCAGTCGCGAGCCGCCGCTGCGATCACGCTCCAACAGCTGCAATGCCATACGCTGGGCGGTTTTTTGGCCGACACCTGGCAGCACCCGGAAGGCATCGATCAGTTGGCGAATCAGAGGGCTGAAGCTCATGAAGAAAAGTCCCACACAATCGAAAGACGCGGTTTATACCCGCGCCTTGTCGTCAGCGTCAATCAAACGCTAGAAAATCAAAGCCCCGAAAAATCAAAGCTTCGAAACCTCGACCACCAGCTTGCCGAAGTTGCGCCCTTCAAGCAGGCCGATAAAGGCTTCGGGCGCCGCCTCCAGGCCCTGCACCACGTCTTCACGGAATTTGATCTGCCCGGAGGTGACCAACGGCGTCATCGCGTCGATGAATTCCTGGCGACGCGAACCGTACTCCTCGAAGACGATAAAGCCCTGAATCCGCGCACGCTTGGTCAGCAAGGTGCGCATCAGCAGTGGCAACTTGTCGGGGCCGGCGAACTCGCCCTGGGCGTTGTACTGGGCAATCACGCCACACAGCGGAATCCGCGCCCGCGCATTAAGCAGCGGCACTACGACCTCGAAGACCTTGCCACCCACCAGCTCGTAGTAGATATCGATACCTTGGGGGCAGGCTTCGGCCAATTCGGCGGCAAAGTTGTCACTGCGGTGATCGATACAGGCATCGAAGCCCAACTCATCAACCACATAAGCGCACTTGTCGGGCCCGCCGGCAACACCGACCACACGCAGGCCATGCAGTTTGGCGACCTGACCGACCACCGAGCCGACCGCGCCGGAAGCGGCGGCCACCACCAGGGTTTCGCCGGCCTTGGGTTTGCCGATGTCCATCAGGCCCATATAAGCCGTCATGCCCGGCATGCCCAGTACCCCCACGGCCAGCGAAGGACTGGGCAGGTTTTTCGGCAGTTTCACCAGCGCCGAACCGTCATGAATACTGTGGGTCTGCCAGCCAGTCGAACCGACGACCAGATCGCCCACCTCGAAGTTGGAGTTCAGCGATTGCTCGACCACGCTGACCGCGCCACCTTCCATCACCGCGTCGATCTGCACGGGGTCGGCATAGGACGGTGCATCGCTCATGCGTCCGCGCATGTAAGGGTCGAGCGACAGGAACAGGGTGCGCAGTTGTACCTGGCCACCTTTGAGGTCCGGCAGCGCTTCACGTTCCAGGCGGAAGTTTTCCGGGGTCGGTTTGCCTTGTGGCCGGGAGGCCAGGACGATTCGCTGGTTCAGAATCAGTTCTTGCGTCATTGCCAATACTCTCCACTGGTTAGGCTGGACATACAGGGCAGACCACTGCTCATCCCTGGCGTTCGATTTTCATTGTTTCGTGTTGCGCAGACAAAAAAATGCCAGGACATGAGCCTGGCAATTTTTTACCTGCACAAAAACAGCCGTTAGAACGGCAGTTTCATGCCCGGCGGCAGCTGCATACCGGCAGTCATGCTCGCGGTTTTTTCCGAGCTGGCCTGCTCGATCTTGCGCACGGCGTCGTTGACGGCGGCGGCGATCAGGTCTTCCAGCACTTCCTTGTCTTCCTGCATCAGGCTGTCATCCAGGTTGATGCGCTTGACGTCGTGACGACCGGTCATTACCACGCTCACCAGGCCTGCGCCCGATTGACCGGTGACTTCCGCATTGGCCAGTTCTTCCTGCATCTTGGCCATTTTTTCCTGCATTTGCTGGGCCTGCTTCATCAGGCCAGCCATGCCACCTTTCATCATGGGGTATCTCCTTCAAACGGATGGTTGGTTTGCACAACGCCTATGAGCGCTGTGCGTTCAATCAGTGAGCTTGCACTTCAGGAGCGTCGACCGGCTTGATCGTATCCTCGCGAATCACCGCACCAAACTGCTGCATCATTTGCTGGACGAACGGATCGGCCTGAATCGACGCCACGGCCTGGCGTTGACGCTCGGCGCGCAGCCGTGAGGCGGCCTGGGCCGGGGTTTCCTGCTCCGGGCGGATCAGTTCGATACTCAGTTGGATCGGGCGGCCATGGTACTGGTTCAACGCATCGCTCAGGCGACGCTGCTGGGTGGCGTTGAACAATGCGCTGTGCGCCGGGTCCAGGTGCAGCAGCCAGCGGGCACCCTCGGCGCTGATCAGCGTGCAGTTGGCGGCAATGCTGCCGGTCATGCCCGAGATTTGCAGTTTGGGGAAAATCTCCAGCCATTCCAGCGCCAGCCCGGTGGCCGGCATGGCAGCAGGCTCGGGTTCTGGCTCCGGTGCTTCCTGGTGCTGCACGCTTTCGTGGGCGAGTTCGTCGAGGTAGCTGAACGAAGCCGGGTCGATATCGACCTCAGGCTCGACATAGTCATCGTCCAGCGGCGGCTCGTCGTCACGCGCCAGCGGCGCCGACAGGTAGGCGCTGTCGGGAATGTCTTCGAGGGCGCCGGCGCCTCGATCCGGGGCCATGACCGCCACCGGCTCAGGCGCAGGTTCTTCCACCTGAGGTGCATCAGGCACCGGGCTGGCCGGCGTCGGGACCGGCATCGGGGTCAGTTCGGGCGGCTCGGCGGCAGTTTCGAGCACAGGTTCTGGCGCGACGGGGGCCGTAACCTGCTCAGGCGCTTTGGGCTCGTTCCACGGCAGATCGACCTCTTCGACCGGTTGCGGCTGAGGTTCAAGCTCACGAACAGGAGCAGGAGCAGGCTTTGGCGCAACGGGTGCGGCCGGGGCTTGCAGCGCTGGGGCCACCGCCGGACGGGGATCAACCTTGGCCTGGCTGATCCCCACTGGCTTTAGTGGCTGGCTCGGTGCGTCGCTGCTGTCGGCGGGCCGGAATGCCAGCATGCGCAGCAGAACCATCTCAAAGCCGCCACGTGGATCGGGCGCCAGCGGCAGGTCGCGCCGGCCGATCAGGCCCATTTGATAGTAGAACTGCACGTCTTCGCCGGGCAGCGCCTGGGCCAGCGCCAGCACCCGCTCGCGGTCGCCATGACCGTTGTCGAGCGCTTCAGGCAAGGCCTGGGCAATCGCCACACGGTGCAACACATTAAGTATTTCGGCGAGCACGCCACTCCAGTCGGGGCCCTGTTCGGCCAGGTGGCGCACGGCTTCAAGCACGCCACGGGCATCGCCTTCAAGTAACGCGGTCAGTACATCGAACACCTGACCATGGTCCAGCGTGCCGAGCATGGCCCGCACATCGGCCGCCTGCACCTTGCCCTCGCCAAAGGCGATGGCCTGGTCGGTCAGGCTCATGGCATCGCGCATCGAACCGTCGGCGGCGCGCCCCAGCAGCCACAGCGCATCGTCTTCGAAAGGAATGTTTTCGGCACCCAGCACATGGCTCAAGTGCTCCACCACCCGCTCGGGGGTCATGTTTTTCAGCGAAAACTGCAGGCAACGCGAGAGGATGGTCGCCGGCAGCTTTTGCGGATCGGTAGTCGCCAGAATGAACTTGACGTAGGGCGGCGGCTCTTCGAGGGTCTTGAGCAAGGCATTGAACGAGTGACTGGAGAGCATGTGCACTTCGTCGATCAGGTAGACCTTGAAGCGTCCACGGCTCGGCGCGTATTGCACGTTATCGAGCAGTTCGCGGGTGTCCTCGACCTTGGTGCGGCTCGCGGCGTCGATCTCGATCAGGTCGACAAAGCGGCCTTCGTCGATCTCCTGACACACCGAGCAGGTGCCGCAGGGCGTCGAGGTGATGCCGGTTTCGCAGTTCAGGCACTTGGCGATGATGCGCGCGATGGTGGTCTTGCCCACCCCTCGCGTGCCGGTAAACAGGTAGGCATGGTGCAGCCGCTGGCTGTCCAGGGCGTTGATCAGAGCCTTGAGCACATGGGTCTGGCCGACCATTTCGCGGAACGAGCGCGGACGCCATTTACGTGCAAGAACCTGATAACTCATCGAAAACCGTCGCGAAGGGAAGCTGAAGACCGCTAATGCTAGCGGAGCAAGGCTAAAATTGCATCTGGTGTCATGTACTGGACACGTTACCGGCCTGCGTGCACGATCCCGACCTAGCCTCGAACAGGTACAGACATGCCATCGAATCTGCCGCGCCCTGGTCTCTTCACGCTAAAAATCGCCCTGTGCAGCGCGCTGCTGAGCGTGATGCTGCCGTTTGCCCAGACCACCGGTGCCGCCAGCGAGCCGCCGCTGCGTTTCTCGGTGACCGAGAGCTGGTCAATGCCGCTGATTCGTATAGAAGGCCACCAACCGACCACCGGCATTCTGTTCGACATCATGCAGAGCCTGGCTCGTCAGGTCGGGCGCACAGCCGAGTTTCACGTGTTGCCGCGCCTGCGCATACAGACAGCGATGGAACAAGGGGATATCGATGTGCGTTGCTACACGTCACCGGCCTGGCTGAGCAGCCTGTCGGGCGACTATTTCTGGAGCCTGCCGATCCTGATCCAGCGCGACCTGCTGCTGGCTTCGCCTGAAACCGTCGGCCCCTACCCCGAGCAATTCGACAATGAAGTGGTCGGCACCGTGCTGGGCTACACCTACCCGGAGCTGAAGCACCTGTTCAACAACCACAACCTGCTGCGCGAAGACGCCCGCAATGAAGAACAAGTGCTGAGAAAACTGGTGGCTGCTCGTTATAACTATGCAGTGGGCAGTCAGTTGGCGCTGGACTGGGTCAACCGCGACCTGTCGACAAAACGGCGCTTGAAGGTGGTGTCGGTGATCAGCGAACAGCCCGCCGCCTGCATGGTGCGCAACGACTCGGCCTTACCGGCACAAAAGATCCTGCGCACCCTGCTGCGGATGAAAATGTCCGGTGAAATCCAGCAGATCGTCGACCGCTATACCGCCATGCCGGCCAATGATGGGCCTTGACAGGGCATTCGCCTAAATCAACCGTAATGGTCGCCGGGCCGGCGCCAGCGCGCCCTCGCCCAGGCGCTCGACCACCAATGCATCGGCCTGGCGCGCCAGGCGGTCCAGATGCCGGTCGCGGTTTTTCTCGGCGTCGCTCATCGCCCGCCGGCCATGCTGGTTAAGCAGGTAGGCGTGAATTTGCAGCACTTGCTCGCTGCGATAGATCGGCTCGACATCCAGCACGGCAAGCCGCCCGTCCGAGCTGTGGTCGCGATTGTTCATCAACACCTGCGGGCCACGCGCGCCCAACACCTGAAAGCCCAGCGCTTCGAAACACGGCACCTTGCTGGCAAAGCAGGCCAGCTCCGCATGCGGGTAACGCGCAAGCATCGCGGCCAGCATGCCCCGTGCCACGCCCTGGCGGCGCCGGTTGGCCAGCACCGCCATATAGGCCACAGCACACGCCTGCGGATCGTCTTCATAGGGCAGATACAGCAGAAAGCCAATCACCGTGGCCGGGTCTTCGGCATCCAGCGCCAACACCAGCTCTACCGACAAGCCCAGCGAACCATCCATGGCCTCCTGATAGCGATTGACCTCGAAACCGACTCCGTACTGATACAGCGGGTACAGCGGGTTACTCGGCAGGATGCCGACCATGCCGATGTCACTGACATAGTCGATGACCATCTGCATGATCTGGCTCTTGATCGATTCGGGCGGCGGATTTTCCAGGCGGGTGATGGTGAACATGGGTGACGGCAGGCTCGCGGTTGACTGGCGTGCATCATAACCCGCATGGACGAATCAGACGCTGACCGGGTCGGTCTTTTCAGAATCGATACCCAGATCGACCAGCGCCCTGGCCACCACCTCACGCTCGATCACGCCGTCATCGGCCAGCGCCTTGAGCGCCGCCAGCACGATGAATTGCCGGTCGACCTCGAAGTGCCGGCGCAAGGCCTCGCGGGTATCGGACTGGCCAAAGCCGTCGGTGCCCAGCCCCACGAAGCGCCGGTCGCCCAGCCACGGACGAATCTGATCAGCATGAATCTTCATATAGTCAGTGGCCACGATCACCGGCCCCGGATGGCCCTCCAGGACCTGGCGCACATACGGTACTTGCGGTTCGTCCAGTGGATGCAACAGGTTCCAGCGCTCCGCCGCCTGCGCGTCGCGACGCACCTCGGTGAGGCTGGTGGCGCTCCACACTTCGCTGCTGACGCCATAGTCGCGCTCAAGGATTTCGCCGGCAGCCAGCACCTCGGGCAAAATCGCACCGCTGCCCATCAGTTGCACATGCCGCGCGCCATTCACCGCACGCTCGACCGGCAGGCGGTACAAGCCCTTGATGATGCCCTGCTCCACACCCTCGGGCATGTCCGGGTGCGTGTAGTTTTCATTGAGCACGGTGATGTAGTAGTAGACGTCCTGCTGCTCGACGAACATTCGCTGCATGCCGTCATGAATGATCACTGCCAGCTCGTAGCTATAAGTCGGGTCGTAGGACAGGCAGCACGGCACGGTCGCCGACATGACATGGCTGTGGCCGTCGTCATGTTGCAGGCCTTCGCCCATCAGCGTGGTACGCCCGGACGTAGCGCCGAGCAAAAAGCCACGAGCACGGGCATCACCGGCCGCCCACAGCAGGTCGCCGACGCGCTGGAAGCCGAACATCGAATAGAAGATGTAAAACGGCAGGGTCATTACGCCGTGGTTGGCGTATGAGGTGCTGGCCGCGATCCACGACGAGGTGGCGCCCGACTCGTTGAGGCCTTCCTGCATGATCTGGCCGTCGCTGCTTTCCTTGTAGTACGACAGGGTTCCTGCGTCTTGCGGGGTGTAGAGCTGGCCGACATGGGAATGGATGCCGATCTGGCGAAACATGCTTTCCATGCCGAAGGTGCGCGACTCGTCGGGCACGATCGGCACCACCAGACGACCGATCTGCGGGTCCTTGAGCAAGGTGCTGAGGATGCGCACGAACGCCATGGTGGTCGAAATGGTCCGTTCGCCAGTGCCCTTGAGCTGGCCTTCGAGTGCCGACAGCGGCGGGATGGCCAACGGCTCGACCTCAGCCTGGCGTGCCGGTATCTGCCCGCCCAGGCTGGCGCGGCGTGCTTGCAGGTAGCGGGCTTCGGGGCTGTCGGGCGCCGGACGCAAGTACGGCATTTCGCCGAGCTGGTCGTCGGACAGCTCCAGGCCGAAGCGGTCACGGAAGGCCTTGACCGCATCACCGCCCATTTTCTTGAGCTGGTGGTTGATATTCTGCCCTTCGCCGGCCTCGCCCATGCCAAAGCCCTTGACCGTCTTGGCCAGGATCACCGTCGGCCGGCCCTTGTGGCGCATGGCGGCGCTGTAGGCGTTGTAGACCTTGACCGGGTCGTGACCGCCACGCGACAGCTTCCAGATCTGCTCATCGGTCATATCGCTGACCAGCGCCAGCAGTTCCGGGTATTTGCCGAAAAAGTGCTCGCGCACATAAGCGCCGTTCTGCGACTTGTAGGTCTGATATTCGCCATCCACGCACTCCATCATGCGTTGGCGCAGCAGGCCGCTCTGGTCTTTTTCCAGCAAGGCGTCCCAGCCGCCGCCCCAGATGACCTTGATCACATTCCAGCCGGCGGCGCGGTACAGGCTCTCGAACTCCTGAATCACCTTGGCGTTGCCACGCACCGGGCCATCGAGGCGCTGCAGATTGCAGTTGACCACGAAGATCAGGTTGTCGAGCTTCTCGCGACCGGCCAGAGAAATGGCCGCCAGTGATTCCGGCTGGTCCATCTCGCCGTCGCCCAGAAAAGCCCAGACCTTGCGCCCTTGATGCGCCTTGAGGCCGCGATTTTCCAGGTAGCGCATGAAGCGCGCCTGATAGGCGGCGGTGATCGGCCCCAGGCCCATGGAGACGGTCGGGAACTGCCAGAAATCAGGCATCAGCCGTGGGTGTGGATAGGACGAAATGCCGCCGCCATCGGTCTCGCGGCGGAAATTATCCAGTTGCTCTTCGCTCAGGCGGCCCTCAAGGTAGGCTCGGCCATAAATACCCGGCGACGAGTGGCCCTGGATATACAGCATGTCGCCAGCAAAGGCCTCGGTGCGGCCACGGAAAAAGTGCTCGAAGCCCACGTCATACAGCACCGCCGCCGAGGCGTAGGTGGCGATATGACCGCCCACCCCGGAATGCTTGCCGGCACGCAACACCATGGCCAGCGCGTTCCAGCGGATGTAGGCGTTCAGGCGCTTCTCTACCGCCAGATCGCCCGGATACGGCAGCTCGCGCTCGGTGCCGATGCTGTTGATGTAAGGCGTGGTGACCCGGCCATGAAAGTCGCCATGCAGCGAGACATCGAAGTCCAGCAACTGGTCGATCAGAAAATGCGCACGCGGGCGGCCTTCTACCTCGACCACCGAAGCGATCGAGTCGAGCCATTCGCGGGTTTCCTGCGGGTCAGCATCAAGGTGAGGGGAGCTTTGCGCCATCGAAAATCCTCCTGGACGGGCAGCGGCCAGCACGTGTGTGCCAGGCCATTTGATTGCACTTGCAATTGAATCTATCGTTAAGCGCGCTATGATTGCAACTGCAATTACTACTCAGCCCCTTCTCTGGAGCCTGCATGGCCACCCCTTCCCCGGACCTCTGGTTCAACTTCGTTCGCGCCCATCGCAGCCTTATCCGCGAAATCGAACGACGCCTGGCCGACGAGAAACTGCCGCCCTATGCGTGGTACGACGCCCTGTGGGGCATCGAAAGCGGCCCGGACGGTTGCCGGCGCATGCACGAACTGGCCGATGTGATGGCGATCGAACGCTACAACCTGACCCGTCTGGTCGATCGCCTGGAAAAAGACGGGTTTGTGCAGCGCATCAAGGCTGTTGAAGACGGGCGCGGCGCCACGGCCTGCATCACCGACAGCGGGCGGGAATTACGCAAACGGATGTGGGTGATTTACAAACAGGCGGTCGATGAGCTGTTTCTCACGGCGTTCGATGACGAGCAGCAACGGGCGTTTGCCATGGCACTTGAAGAAACCATTGGCAATGCCCGTAAGCCGGCTCACACCAGGCGATAACGCTGCTGCGCCTGGCACAGCACCTGAGCGCTGAACTGTCCTTCACGCACCAGCGCCTGCAACGCGCTGTAAACCATCCAGTAACGGTTCAGGTGCTGGTCAGGCGCCAGGCTGTCAGCCCCCAGCGCACTGAACGGTGCTGTCAGGTGAGCGCCGATCTGCGCTGCCACAAATTCGGCATAACCGGTCACCGCCAACACCGGTTCATGGGTCGCTGCCAGGCACTCATGCAGGTGACAACGACGCGACGTTTCGTTGCGATGCCGGCGGTTCCAGCGCTGCACCGCCTCGGCATCACGCGCCAGCCGGGTGTAACTGGGGCAACTCCAGACTTCACCGTTGACGCCCCACTCCTGTTCAAGCAACTGCGCAGCCGCGCGGACTTCACGCAGCATGAGCCCCGCGCCCAGCAAACGGATACACGGACCTGTTTGCTCGCTACCGGACGGCAAACGGTACATGCCCAGCCAGGCCTGGGTGCGGTCGCAGGCAACGTCTTCGCCGGGCTCGTCATGCAGGGTCATGTAGCAGAAGGCTGGCTGCGCATCGAGATACAACGACTGCAACGCGCCGGCCAGCACCACCAGGGCTTCCTCGCCACAGGCCGGGTCGAACGGCAAACAATGCCGGTTGGCAGCCAGCCATAACGGTAACCAGGGATGCGCGCCCTTGGCCCAGCGCGACGGCGACGACTCGATGTCATTGAGCACAATGCCGCGCTCGCCGATCTGGCTCGTCAGCATCGACACGTGTGCCGACGTCGCCGATTGAGTCAGGTAGAACAACGGCTGCTCATGCCTGGCGCGCTCACTGAACCACAGCGGCCAGGCACTGATCGGCGTGTCGCTGCGCTGATTATCGGCGCGGTCGTTGATCACCTGCAGCTGGCCATGCAGAGACGCTTCTTGCTCCAGGCGCCGTAACACCTCAAGGCTGGTAAACAAGGGCGAGCTGCAACTGCCGGCGCCCTCCTGACGCCACTGTTCGATACGCTGGATACAGACCTGAACCGCACTATCGGTTGGCGCGTTATGCTGAAGACGCTGGGTGTCCATCCCTTCAAACTCCTCTGGGTTACATACCTCGGAGGTGAAGGAATAATCCAATGTGATTGCATATGCAACAAAAATTAAAAATGCCGGACAGCCGAAAACGCAGCTGTGGGCTGTGCAGGAAAAAGACGAAGAGAGGCTGAATCGAGGTGACCCGTGGGTAAGCAAGAAGAGTAATTTGATGCAGCTCAAGAACATGAGCTCAAGAAAGGTGGCAGCCCCACCAGCCACACCCCGGCACACAATGTTCCCGCTATGGCTGCTTCCTTCCGGATCTGACCAGGTTCACGGGTAATCGTTGCGAGGGGACCGATAGGGCTACCATAACGACACTTGCCAGTGACAAGCCGCGCCATTGTACCTACCTGAAGCGAAGTTACAACCTTTGAATAAAATTAAAAATCTGAAGAGGTTCAGATACTTGGATCAGGCCTGCAACACCTCATCGGCCTTGCCGCCCGCATCCTGAATCACCAGATGAATGAAATGCAGCTTGGCAATCACCGCCGGTGGCAGGACGAACGGGTAGAAATCTGGCTGGCCCATGCTGCGCGACAGTTCGTTGAGCATGCTGGCCAGCTCGATCCAGGCGTTGACGAACGACAGGAACGCCGTGCCACTGGGGTGCTGCGGGTCATACAGGGTATCGAGCGGGAATGGCTGGAAATCCAGCTCCATGTCCCGTGCGCTCATGCCAAAGCCCAGTGCGGTGTCGACGGCATCGACCATGTGCAGGTAGTGCGCCCAGGTTTCGGCCCAGTCTTCCCACGGGTGCATGGTCGCGTAGGCGCTGACATAGCGCTCTTGCCAGTCAGCCGGCGCGCCCTGCTCATAGTGGCGATCCAGTGCTTCGGCATAGCTGGCGCGTTCATCGCCGAACAGTTGACGACAACCCTCTTCCCACTTGGTATTGGCGATCAACCGATCCCAGTAGTAATGCCCCACTTCGTGACGGAAATGGCCGAGCAAGGTGCGATACGGCTCGCGCATCTGCACGCGCACCGCTTCGCGATGGGCGTCGTCGGCTTCCTTGATGTCCAGCGTGACCAGGCCATTGGCGTGGCCGGTCGTGGGCTTGCGACCCTCAAGGTCGACACCGATGAAATCGAAGGCCAGACCGCGCTCTTCATCCACCGATTTGGGAATGACCCTGAGCCCCAGCGAAATGAGTTGGGCCACCAGGCGCCGCTTGGCGGTTTCAACCTTGCGCCAACGCTCGTGATTTTCAGGGATCGACAGGTCGGGAATGGTCCGGTTGAGGCTGCACGCGACACAGAACTCGCCCAGATCATGGGCCGGGAACAACCAGTTGCAGGCTGCTGGCGTCTGCAGGTTGGCACAGCGCCGGTACAGACCGATGCCCGGCTCGTCGCTCAGGCGCCAGGTGTTCGGCTCTGCAGCCGGCTCCAGCGCCACGACCCGGCTCTGCTCGGGCAAGTAACCCAATGCGGCCTCACAGGCCAGGCACTGGGTGTTGGGAAAAAACACCGACTGGCCACAACGGCACTGCCAGACCTTGCTATTGCGCCGGGTTTCACCCATGAACGGCGCTGCGATACGCGAACTCAATTGCTCGAAAAAATGAAACATGGCGGATTTCCCCTGTTGGCCTGAATGACTAGATCATGGGCGTATACAGGGGTTCCGTCTAAATAAACGCCGCCCGTCAAGCAATCCCCTGCCCAGCCAGAAACTCGATGAATGCGTCTTCATCGAGCACTTTGACCCCCAGTTCATTGGCCTTGGTCAGCTTGGAACCGGCACCGGGACCGGCGACCACCGTGTGGGTCTTGCCCGACACGGAGCCTGAGACCTTGGCGCCCAGGCTTTCCAGCTTGTCCTTGGCGATATCGCGGCTCATGCGTTCCAGAGAACCGGTCAACACCCAGGTCTGGCCAACCAGCAGCAGGCCTTCGACGGTTTTCTTCTCGCTTTGCCAATGCATGCCGAAGTCCTTGAGCTGGGCTTCGATGGCACGGGCGCGCTCGGCGTTGGCCGGGATATCAAAGAACTCGCGCACCGATTTTGCCTGTTTTTCAGGCAGGGTCTGGCGCATGTCCAGCCAGTCGGCCTGAATCACGTTGTCCAGCGAGCCGAAGCGCTCGGCCAGCTTCAAGGCGCCGCCCGGCCCCACCGAAGGAATACCCAACTTGTCGAGCATTCCGTCAAGGGTCGCGCTGGCGGCGAATTCGGCGCCCAGTGCGCCTTCATCCTGCAATTGCAGGCCGCGTTCGCCCAACAAGGCATCGATGACGTTGCGGTTATGTTCGTCTTCAAAGAAGTTGTGAATCTCGTGAGCGACTTCCAGGCCGACGTCCGGCAGGTAAGTCAGTACCGGCGGCAACGCGCGCTTGACCCGCTCCAGCGCACCCAGCGAGCGGGCCAGGACCTTGGCGGTCTCTTCACCGACATCCGGAATGCCCAGCGCATAGATAAAGCGTGCCAGTGTCGGTTGCTTGCTGTCGGCAATGGCCGCGAGCAGCTTCTTGCTGGAGACCTCGGCAAAGCCTTCCAGATCGATGATCTGATCGTATTGCAGGGCATACAGGTCGGCCGGCGAGCCAATGAGTTTCTCGTCGACCAGTTGCTCGATGGTCTTGTCGCCCAGGCCTTCGATGTCCATGGCCCGGCGCGAGACGTAATGAATGATCGCCTGCTTGAGCTGCGCACCACAGGCCAGCCGGCCAATGCAGCGATACACGGCACCTTCGCTGAGGGTTTCCTTGCCTTTGCTGCGCTTGACCAACTGGGTGCGCTCGACGTGCGAGCCACACACCGGGCAGGTCTCGGGCACCTGCACCGGGCGGGCGTCCTCGGGACGGCGCTCGGTGACCACCTGCACCACCTGTGGAATCACATCGCCGGCCCGGCGAATGATCACGGTGTCGCCGATCATCACATCCAGACGGGCGACCTCATCCATGTTGTGCAACGTAGCATTGGCAACCATCACGCCCGCCACCTTGACCGGCTTGAGCCGCGCCACCGGGGTCACGGCGCCGGTACGCCCGACCTGGAACTCCACGTCAAGCAGCTCGGTCAGCTCTTCCAGTGCCGGGAACTTGTGCGCAATCGCCCAGCGCGGCTCACGGGCGCGAAAACCCAGTTCGCGCTGATAGCCGAGGGTGTTGACCTTGAACACCACGCCGTCGATTTCGTACGCCAGGCCCAGGCGTCGCTCGCCGATGTCGCGGTAATACGCCAGACACTCCTCCACACCCTCGGCCAGACGCAATTCGCGGCTGATCGGCAGGCCCCAGGCCTTGAGCTGATTGAGCATGCCGACGTGGGTATCGGCTATTTCCGCAGACACCTGGCCCAGCCCATAGCAGCAGAATTCCAGCGGGCGGCTGGCGGTGATCTTAGAATCCAGTTGCCGCAGGCTGCCAGCCGCCGCATTGCGCGGGTTGGCGAAGGTCTTGCCGCCCACTTCAAGCTGGCTGGCATTGAGCTTTTCAAAGCCGGCCTTGGACATGAACACTTCGCCGCGCACTTCCAGCACTGCCGGCCAGCCGCTGCCCTGCAACTTGAGCGGCACATTGCGGATGGTGCGCACATTGACGCTGATGTCTTCACCGGTGCTGCCATCACCGCGGGTCGCGCCGCGCACCAGCGCACCATCGCGGTACAGCAGGCTTACCGCTAGGCCATCGAGTTTTGGCTCACAACTGTACTGCACCCTGGCGCCGCCACCGAACAAGTCACCGGCCGGCAAATCCAGCCCCTCGACCACACGACGGTCGAAGTCGCGCAGGTCGTCGTCCTCAAAGGCGTTGCCCAGGCTGAGCATCGGCACTTCGTGACTGACCTGGGTGAATGCCGACAACGCCGCGCTGCCGACCCGCTGAGTCGGCGAGTCCGGGGTTACCAGGTGCGGGTTTTCGGCTTCCAGCGCCTTGAGCTCATGAAACAGACGGTCGTATTCGACATCCGGGATGCTGGCCTCATCGAGCACGTGATAACGGTAGTTATGCAGGTCCAGCTCTGTGCGCAGTTCCAGGATTCGGGTTTCGGCAGCCTTCATGGTGGGTCGTCTCTCGAAAAGCAAAAAGAGCAGCCGTGGCTGCTCGATCAGTAAAGAAGATAGTCGGCAAACGGGCGGGCATGCGCTGTGCCGCCCTGCCCGAACACTCAGCGACGCTGAGTCAGCGCACGGCGCTCGAATTCGACGATGCGCTGGCGATAATGTTCGATGGTTTGCGCGGTCAGCACGCTGCGCTGGTCATCCTTGAGCTCGCCGTCGAGTTCATGCGCCAGCTTGCGGGCTGCGGCGACCATGACATCGAACGCCTGCTTGGGATGGCGCGGGCCTGGCAAGCCGAGGAAGAAGCTCACGGCACGGGTGCTGAAATGGTCGATATCGTCCAGATCGAACACGCCGGGCTTGACCGCGTTGGCCATGGAGAACCAGACCTCACCGTTGCCAGCCATGCTTTCGTGACGGTGGAAAATATCCATTTCGCCGAAACGCAGTCCGCTTTCCAGAATGTTCTGCAACAGCGCAGGACCTCTGAAACCGCCTTCGTCACGGGAAATGACACTGATTACCAGCACTTCTTCCAGTGGCACCTGATCCTTGTCTTCGATAGACGATGCAGAAGCCGTTGTGCGTGCGGCAGGCTTGTCGGCGTCCACTTCATCGTCGCGGGCCGAGAATAGGCCAGGGCCGTCGTCGTTCAGGTCCAGATCACCCGATGCCGGCTCGTCCTTGCGCTTCTTGCTGGTGTCGTTATAACGACGCCGCGGCTCGCGGGCCTCGCCACTGACCGAAGGCAGGTCGTGCTCGTCGAGCTGCGGCTCTTTCTGGGTGTCGAGTACACGCGAAGGTCCGAGCAGGTCGGCAGACGGTGTATCGTCCTCGTCCGCTGCGCTGGAATGACTGCGGTCGAGCCTGAATTTCAGTTTTCCCTTGCTACCGCGCATGCGGCGCCAGCCGTCAAAGAGAATACCGGCGATGACAATGATGCCGATGACGATCAGCCACTCGCGCAGACCGATTTCCATGTAATCCCGTGCCTCTAATGAGAAATTCTGTAAACAAGGGCCAAGGGCACCTCTGAAAACTACCTGCGTTGTCATCGCTGCGTTAAAAACACGCTCGAAATGCTCATGTACTTGAGTACATTCCGCGTCCTCGCCTGTTTTTGCCTTGCGCTGACTGCCTCGCCTACGTTTTCAGAGGTGCCCTAAACCCCTTTAATGCGCGGTGCCAAGTCTATGTTCTAACTGGCATTTTGCCCACGATATAGATAAAAAAAGTGGTCATTAAACTAGCACGACCTCAGGCAACTTAACACCGTCTATTCCACCTGTTGGTCAAGAATCGATACATACCGCACAACCGGCACTACAAAACGCCCCTTACGCCCCCTCGGCAGAGCGGTTTCAGGCCTCCACCATGGCCATGGCTTCCTCGACATCGACCGCCACCAACCGCGAACACCCCGGTTCATGCATGGTTACGCCCATCAGTTGATCGGCCATTTCCATGGCGATCTTGTTGTGGGTGATATAGATGAACTGCACCGTTGCAGACATTTCTTTCACCAGTCGCGCATAGCGCCCTACGTTGGCGTCATCCAGCGGCGCATCGACCTCGTCGAGCATGCAGAACGGCGCCGGATTGAGCTTGAAAATCGCAAAGACCAGAGCCAGTGCCGTCAGGGCTTTCTCGCCGCCGGACAACAAATGGATGGTGCTGTTCTTCTTGCCAGGAGGACGCGCCATGATTGTCACTCCTGTATCGAGTAAATCTTCGCCCGTCAGTTCCAAATAAGCCGAGCCACCACCGAAAACTTTTGGAAAAAGTGCCTGAATTCCGCTGTTTATCTGATCGAAGGTGTCCTTGAAGCGGTTACGGGTTTCCTTGTCGATCTTGCGAATCACGTTTTCCAGCGTGTCCAGCGCCTCGACCAGATCGGCATCCTGCGCATCCAGATAGCGCTTGCGCTCGGACTGCTGCTGATACTCGTCGATCGCCGCCAGGTTGATCGCGCCGAGACGCTGAATACGCGCGCCGATATTTTCCAGCTCTTGCTCGGCATGGCTTTCGTTGAGGTCGGCGTCCAGCGTGGCAATGACGCCGGCCAGGTCATAGCCGTCCTCATGCAATTGCTCTTCGAGAGCCTTGCGCCGCACCGTCAGCGTTTGCCACTCGAGGCGCTGCTGCTCCAGTTGCCCGCGCAGCAGTTGCGACTGCTGCTCGGCCTGGGTGCGGCGCTTCTCGACATCGCGCAGTTCGCGGTCGGCGTCTTCCAGTGCATTTTTGGCAATGCGCATTTCGTCGTCGACGGCCATGCGCCGCTCCAGCAGATCTTCAAGCTTCAGGCGCAGCTCTTCCAGCGGGGCGGCGCCCTCTTCCAGGTTCAGGCTCAGTTGTTCGCGGCGCTCATTGAGCCGCTCGGACTGCATGCGCAAGCGCTCCAGCGCCTGATGGGTCGAGTCGTGCTGAGCCTTGAGCGAGCCAAGGCGCACGGCCAGTTGATGACTGCGGTCCTTGTGCTGGCGCGCTTCCTGACGCACCCGGTCGAGCCGCTCGCGCAGGCTGTCACGCAACCCTTGCAGCACTTCGCGCTGCTCGGTGTCGAGCGCCATGGCATCCAGTGCCTCTTGCAGCTGCAGGCGCGATTCACCGAGATTTTCGTGTTCAAGTGTGCGTTGCTCGGCCAGTTCGGCCAGCTCTTGCTCAAGCCGCACACGGCGCAGGGTCAATTGCTCGGCCTTGGCCCTGGAGGCCGACAGGCGTGCCTTGAGCTCGCCTTGCTGGCGGTGCTCGTCCTGCAACTGGCGACGCAGCGCCTCACGGGCTTCTTCTTGCTGCGCCTGCTGCTCACGTACCGTTTGCAAGCGCTCTTGCAGGTCGGCCAGCGTGGCCTCACGCTCATCGCGTTCAAGGCCCAGATGCTGGATTTCCTGACCACGCGCCAGCACACCGCTTTGTGCCTCACTGGCGCGGCGGACACGCAGAAAATCGCGCCCCACCCAATAACCATCGCGGCTGATCAGGCTTTGCCCGCCTTGCAGCGTGGCGCGCCTGGCCAATGCTTGATCAAGATCTTCGACCGGTATCACCTGGCCTAGCCAGCTCGACAGGTCGATACGGCTGTCGACCTTGTCGAGCAAGCTGCCCGACACACCAGAGCCACCTGCCACAGGGCTTACCAGACGCAGGTCGCCCTGGCTGAAGCCTGCCAGATCAAGCCCCGCCAGATCATCGACCAGCACCGCCTGCAAGTCGGCACCCAGCACGGTTTCTACCGCCAGCTCCCAGCCGGCCTCGACGTCAAGGCCTTCGGCCAGCCTCGGGCGCTCGCTCAATTGCTGCTCACGCAGCCACTCGGCGGTGCCAGTGCCCGGGTCCAGCGCCGCCTGCTGCAAGGCTTCGAGCGACGCCAGACGGCCGTGCAAACGCTGCAAGTCGCCTTGTGCCTGCTGTTGATCCTGGGTCGCCTGCTGCAAGCTTTCACGCAGGTGCTCCAGCCGCTCGACGGCCTGCTCTTCGCTCAGTTGCAGCTCTTCAAGGGTCAGCTCGCGGATCGCCAGCTCTTCTTCCAGGCCTTGAATCGCGGCATCTTCGGGGTCGGCGGCGAGCAGTTGCAGCTCTTCGCCCAGCCGCCGTTGACGCTCGGCCAGCCGCTCCAGCGCTTGCTCAAGCTGCTGGATGCGCGACTGCTGCACCTGAGCCTGACGCTGTGGCTCGGCCGACTGCTGGTTGAAACGGTCCCACTGCTCCTGCCAGCCGTGCATAGCGCTTTCGGCGTCTTCCAGAGCCATGGCCGACTCTTCGGCGGCAGCGGCGGTAATTTCCTGCTCGGGTTCGAGCATTTCCAGCTCTTCGCCCAGCGTCGCCAGCAAGGTGCTGTCATGACCCAGATGCGACTCGGTTTCCTGGCGCGCCTGCTCTGCTTCACGCAGGTCGTCCTGTAACTGGCGCAAACGCTGCTGGCCATGCTGAATGCTTTGTTCTATTCGGGCAATGTCGCCGCCAACCGAATAAAACCGCCCCTGGACCAGATTGAAGCGCTCCGACAGGTCGTGATGACCGTCGCGCAAGCGTTCGATGCCAGCATCGGCATTGCGCTGTTCGGCCACCAACGCCTCAAAACCGACTTCCTGATCGCCGATCACCGCCTCGCGCTGACGCACCTGCTCGTTCAGCGCCTGCCAGCGCAGGGCTGACAGTTGCGCCTTGAGCTGGCGTTCTTCGGTCTTGTACTGCTGGTACTTCTCGGCGGCCTGGGCCTGGCGGTGCAGGCGTTCGAGCTGGCGTTCAAGCTCTTCGCGCAGGTCGCTCAGGCGCGCCAGGTTTTCCTGGGTACGACGAATACGGCTTTCGGTTTCCCGACGCCGCTCCTTGTACTTTGAAATACCGGCGGCTTCTTCGATGAAATTGCGCAGTTCTTCGGGCTTGGCTTCGATCAGCTTGGAGATCATGCCCTGCTCGATGATCGAGTAGCTGCGCGGCCCCAGGCCAGTGCCAAGGAAGATGTCGGTAATGTCCTTGCGCCGGCATTTGGTGCCGTTGAGGAAATAGGTGTTCTGACTGTCGCGGGTCACCTTGCGACGAATCGAGATTTCCGCGTAGGCGGCATATTCGCCCACCAGGGTGCCGTCGGAGTTGTCGAACACCAGTTCGATACTCGCCTGGCTGACCGGTTTGCGGCTGGTCGAGCCGTTGAAGATGACATCGGTCATCGACTCGCCGCGCAGGTTCTTGGCCGAGCTTTCGCCCATGACCCAGCGCACCGCATCGATGATGTTGGACTTGCCGCAGCCATTGGGACCAACCACCGCCGCCATATTACTGGGGAAGTTCACCGTGGTCGGGTCAACGAAGGACTTGAACCCGGCAAGCCGGATGCACTTGAGGCGCATGCGCTCAGTCCGCAGCGAGGGCTGCCAGCACCAGCTGGCAGTTGCGTTGACCGTAAGCGGTCAACACCGTACGGATACGCAGCGGATCACGCTCGATCACCGCGTGCAGCAGCTGCGCGAACAGCTCGAGAAAGTCCCCCATCTCGGCCTTGCGCTGCTCCAACGCCAGGTAATAGTTGCGGCTCATGGACGGTTGCAGGTTCTCGATGGTCTCTTGCAGGTACGGGTTATCGGCGAACGGAAACGCCGCCCGCATCACGCTGAAGCTGTCTTCGACGAAGGCCTGCACGTCCTGACGATCGTGACTGGCCTGCAAACGCTGCTGAATGACCAGAAACGGCTGCAAATCGGCCTGCTCTTGCCAGCGTTCGGACACCGCCAGGGCCAACAGGATGTACAGCTCGCCCATCAGTGTGCACAGGCTGGTCACATGATGCGCATTCAGCGCGGTGACCTGGGCGCCACGGCGCGGCAGGATCACCACCAGATGGCGGCGCTGCAGAATCAGCAAGGCTTCACGCACCGAACCGCGACTGACGTTCAATGACTGCGTGACTTTCTGTTCCTGGATACGCTCACCAGGCTTGAGTTCGCCACGGATAATCCGCTCGGCCAGATGCTGGGCAATTTGTTCGGCCAGGCTGTCGGGAGCCTTGAACATCGTTTGATTCCTTAGCAAGCAACTACAGACTCGATACAAGCGGCGCAGTGTATCTCAAGCGCCGGGGCATTGGCGCAATCTCTTGCGGCCAGAAACGACTGTGCGCAAGCCTTGAGGGCCTGCGCACAGAATGAGTCAGAACATTGCTGCAAGGTATTGCCGGTTTACGCGCTCTCGGCGACTGCCGCACTCGCCACTGCCGCCTTCTGCGGCGGCTTGATCGAGCCGATATACACCGCAACGATGGTCAGCAGCGCACCGCCGATCTGGATGGCAGAACTGTCCTTGCCCAGCAGGGTGATGTCGATGAAGTAAGTGATCACCGGCTCCAGCAGCAGAATCAACCCCGCCAGCCCCAGGCTCAACGCGCCGATCGAGCGGTTGACCAGCAGCCAGCCGACGAACTGCACCAGCACCCCATAAATGATCAGCATCAGCAGGGTCTGGCCGTCGACGATCGCCAGACTTTCATTGTTCACCAGCGCATAACCAAGCAACACCAGCGCCGCCCACAGGCTCAGGTTGAGCATCTGCGCAATCTTGTCGCCGCCACCGTCCGGCAACTGGGTATTGACCTTCAGGAAGTACACGCAAATCGCGTACGCCAGCCCCGACAACACGCCATATACCACGCCCTTGATGCCCAGCGCACTGCGCATTTCCGGCATCAGCAGCAGGTACAGCCCCACAAATGCCAGACAAATGGAGATCACAAAATAGATCGACGGCTTTTCCTTTAACAGGTAAAGCCCCAACAGGGTCATGAAGAACACCTGGCAGTTGGTCAGAATCGAACCGATGCCGGGACCGACGATATAAATGCTCTGGTGCCACAGCACCAGGTCGATGGCCAGAAACACCCCGGCCAGTGCCGTGTACATCTGCGCCCTCAGGCTTTTGAGCAGCACCGGGGTCTTGCGCACTTTGAGCAGCAGATAGAACAGGATCGAGGCAAACAGCATGCGGTAGAACCCTGCCCCGCCCGCGCCGATATTGGCGAAAGCGACGGCCAGGGCCGACAGGCTGAGCATCAACCCGCCGATGGTCAGCTCGATGATTGCCCGATTGTTATTAGTTGACATCAGCGATCTCCCGGATCGTACGCGGTGTATCGAAATCTTTGCTCAGCACCTGCTGCATGGCCTCGAAAATACGTTGCAACCCCATTTGCAGGGTCGACGTCTCGATGGTCAGCGCCGGCATCAGCTTGAGCACCTGATCTTCAGGCCCGCAACGTTCGATGATCAGGTGCCGTTCAAAGCAGGCACGCATCACCGCCGCCGCCCGCGACGCTTCGTGGAACTCAATGCCATAAAACAGCCCACGCCCGCGCACCGCTTTGATATGCACGGCAAAACGTTCGGTTACGGTACCAAGCCAGGCCTGCAAGTGTGCTTCACTGGCCTTGATATGCTCGACCAGCAGCTCATCGCACCAGAACGCTTGCAGCGTTCGGGTGGCCGCGACAAAAGCCAGGCTGTTGCCACGGAAGGTACCGTTGTCTTCACCGGGTCGCCATTGATCCAGCTCAGGGCGATGCAACAGCAGCGCGAACGGCAAGGCGTAGCCACTGAGCGATTTGGACAGGCAGACCATATCGGGGGTGATGCCAGACGGTTCAAAGCTGAAAAACGTGCCGGTACGGCCACAGCCGGCCTGGATATCGTCCACGATCAGCAGAATGTCGTGCTCGGCCGTCAGTTGCCGCAGCCGGCGCAGCCACTCGGCCGACGCTATATTGATGCCGCCCTCACCCTGCACGGTTTCCAGGATCACCGCCGCAGGCAGGTCCAGACCCGAGCTGTTGTCGTTGAGCAGGCGCTCGAAATAGGCAATCGTATCCAGGCCCGGCAAATAGTTTTCATACGGCAGGCGGAACACATAGGGGTCGACACCCGGCTGGCGGTTGTCGCGGCTGCCGGTCAGACCCAGCGAGGTGCCGGACATGCCGTGAAAGCCGTTGGTGAAACTCACAACGTGCCGACGCCCGGTGACCTTGCGGGCCAGCTTGATCGCCGACTCGACCACGCTGGTGCCGGTCGGCGAGGTGAATTGCATCTTGTAGGCCAGCGCACGCGGCTCAAGAATGATCTTGCGAAAGTTATAGATGAACGCCTGCTTGGCGCGGCTGTGCATGTCCAGCGCGCCCTGGATGCCGTCGTCTTGCAGGTAATCGATCATCGCCGTCTTTACCACGGCCGGGTTATGGCCGTAGTTGACCGAACCTGCACAACTCAGAAAGTCGATGTACGCCTGCCCTTGAAGGTCATACAGGTAGCTGCCCTGAGCGCGGTCGAAGATCACAGGAAAGCTGCGGCAATAGCTGCGCGCCTGAGACTCGACCTCGGTAAATATACTGCGCTCATCCATTCCAGAAATATCCATCGGTTACTTACTCATAAAAGGTCGAATGCGGTACAGCAACGACGGCTCAAGCGATTTTTTGCGCGGCAGGCTCAAACCCCAGCTGCGCATTCAGCGAAGTGAAAATATCCCGGGCACGCAACGACAGCAGGCTGAAAGAGCCGGCATCGCCATAACCGTGGGACGATTCGCACAAACCATTGAGGTAAAGCGCCGGCAGGCTGCAGCCTTCGCGGGCCGACAGGCGATAATCGCGACCAATACGAATCACTCCGCCTTCATCGCAGTCCAGGCACTCGGCCAGGTCTTTGAGCACGGCAGGGAAACGCTCGTCCTGCTCGCCAGTCCCCAGGTTGCGAAAACCGGTGGCCAGCACGATGGCATCGAGGTCGTCGAGGGTTTCGCTGACCTGGCTGCGCGTGTCGAGCACGTTCAGTGCGTAGCCGTGTGCGGCGGGTGTGCACCCCTGGATTTCACTCAGGCCCTTGATCACGACCCGCTCTTTGCCCTTGAGACGATCTTCGTACATGCCCACGTACAACTCGCCGATCACATCGGCATCGGCGGCCGAGTAATTGGTGTAATGCAGGTGCCGATTGATGTTGCGCTTGGCTTCTGCGGAGCTGTAGTAGTACTGGTCGACAAAGTCCGGAAAATACACATGCTCGCTGAACTGGCTGGTGTCCTTGAGGCGGAAACCATAGCCGCGCTGCACGTTGATGATTTCCAGCTGCGGGTAGGTGTGACGCAGGTGCAGGATGATTTCGATAGCACTCTGGCTGCCGCCGACCACCGCCACCCGCTTCAACTCGCCCTGCCGCGACAGTTGCTCCAGACGCCCCAGGTACTGGGTCAGGTGAAATACCCGATCCTCAGTGCAATTGGCAAAGACCTTGGGAATGACCGGCGTGCGGCCCGGCGCCAGCACCAGCGAGCGGGCATAAAACCGGTCGCCGGCCTGAGTCGTTAGGCAATACACCTGGCTGCTCGGGTCGGTATGGATCGAGGTCACCGTCTGGTTATAAGCGACGTCTTCGGCAAAGAAGCCGGCGACCCAGCGCACGTATTCGGCAAATTCGCTGCGCAGCGGAAACTCCAGGCCGAGGTTGAGGTGCTCGAACAACCGATCGTTTTCGAACAGAAAGTTGGTGAACGTGTAGCGGCTGCGTGGATTGCGCGGCGTGACCAGATCACGACTCGGGTGGTTCTGGATATCGCTGCCCGCCAGGAGCATTTCCGGCTGCCACCGAGGGCTGGCATGGCGCTCGAGAAACAGACGTGTGCCGGTAAATTGCAACTCTTCCAGCGCAATGGCCAAGGCAATGTTGGCCGGACCAAAACCGATACCGATCACATCGTAAATCTGCCCATCACGCCCGACGGTCCTGGCATTGACTGTATGAACGCTCATCCTTGCTTTCCTTTATCCCATTAAGCCTGCCGACTCGACGCGTCGGAAAACCCTTGGATTTTCCGACGTCAGATCAATGTCGATAAATGTGTTGTGTCACAGAGGGCGCGGATCAGACTTCTTGCGCGGCCAGCTTCAACCATTGCTGCACCGGCGCATACGCCAGCAGGTTATTCACATAACCCTGCAACGACTCGGGCACCTCGATGCCGTAACGACGCAAGCGAAACACCACGGGAGCAAACATCGCATCGACAATGCCGAAGGTGCCGCACAAGAATTGCTGCGAACCGCTGCGCTCACGCAACTGGGTCCAGATGGCGAAAATTCTCTGGATCTCTTCGCGGGTCTCAGCCGTCAGGGGCTCTGGGGTTTCGCCGGTTTGCAGGCCAAACGACATCTGCGTGCGCAGGCTGGTGAAACCCGAGTGCATCTCGGCCGCTGCCGCACGGGCCAATGCCTTGAGTTGTACGTCTTCAGGCCACAGGTTGGCTGCCGGGTAAACGCTGGCAACGTATTCGCCAATGGCCAGGCTGTCGTTGATGACGATGTCATCGAGCACCAGGGCCGGCACTTTGCCCGAAGGCGAATGGGCCAGGATGCGTTGTCGGGTGTCGCTCTGCTCCAGTTTGATCTGGATGATGTCGAACGAGACATCGGCAGTGACCAGCGCCAGCCATGCGCGAAACGACCATGAAGACTTGTTGAAATCCCCAATAACCAGTGTTGTAGACATTGAACGCTCCGCACCGCGTGTGCTATGAAATGGGCGCTTAATGTATAAACCTTGCGTTCACCGGTATTGCACAAAACTGGACATTTCATGGAAGAGTTACAACACAGCAAAGCCCCTGATACGGGTAAGGATTTCGTGCACTTCTGGCGTATTCCCGAAGGCGACTGTGAACTGTTATCCGCGCATTACAGCACCCAGTCGTTTGGCCGGCATTCGCATGACCGCTATGCGCTTGGCGTGATCAGTGACGGCGCCGAAAAACTGTTCTATCGCGGCAGTTACGCACTCGGTGGCGCCGGCAGCGTAGTCACTATCAGCCCCGGCGAAATTCACGATGGCCTGCCCGGTAACGACCAGGGCTGGACTTATCGAATGCTGTATATCGATCCGCAGTGGGTCAGCCGCCGTGTGTTTCAGGGGCGCTTTTGCGAGGATCATATTCACCTGTTCCAAACGGCGATGAATCAAACTCCGAACATTGCCACGCTGTTTTTGCAGCGCCATCAAATCATTCAATGCTCCCCGCCCAGCCTGGAGCGCGAAACATTATTACTGGATCTGGTGGCACAGCTGTTTGAACGCAGCGGCGCACCGGTCATGCGGGTCGAATCATGCGAGCCGCAGGCGGTCAAACGCATCAGGCAGAAACTCGAAGACGACTTCGACAAGGCCGTATCTCTGGAAGAACTGGCGCACATGGTCAATCTTGATTCGTTGTATCTGATTCGCGTGTTTAAAAAGTGTGTGGGCGTTACTCCGCACAGTTATCAGATTCAAAAGCGTATTGCCCACACCCAGGAACTGCTGCGCCGTGGCGCGGGACTGGCAGAAGCGTCGTTCGCCTGCGGCTTCTTCGACCAGAGCCACATGAGCCGGGCGTTCAAGAAAGTGGTCGGTATCACGCCCGGCAGCTTTCGCAGGTTGTGCCATTGATCAACGCCAAACGTACAGCCCACCGCGCCGCCATCCTCTATAGCATCGCCGACCCTGCCGAGAGCGGCATACACGCCAGCCATGTGTATTTCGCCGATGGCCTGCTGCTGGTCGAGGATGGGCACATCAGCGCTGTCGGTCATGCAGCCGACCTGTTACCAGGGCTTGGGTCTGATGTGCAACTGATCGAGCACCCGAACGCGCTGATCACTCCTGGCTTTATCGACACCCACATCCACTTGCCCCAGGCCGGCATGATCGGCGCCTGGGGCGAGCAACTGCTCGACTGGCTGAACACCTATACCTTTCCGTGCGAGCGGCAATTTGCCGACGCTGCGCATGCCGCTCATGCCGCCGAGCTGTTCATTCAGGAACTGCTGCGCAACGGTACCACCACCGCCATGGTCTTTGGCAGCGTGCACAAGGCCTCGGTAGACGCCTTCTTCGAGGCCGCCGAACGGCGCAACCTGCGCATGATCGCCGGCAAGGTGATGATGGACCGCAACGCCCCCGACGACCTGACCGACACGCCGCAATCGAGCTACGACGACAGTAAGGCGCTGATCGAACGCTGGCACGGCAAAGGCCGCCTGAGCTACGCCGTCACCCCGCGCTTTGCGCCCACCAGTTCCGCCGAGCAGTTGACCCTGGCCGGCCAGTTACTCCGCGAATACCCTGGGCTGTACCTGCAAACCCATATCAGCGAAAACCAGCAGGAAGTCGCCTGGGTCAAGGCGCTGTTTCCCGAGCGTAAAAACTACCTGGATGTTTACGATCACTACCGCTTATTGGGCGAGCGTTCGGTGCTGGCGCATGGCGTGCACTTGTGCGATGACGAATGCGCGCGCCTCGCGCAAACCGGCTCGGCCATCGCTTTTTGCCCGACCTCCAACCTGTTTCTGGGCAGCGGCCTGTTCAACCTGCCAATGACCGAGCGGCACAAGGTCAACGTGGGCCTGGGCACCGATGTCGGTGCCGGCACCAGCTTTTCGATTCTGCAAACGCTCAATGAGGCCTACAAGGTCATGCAGTTGCAGGGCGCGCCACTGCACCCGTTCAAAGCGTTTTATCTGGCGACACTGGGCGGCGCCCGCGCCCTGCGCCTGGACGACCGCATCGGCAGCCTGCAAGCCGGGCTCGAGGCAGATTTTGTGGTGCTCGACTACCACGCCACGCCGCTGCTGAGCTATCGGCTGGCGCAGGCACGCACGATTGAAGAAACGCTGTTTGTGCTGATGACTTTGGGCGATGACCGCGTGGTCCGCCAAACCTGGTCGGCGGGCGAATTAGTGCATGAACGTGATGCATCATCACCACCTCATAAAATGCATTTTTAAAATATTAGCTTATACCCAAAACGAATTTCCCTTCGATCGTAATTGCCAATAGTCTTATAAGCATTGGTTAGGCCACAGTGCCTGCTTATAAGAAAAAACCCTACCGTACACACGACTGGCAGCGATCGAAGGAGCGTCTCATGAGCGTCGAAATCATCGGCATGATTACCGCCACCCCCAGTGCCGAGGTGGATCAGCCACTGGGCGAAGCCGTGGATGCCGACTTTGTCCGGCGTTTCGCTCAGGCCCATGAGCAGGCCGGCTTCGACAAGGCACTGGTCGGTTATTTTTCCAACGGTGCCGAGGGCGCGGTGGTCAGTTCGTTCATCGCCGCCGCCACCGAACGCCTGGGCATTCTGCTGGCTTACCGCCCCGGCGTGATTGCCCCGCCACTGGCGGCCCGGCAACTGGCAACCCTGGACCAGTTCAGCAACGGGCGCTTGTCGCTCAATGTCATCAGCGGCGGCAGCGATGTCGATCAGCAGCGCGATGGCGACTGGCTCGATCACGACCAGCGCTATGCGCGCACGGATGAATACATCGAGGCGCTCAAGGCCATCTGGACCGCCGAAGGCCCGGTCGACCACGAAGGCCGCTTCTACCGCTTCAAGGGCGCACTGCCCAACGTACGGCCCAGACAGAAACCACACATTCCTATCTACTTCAGCGGCTCGTCGCCAGCAGCGCTCGATGTCGCGGCGCGGCACGCCGACACCTACATGCTCTGGGGCGAACCGCTGGCCGACTTTGCCGAACACGTACAGCACCTGCGCAAGGCCGCTCAGCTTCAGGGACGAAGCCCAGGAATCTCGGTGTCGTTCCGGCCCATCGTCGCCGACACCGAAGAAGCCGCCTGGAAGCGCGCCGCCGAAATCCTCGAACGCATCCGCGACAACCGCGAACGCTTCGGCTTGCCCCTTCATGGTCACGCGCCCGGCAATATCGGCTCGCAACGCCTGCTGGCCGCCGCCCAACGCGGTGAAGTGCTGGATGAGCGGCTGTGGACCGGCGTCGCCCGACTGACCGGCGCGCAATGGAACTCCACCGCGCTGGTCGGCACGCCCGAGCAAGTGGCAGCCGCGCTGGGCCGCTACTGGGAACACGGCGCCAGCACCTTTCTGATTCGTGGCTTCGACCCGCTGGACGATGCCCGACTCTATGGCCGGGGCCTGATCCCGGCGATTCGCGAACATATTGCCCGCCTGCAAACCCGCAAGGCCGGCTGACCTGGAGAAGTCCCCATGAAATTGCTTCGTCTGCTGCGCCGCAGCCTGGTCGCGCTGGCCATTGCTGCGCCTGTTACCGTCCTGCACGCGGCTGAACCCACCGTGCTGCGCGTCGGCGATCAGAACTACTACAACGTGCGCGCTTCGGTAGAGGCCTCCGGCGTGCTCAAGGACGCGCCTTACACCGTCGACTGGAAACACTTCCAGTCCGCCGCCCCGGTGGCCGAAGGGCTGGAAGTCGGCGCGCTGGACCTGGGCTTTCTCGGCGATTCGGGCTTTATCTTCCTGGCTGCCAAGGGCGCGCAGGTGAAACTGATCGGCGTCTCGCGGCAGAACCCCGACACCATCGCCCTGCTGGTGCCCAAGGACTCGACCGCCAAGACCATTCAGGACCTCAAAGGCAAGAAGGTCGCCTACTGGCCCGGCGCCTGGAGCCAGCAACTGACCTTGCGCGCCCTGGATAAAGCCGGCTTGCCACACGACTACGTCGAGTTCGTCAAACTGATGCCGATCGACGCCGCCGCCGCTTTCCCGCGTGGCAGCATCGACGCCTTCCCGGTGTGGGAACCGTACATCTCCCAGCAAGTGGTGTTCTCCGGCGCCAAGCCGATCATCACCGCCCGCGACCTGATGCCGGGGCTGTCGAGCATCGCCGCCAACGCCAATTCCATCGACCCCAAGCGTGAAGCCATCGCCGACTTCCTCGGCCGCCTGCAAAAAGCCCGCGCCTGGGTTGAAGCCAACAAGGAAACCTACGCCGATATATGGGCGAAAAAAGCCAACCTGGACCCGGCCGTCTCGCGCCACTGGATCGGCCAGGCCAACATGACTGTGGGTCCTGTGGACGAACAGGCCGCCAGGGACTATCAAGGCACTGCCGACTTCCTCCAGCAAACCGGCGCCCTGCCCAAGGCGTTCAACACCAGCACCATCATCGACACCTCGTTCAGCAAGGCTTTCAGCCAATAAGGGCGGCAAGAGACATGCACCGTGTTGGTGCCAGTGTTTTCGGCCAGACCTGATAAGGCGCACCACGGTAGGACTGGTCTGACCAGATACCAGCAAAATAAAAACCCTTGAGCCCCGTAATACGGGGCTCAAGGGCTTAATCTTTCATGACAGGCAAACAAATTGCATAGGAAATACCATCCTATTCAGACGCCCCTTTGCACAAGGCCACTGCCCATGAAAGTCCACGCTGCTCCGTTCGAGAAATACGTCAACCTGGCCGATGCCCGTCTCGGCACGCGCATCCTGTCGGTCACCGATGACTGGTTCGCCGACGCCAACCGCCTGTTCCAGCCACACCCGGCGGTGTGGAAGGAAGGCGTGTTCGACGACAACGGCAAATGGATGGACGGCTGGGAATCGCGCCGCAAACGCTTCGAGGGTTATGACAGTGCGGTCATTCGCCTCGGCGTGGCCGGGGTGATCAAGGGCGTCGACATCGACACCTCGTACTTCACCGGCAACTACCCGCCTTCCGCCTCGCTGGAAGCCTGCTTCCTGGCCGAAGGCGATCCCGACGACAGCACCGAATGGTTCGAACTGCTGCCTTCAGTCGAGCTGCAAGGCAACAGCCACCACTATCACGCCATCGACGCCAACCAGCCGTTCAGCCACCTGCGCTTCAACATTTACCCCGACGGCGGCGTGGCCCGCCTGCGCGTGCATGGCATTCCCTACCGTGACTGGTCGACGGTCAGCACCGAACAGACCCTAGACCTGGCCTCGGCCCTCAACGGTGGCCGCTCGATTGCCTGCTCCGATGAGCACTACGGCAGCATGGGCAACCTGCTCAACCCAGGCCGCGGCGTCAACATGGGCGACGGCTGGGAAACCGCCCGCCGCCGCACACCGGGCAATGACTGGGTGATCGTCGCGCTGGGTCATCCGGGTGTCATCGAGCAAGTGATCGTCGACACCCTGCACTTCAAAGGCAACTACCCCGACAGTTGCTCGATCCAGGGCGCATTCGTCAAAGGCGGCACCGACAGCCAGATTGAAACCCAGAGCCTGTTCTGGCGCGAACTGCTGCCCAGCCAAAAGCTGAACATGCACGCGGAGCATGCGTTCAGCGAGCAAATCAAAGACTTGGGGCCGATCACCCACGTGCGCCTGAACATCTTCCCTGACGGCGGCGTCAGCCGGCTGCGATTGCTGGGTAAGGCCAGCCGCTGATACTGACGACCCTGTGATCCCCGTAGGAGCGGCTTTAGCCGCGAATGGCGCGAATCAGCGGCGCTTTCCCCCCGACTAAAGCGGTTCGCCGCCCGGTCGGTCCTACGGATTAATACCGATCAGTTAAGCCGGATTTCGCCAGATTTTACGTCTGACACTCAATTGTAGGAGGGAGCGGGCGGCGATCCGTCTCTGCTGGCGATGAGGCCAGTAAAACCGGCACATTTGTAGCGGCTGTACCACAGCATTCGCCAGCAGAGCTGCCTCCTACAGATTCGCCCGACGGATCGCCCCAGCTTGCCCTACCACGTACTAATAGAAGCCACCATGCGCAGCCTGATTATCGAACCATTGACCAAACACGCCTTCGCCCCTTTCGGCGACGTGATCGAAACCGAAGGCAGCGCGCACTTTGCAATCAACAACGGCTCGACCCAGCGCTACCACCGCCTGGCCGAGGTGCAAACCGCCACGCCCGACGACCAGGCAATCATCAGCATCTTCCGCGCCCAGACGCTGGAATGGCCGCTGACCATCAACATGCTCGAACGCCACCCGCTGGGCAGTCAGGCGTTTATCCCGTTGCTGGGTAATCGTTTTCTGATTGTGGTCGCACCGGCGGGGGATGAACCGGATCCGGCGTTGATTCGCGCCTTTGTGACCGACGGCAAACAAGGCATCAACTACCATCGCGGCGTCTGGCATCACCCGGTGCTGAGCCTGCAGGCGCAGGATGATTTTCTGGTGGTGGATCGCAGTGGTGAGGGGAATAACTGCGATGAGCACTTTTTTACCGAGGATCAATGGCAGGTGCTGAATCCTGAGCAGCACCTGCGACCTTGAAACTTGCAACGCGATCAGACGAGGCTGTCGACCACGCCACCATCGACCCGCAGCGCGGCGCCGGTAGTGGCCGAGGCCTGTGCCGAGCTGACATAGATGATCATGTTCGCCACTTCTTCGACGCTGGCTGCGCGCTGGATGATCGATGAGGCGCGGTGGGCATTGACGAAGTCGGCCGCGACCTTTTCCAGGCTCTCGCCGCTGCGCTCGACTTCAGGCTGGAGCATTTCGGCCACACCTTCGGACAGTGTCGGCCCCGGCAATACCGAATTGACGGTCACGCCGGTGCCTGCCAGGCGCTTGGCCAGGCCGCGCGAAATGGCCAGTTGGGCGGTCTTGGAGAAGCCGTAGTGGATCATGTCCGAGGGGATATTCAGCGCCGACTCGGATGAGACAAACACGATTCGCCCCCAGCCGCGTTCGACCATGCCCGGCGCATAGGCACGAGCCAGGCGCACGCCAGACAAGACGTTGGTGTCGAAGAAACGCTGCCACTCGCTGTCAGGCGTATCGAAGAAGTCCTGCGGCTGATAAATGCCCAGGTTATTGATCAGGATGTCGACGTGCGGATGTTGCTCGATCAGTTGCTGCGTCGCCGTTTCGCTGGCCAGGTCGCCGGCAAAGCCGATGGCGTTGGCCGCCAGCGGCCCGAGGCGCTCAAGGGCGCTTTTCACAGAGGCGTCGCTGCGACCGTTGATGATCACTGACGCGCCGGCTTCGAGAAACCCTTTGGCAACCGCCAGACCAATGCCATTGGTTGAGCCGCTAACCAGTACCTGCCGGCCGGTGAAGTCGATGTTCATGGTGAGTTCTCCATAATCGGGTTGATTGAGACCACTGTGCAGCATTTTCAAATCCCGGATAATCCGTGATTTTCGAATATCACTTTTCGAATTTGTCGAATAATATCCCGCACTTTTAGGCGACTACCTGTGGACACATTCGATGCCCTGCGCCTGTTCGTCAGCATTGCCGAAACCGGTAGCCTGAGTGCCGCCGCCCGACGCCAGGCAGTGGCCACCTCGACGGTGACGCTGGCCCTGCAACAGCTGGAAGAACGCGCCGCCACCCGTTTGATCAACCGATCGACGCGAAAGTTGACCTTTACTCACGAGGGTGAACGTTTTCTGGTCGACGCCCGGCGTTTGCTGGCCGACTGGGAGGGCTCGATCGACAACATTCGTCAGGACGGTCCACTCAAGGGCCCGATACGCATGACCGCCACGCGGGATTTCGGGCGTACACAACTGGTGCCGCTGCTCGACCGCTTCATGCAATTGCACCCGGACATTCAGATCAGCCTGCACCTTGAAGACGGCGTGTTCGACCTGATCGAAAACAATCTCGACCTGGCGTTGCGCAATGGCCCGCTGGCCGATTCAGCGCTCAGGTCGCGCCTGCTCATCCGCAGCCAGCGCATCGTGTGTGCCACTGCGCAGTACTGGCGAACCCACGGCAAGCCCGAGCATCCCGAGCAATTGAGCCAGCACAACTGCCTGGTCTTGCAACGGCCGGACGTGCCCTTCTCGACCTGGCCATTTATTGTCGACGGCAAGCCGGTGGCGATCCGTGTCGCCGGCAATCGGGTGGCCAATGACGGCGCGGTGCTGCGCCACTGGGCGCTGCAGGGCCATGGCGTGATGATCAAGAATTGCTGGGAAGTGCGCGAAGAACTGGACAGCGGCCTGCTGGAAACCGCGCTGGATGCGTACATGCCACGGCAT
>NZ_BAAILM010000062.1:0-10360 GCF_054589175.1 Pseudomonas sp. 3A(2025) | reverse complement strand
GACCGCAGGAGGCGCGCCGAACCGCAGGGTATCGGCGCTGGTGGATTTTCTGGTGCGCGAGCTGGGTGCCGTCAAAAACGACCAGGCTTAGAAATCGACCGTGCCGGAGAACTTCACCAGCCGTGGCTCGCCCTGGGTCAGGTAACCGCCGTTGGCCGAGGCCCAGTAGTTCTTGTCGGTGATGTTTTCCACGTTCACGCGCAAGGTCAGGTCCTTGTACGCACGGAATTTGTAACGGGCACCTGCATCGAAACGGTTCCAGGTCGGCAGGCTGAGGTTATTGGCCTGGTCGGCGAACTGGCCACCGGTGCGCAGCATGCGGCCATTGAGCGCCAGGCCTTCGACGCCCGGCACATCCCAGTCGACGCTGGCGTTGAGCTGGAAGGTCGGCACGCCAATGGCGTGGTTGCCATCGTTGATGCCACCTGCCGTACCGTTCAGTTCGGAGCTCATGCGCGTGCCACCGGCCATCAGGCGCAGGCCTTCGACCGGTTCGCCGAACACACTCAGCTCGATACCCTTGTTGACCTGCTCGCCATCGCGCACATACAACGCTTGCGCCGAATCGACGTAGCCATCGGTGGGTTTCTCGATACGGAACACACTCAGGTCAGCGCCGAAGCTTTGCAGGTCCAGCTTGATCCCGGCCTCCAGTTGCTTGGTGCGGCCCGGCGGGAAGGCCTGGCCGAGGTTGGTCACTGTGCCCGATGCAACCGGGCCCTTGGCCAGGCCTTCGATGCGGTTGGCGTACAGCGAAACGGTCCCAAGCGGTTTGTAGACGATGCCGTACACCGGTGTGGTGATCGACTGGTCGTAGATCGAGTTGCGGCTGCCGTCGTTGTTGCCATAGGCGACACCATTGAGCGTGGTGCCGTCATAGCTGTAGTTCTCGACGCGCAATTGCTGGCGGCGCAGGCCGTAGGTCAGCAGCAACGTGTCGTCGAACAGGCCTACGGTGTCGGAAATCGCCAGGCTGCGGTTGCGGGTCTTGCCGGTCACGCCTGGATCGCCCATCTCGCCGCCGGTCAGCGACACCGAGGTCGGTATCGGCAGGTTGACCTTGTTGTAGATACTGGTGTTGCCGGCGGTCGAGCGATAGAACACATAGGCGTTCTCTTGCTGGGTCCAGATCGTCGAGGCGCCGATTGCGATCTGATGGCTGATCGGGCCGGTTTGCAGACGGCCATTGAGGCCGGCGCTGAAGGTAGTGTTGTCTTCGTTGTGCGGAATTTCCGAGCCGCCGATGGTCGCGCTGCCGCCGTTGCCCACCAGGGCCGGCGTGCCGTAAATGCCGGTTTCACGGGTGTGCTTGACGCCGCCGGCTAGGTACGCAGTCCAGTTTTCGCTCAGGTCCCAGTCGCCACGCATCATGCCGAAGGTGTCTTCGGTCTCGGTATAGGTCCAGTTCTGACCATAGTTATGACTGGCATCGGGTGCGGTCGGCACCTGCGTGGCCGTGCCGAGTTGCACGCTGTTGCGCAGGTGGTTGACGCGCTGCTTCTGGTAGCCGAAATCCGTGGAGGCGCGGAAACCTTCGCCGCGATAGTCCAGCCCGGCAACGAACAGCTTGGTACGTTGATCCTGATCGTCGATGGCAGTCTCGCCTTCGCGCTGGCTGAGGTTGACCCGCGCGCCAAAGCGGTTGTCTTCCCCGAACCGCTGACCCAGATCCAGGTGCTCGCCAATCCGGCCATCGGTGCTGATGTCCTGGGTGTAACGGCGCGTCGGCGTGTCGCCGGCACGCTTGGGCTGCAGGTTGACGCTGCCGCCCAGGCCGCTGCCGGTTGGGCTGACGCCATTGATGAAAGCGTTCGGTCCCTTGAACACTTCAACACGCTCGACGGCATCGGTGGACAAGATCTGCCGTGGCAGCACGCCATACAGGCCGTTGTAGGAAATGTCGTCGCCGCCCAACGGCAGCCCACGAATGATAAATATCTGCGACTGGTTGCCAAAGCCGAACGACTGACGCACCGACGGATCATTGAGCAGCACATCGCCCACGTCTTCAGCCTGCTGGTCTTCGATCAGTTTCGAGGTGTAGCTGGTCATCTTGAACGGCACGTTCATGCTGTCCTGATTGCCCAGCACGCCCATTTGCCCGCCGCGGGCTACCTGACCACCGGCAAAGGCTTCAGGCAGGGTATTGGAATTGGTTTTGACGGCGCTGGCGTTGACGTCGGTAGCGCCCAGTTCGACAACCTGATCGGTGGCGTGGGCCATGAGGCTGGCAGAACAGCACAGAGCAAGCAGGGTCGGGCGGGACGGGAAAGAGAAGGCCATGGAGCGATGTACCTGGGAAAGAGTGATGAGCGCCTCCCTGGCAACGCGGACTCTTCTCAAAGGCGAAATACTGATAGCCGCTTTTGAGAAGCATTCCTATCAAATCACAGTTTTTTCACATCTGGTTACACCTTCCATCGGAAAGCTCTGCCCCAACCCTTTCAGGCTTATTCAAAACCCAAAAATGCAAAAACCCGCCGAGGCGGGTTCTTTGCACATGACCATTCCAACTCCCTGTCGGTAGCCATCCTGGCAATGGTCGATCATCCATGATCACCGTGGCGCTTCCTTGGCTACGGCTGTTGGATCCCATCTTACGAGCATGACCTGATGCCGCAAATGGCTGAATGCCGCCACGCCGTGTAAGCCTTTGACCATTAGCCAAAGGTAGTAGCAAAAAGGCATGAAAAATTTCGTGACCAAACGCTCAATTCTGGTCACGATGGGCCGACAGCGTAAATAACAATAACAAGCGAGGTCGATGCCATGAGCATGCGCCATCTTTCCATCAGTCGGCGGTTGTGGTTGATTCTGGTCGTCTGTGTCCTGATGCTGTTTATCCTCGCCGCCGCGCTGCTCAAACAGATCCATGACGATCTGTACCTGGCCAAAGCGCAAAAAACCATGCATGTGGTGCAGACCGCCAGTGGCCTGCTCAATCATTACCACGGCCTGGAAACCGCCGGCACCCTCACCCGCGAGGCTGCGCAACAGCAGGCGCTGGCGGCGATTCGCGGGCTGCGTTACGACCAGAACGACTACTTCTGGATCAACGATCTGCGCCCCGTCATGATCATGCACCCCATGAACGCCAAGCTTGAAGGCCAGGACCTGTCGGGCATCAAGGACCCGGACGGCTTTGCGCTGTTCAACGAGATGGTCGCGGTGGCCAAGCGTCAGGGTTCCGGGATCATCGATTACCGCTGGCCCAAGCCCGGCGCCAGCGAGCCGGTGCGCAAGACGTCCTATGTGCAGTTGTTCGCGCCTTGGGGCTGGATCATCGGCTCTGGCGTGTATGTCGATGACGTTGCCGCCGAGTTTCAGGGGCAAGTCATCAAGGCCGCCCTGGTCTGCCTGGCGATCAGCGTGCTGATGGCGTTGCTGGTGATCGTGATTGTGCGCAGCATCGTGGTGCCTTTGCGGGCGGCGGTGCAGGCTATGGCCAATGTGGCTAGCGGCGAAAGCGACCTGACCCGCACTCTGGAAACCCAGGGCAGCGATGAAATCACCCTGCTGAGCCAGCATTTCAATACGTTTATTGCCCAGTTGCGCCATGTGATCAGCCAGTTGCAGCAGTCGGCCGTGGCGTTGGGTGACGCCTCAAGAGACATGGGCAGCAGCGCCGAGCAGGCACAAGCACGCAGCCAGCAGCAGTCGCAACAAATGGAGCTGGTGGCCACAGCGGTCAATGAGGTCACCTACGGCGTGCAGGATGTGGCACGCAATGCCGAGCATGCGGCCAGCGAAATGCGCAGTGCCGAGTCCGAAGCACAGCAGGGTCTGGTCAATATCGACGGCAGCCTGCGTCAGATCCAGCAGTTGTCCGCCACCATCGATCAGGCCGTCGAGGTCATGCGCACCCTGTCGGCCGAGAGCACGCAGATCGGCGGCGTACTGGAGGTGATCAGCTCGATTGCCGAGCAGACCAACCTGCTGGCCCTCAATGCCGCCATCGAGGCGGCACGTGCCGGTGAACAGGGCCGCGGCTTTGCCGTGGTTGCCGACGAAGTGCGCCTGCTGGCCCAGCGCACGCAGAAGTCCACGGCACAGATTCAAGGCATGATCGAGCGCTTGCAGCATCACTCCAATGCGGCCGTAAAAGTCATCGGCGAGAGCAGTCGCGCCTCTGACCTGACGCTGGAGCAGGCCAATCTGGCTGGCCAGAGTCTGACCTCGATCAGCCAGGCGCTGCGCAACCTCAACGGCCTCAATGCCTCGATTGCCAGCGCCACCTTGCAACAATCGCACGTGGTCGACGACATCAACCAGAACGTCACCCAGACCGCACAACTGTCGCAAGGCACTGCATTGGCCGCCGAACAGTCGAGCAGCGCGAGCCTGAATCTGGCGCGTTTGAGCGAACAACTCAACGGCTGGCTCAAACCCTTTCGGGTTTGATCTATCGACCGGAACCAGATTGACGATTACCCCTCAAATGGCAATCGTCTGGCGGGCTGGAGCTTAATCAATGCGTACTTTGACACTGGCAGGAAAGACCGTCCCGGCACTGGGCCAGGGCACCTGGCACATGGGCGAAAAAAATCATCAGCGCTCGGATGAAATTGCCGCGCTGTGCCTGGGCATCGAGCAAGGCCTGACCCTGATCGACACCGCCGAGATGTATGCCGACGGCGGCGCGGAAGAAATCGTCGGCCAGGCCATCGCCGGCCAGCGCGACAAGCTGTACATCGTCAGCAAGGTTTACCCGTTCAACGCCAGCAGTCAGGGCATTCCCAAGGCCTGCGAAGCCAGCCTGCGGCGCATGCACACCGATTACATCGACCTGTACCTGCTGCACTGGCGGGGCCAGTACCCGTTGTTCGAAACCGTGCAGGCCTTCGAGCGCTTGCGCGAGCAAGGCAAGATCGGCGCCTGGGGCGTGTCGAACTTCGATGTCTCGGACTTGCTGGAACTGGACGATCCGCGCTGCGTGACCAATCAGGTGCTGTACAACCCGTCGCAACGCGGCATCGAATTCGACCTGATTCCCTGGGCGGCCAACCGTCACCTGCCGTTAATGGCCTACTGCCCTATCGGCCAGGGCGGCGATCTGCTCTGGCACCCTGCCCTGCAGGAAGTCGCCCGGCGCCATAACGCCACGCCCGCGCAGATCAGCCTGGCCTGGGTACTGCGCCAGGACAATATGATTGCCATTCCCAAGGCCATGAACCCGGACCACATCCGCCTGAATGCGGCCGCCGCCGACATTGTGCTCAGTGCGCAAGACCTCGCCGACATCGACCGCGCCTGGCCGGCACCGTTGCGTAAGCAACGGCTGGAGATGGTGTAGGAAATGTCTTGAAAACCAACCCTTGTCATGAAAGCGGATTTGCGCCAACAATGTAGAGAATCATTCTCACATACACGGCTGCCATGTCTGCACTCGACTCCTCTTCCCTGCATCACCTCTACCAGCAACACCACGGCTGGCTGAATAACTGGCTGCGCGCACGGCTGGGGAATTCGAGCGATGCGGCGGACCTTGCCCAGGACACGTTCGTGCGGGTGCTGACGGCGCGCAATGTCGAGGCGATTCGTGAGCCGCGCACGTACCTGAGTGCGATTGCGCGGGCGTTGATGATCGACAAGTTTCGCCGCCGGGCGGTAGAGCAGGCGTATCTGGATGCCTTGATGTTGCGCCCTGAACCGCTGGATATTTCGCCGCAGACGCGGCTGTCGATCATCGAAACGCTGACAGCGGTAGACGCCATGCTCGACGGGCTGGGCGAGCGCACCCGGTCGATTTTTCTGGCAGTGCAACTCGAAGGCCTGAGCTATGCCGCCATCGGCGAGCGGCTGGGTGTGTCGGTGACGACGGTGAAAAAACACATGATCCGCGCCATGACCGAGTGCCTGTTGCTGGTGGAGGACTGAGCGGTGCTTGATCGCAAGGTGCTTGAAGCCGCCGCCACCTGGTATGTACAGCTCAGTGCCGCCGCGCCGGGTCAGGCCGACCGCAGCGGTTGGCAGGCCTGGCTGGAGCAGGACGCCCGCCATGTGCAGGCCTGGGCGCGTGTGGAAAAACTGCAACGCCAGTTGGGCGGGCTGCCGCAAGACGTGGCGCTACCGACCCTGGCCGGCGCTCGGGCCCGACGCCGCTCGGTGGCCAAAGTGCTGGGCCTGCTGCTGGCGGTCGGAGCCACAGGCTGGGGCCTCAATAGCGTCGAGCCGCTGTCGGCGCGGCTGGCAACGCTGCGCACCGGCAAAGGCGAGCGGCGTCAGGTGCAACTGGCCGATGGCGGCCAACTGCACCTCAATACCCATACCGCAGTGGACGTGCATTACAGCGCGAGCCTGCGCGAGGTGCGTCTGCATCATGGCGAGGTGCTGATCGAAACCGCGAAAGACCCCGCCGGCAGGCCTTTCGTGGTGCATACGCCCGAGGGCAGTATTCGCGCGCTAGGCACCCGTTTCAGTGTGCGCAGTGAAACGGCGCAAACCGAAGTGCGGGTGCTGGAACATGCAGTGGAACTGCGCCCGGCCGGTAATCCGGCCGGCCTGTTACGGCTGGAGGCTGGCCAGCAGGCGCAGTTCGATCATGACCGGCTGGGCCAGCCTGCCCCCCTGCCCGCCCATAGCGATGCCTGGCTGCGCGGTCGGCTGATGGTGCTGGAATGGCGGCTGGCCGACCTGCTGGTGGAACTTGAACGCTACCGGCCAGGTGTATTGAGGTGCAGTGATGCGGTGGCCGATTTGCGCGTATCGGGCGGTTTCGATCTGGACCATACCGACACCATTCTCGAAAACCTGGCCCTCTCGCTGCCCGTTCGGGTGCGCTACCTGACGCGCTATTGGGTGTCGGTCGAGGCCGCGTAAAAAAATTCTTCAAGGGGTTGCTGATTTTCATTCTCATGCGGCCATGCACTGAAGCGGCGAAAACTGCCGCATGTGTGCCACGCTAACCCAGGAAAATCCGATGCCCCGTCTTCCACTGGCCCGCGCCATCCATCTGGCTGTATTCGGCCTGATCACAATGCCCTTGATCGCCACGCCGGGCTTTGCCGCCGAGCAGAATCAGGTCAGCCGTTTCGATATCGCGCAAGGCCCGCTGGGCACGGCGCTGAGTCAGTTCGCCATCGATGCAGGCGTTACGCTGTCGTTCGCCAGCAGCCAGACCCAGGCATTGACCTCGCCCGGCCTGCAAGGCAGCTACACCGTCGAGCAAGGCCTTGAGCGGCTGCTGGCCGGCAGCGGCCTGCAAGCCCGTCGGCAGGGTAATGGCGGTTTCGTGCTGGTACCGCGAAGCGCGCCCGGCGAAACCGCGATGGAACTGGGCGCGGTCAGCATTTCCGGCAAGGCGCCGGGCTCGACCACCGAAGGCACCGGGTCGTACACCACCGAATCGTCCAGCAGCTCGACGCGCCTGAACCTGTCGATCAAGGAGACCCCGCAATCGGTCACCGTGCTGACCCAACAGCGCCTGCAAGACCAGAAACTGGAAACCCTCACCGACGCACTGGATGCCACCGCCGGTATCACCGTGATTCGCGAAAGCATCGGTGCCGACAGCACGCCGTATCTGTCGCGCGGCTTTAGCATCACCAACTTTGAAATCGACGGCGTGCCGACCTCGTCGAGCATGGACAACTACACACAGAACACCGCCATGTACGACCGCATCGAAGTGGTACGCGGCGCCACTGGCCTGATCAGTGGCCTGGGTAACCCGTCGGCGACCATCAACCTGATCCGCAAGCGCCCCACCACCGAGCCGCAAGTGTTGCTGTCGGCCGAAGCTGGCAGTTGGGATCGCTACGGCCTGAGCATCGACGCCGGCGGTGCGCTGAACGACAGCGGCACCCTGCGTGGCCGCTTCGTGGCTGATCAGAAAGATCAGCACGCCTGGATCGACCGCTTCAGCCAGGAGGTCTCGACGCTCTACGGCATCACCGAACTGGACCTGAGCGAGTCGACGCTGCTGACCCTGGGACTCAGCCATCAGGTGACCCATTCCAACGCGCCGATGCGCACCGGTTTTCCGCTGTTCACCGTTGATGGCGGGCGTACCGACATCAAGCGTTCGTTCAACAGCGCCCCGGACTGGTCGTACTACGATCGCAAGCAAAGCACCGTATTCACCTCGGTCGAGCATCAGTTCGACAATGGCTGGAGCGGCAAAGTCGAATACAGCCACTCGCGTAACGACTACGACACCGTGGTCACCTACATGGACGGCGCGATCAACCCCGCCACCGGTGCTGGTGGCTACATCATGCCGACCCGTTGGGAGGCCACACCGACCCAGGACAAGCTCGATGCCTACGCCACGGGCGGGTTCAGTTTTCTGGGCCGCGAGCATGAGCTGATCACCGGCGTCACCCTGTCGCGCCTTGAAGAGCGCGGCACGTCGAACTATGGCGGCTGGCAACGCCCGGGCAGCAGCTACCCGGGCACCATCGCCAATATCTATACCTGGGACGGCCAGTCGCCCAAGCCCACCTTCACCAAGACCGGCGCCAGCGACCTGACCGAAACCCAGTACGCGGCCTTCCTGACCTCGCGCTGGCACCTGACCGACAAGGCCAGCCTGATCCTCGGGTCACGCGTGGTGGACTGGAACCGCGAAAACAAAAGCTGGCTGTACGGCGGCTCGACCACCAGGACCGAACGCACCGAAAACGGCATCGTCATTCCGTACGCCGGCTTCGTCTACGACCTGAACGACACCTGGACCGCCTACGCCAGCTACACGCAGATTTTCAACCCGCAGAACGCCAACATCCGCGATGTCAAAGGCACGCCGCTGGACCCGCAAGAAGGCACCGGCTACGAAGTGGGTATCAAAGCCAGCTTCAACGACAACCGCCTCAACACCAGCCTGGCGCTGTTTCGGGTCGAGCAGGACAACCTGGCCGTGGCCGATGGCAACCTGCTGCAACCCAGCGGCTTTCAGGCCTACAAGGCTGAAAACGGCACCACCAGCGAAGGCGTCGAGCTGGAATTCAACGGCGAAATCCTCGATGGCTGGCAGTTCACCGGCGGCTATTCCTACAGCGTCAGCTTCAACGACGATGACAAACGCATCGTCACCGAAATCCCGCGCAACAGCGTCAAGCTGTTCACCACCTACCGCCTGCCCGGCGCCCTGGACAAACTCACCGTCGGCGGTGGCGTGAACTGGCAGAGCGAAGCCGGTTACAACCTCAGCTACGCCACCACTCAAAGCAGCTACGCGCTGGCCAGCCTGATGGCCCGTTATCAGATCAACGCGTCGACTTCGATTGCGCTTAACGTCAATAACCTGTTCGACAAGGAATACCTGACCACCACCGCCGCCGGCCTTTATGGTGCTCCCCGCAACTTCATGACCACGGTGCGCTACGCGTATTGATAGGCGTACAAGCCTGCGCCGATCATTAACTGACCGGCACAGGCTTGTAGGAGATCACCCGGCGCCGCGCTGTCGCGCAGCAAACATGGGACCTGTAGAAGGGAGCTCTGCCGGAATGCCGGACCATCGCGATCGGCTGCGCAGCAGTCGTAGATTTGCAGCGTTTCGACGATTCCTGTGAGCGCTTCGCGCTCAATCGCCAGCAGAGACGGATCGCCGCCCGCTCCCTCCTACACGTGGTGTTTTTAATTAAATAAAATCAATAAGTGATCTGCACCCCAAAAGTTGGACACCCATCTGACTTTCTGGGGGTGTTTTCATGGGCAAGTACTCTACGCAGTTCAAAATCACAGCGGTCAAGGACTACATCGACGGCATCGATGGATTTCGCAAGGTTGCCAAGCGACATGCCATCGATGTCAGCCTGCTTCGACGCTGGGTCGCCAGCTATCAAGCGCTAGGCGCTGCTGGACTTCGTTCTCGAGGGCACCATTACAGCGCGGCATTCAAGCTCTCGGTCATCCAGTGTCGGTATGAACAGCAGCTCTCCCTACGAGAAGTCGCAGCACGATTCGGCCTTGGCTATTCCTCCTGTGTGGGCATTTGGGAACGCCAGTACTACAGTGGCGGTCTTTTAGCCCTTAACGCGTCCAAACGAACGAGGAGCGTTACCATGCCCAAGAAGCAATCCGCTCATGACGTCCACGCACAGGACGACGATTCGAAAAGCCTGGAACAGCTCAAGGCAGAACTCGAATACCTGCGCATGGAGAATGCCTACCTAAAAAAGCTCGAAGAGGTAAAGAAGGCGCAGAGCCAGAGTCCTCGGCCAGGGAAAAAACCCTCACCGTAGTAGCGCTGAGGCCGGTATTCCCTCTGGAGGGCTTGTTGAAAGTGGCCAACCTGGCGCGTAGCACGTTCTATTACCAACTTGGTGTGCTTCAAAAGCCTGACAAGCATGCTTCGCTGAAGGCAAAGATTCAGGCGCTCTATGCTCTGCACGAGGGGCGGTTTGGCTACCGCCGG
>NZ_BAAILM010000061.1:0-758 GCF_054589175.1 Pseudomonas sp. 3A(2025) | reverse complement strand
CCGGCGGTAGCCAAACCGCCCCTCGTGCAGAGCATAGAGCGCCTGAATCTTTGCCTTCAGCGAAGCATGCTTGTCAGGCTTTTGAAGCACACCAAGTTGGTAATAGAACGTGCTACGCGCCAGGCTGGCCACTTTCAACAAGCCCTCCAGAGGGAATACCGGCCTCAGCGCTACTACGGTGAGGGTTTTTTCCCTGGCCGAGGACTCTGGCTCTGCGCCTTCTTTACCTCTTCGAGCTTTTTTAGGTAGGCATTCTCCATGCGCAGGTATTCGAGTTCTGCCTTGAGCTGTTCCAGGCTTTTCGAATCGTCGTCCTGTGCGTGGACGTCATGAGCGGATTGCTTCTTGGGCATGGTAACGCTCCTCGTTCGTTTGGACGCGTTAAGGGCTAAAAGACCGCCACTGTAGTACTGGCGTTCCCAAATGCCCACACAGGAGGAATAGCCAAGGCCGAATCGGGCTGCGACTTCTCGTAGGGAGAGCTGCTGTTCATACCGACACTGGATGACCGAGAGCTTGAATGCCGCGCTGTAATGGTGCCCTCGAGAACGAAGTCCAGCAGCGCCTAGCGCTTGATAGCTGGCGACCCAGCGTCGAAGCAGGCTGACATCGATGGCCTGTCGCTTGGCAACCTTGCGAAATCCATCGATGCCGTCGATGTAGTCCTTGACCGCTGTGATTTTGAACTGCGTAGAGTACTTGCCCATGAAAACACCCCAGAAAGTCAGATGGGTGTCCAACTTTTGGGGTGCAGATCA
>NZ_BAAILM010000060.1:0-118340 GCF_054589175.1 Pseudomonas sp. 3A(2025) | reverse complement strand
GCGAAATCCATCGATGCCGTCGATGTAGTCCTTGACCGCTGTGATTTTGAACTGCGTAGAGTACTTGCCCATGAAAACACCCCAGAAAGTCAGATGGGTGTCCAACTTTTGGGGTGCAGATCAACCTGTAGGAGGGGGCTCTGCCCGCGATCGGCTGCGCAGCAGTCGTAAAATGTCAGCGTTTCAGAAATTTCTGTGAGCGCTTTGCGCTCAATCGCCAGCAGAGCTGCCTCCTACAGGTTGGTGTTTTTTTAATTCAATAAAATCAATAAGTTATTTTATGTTTGATGAGAGTGAGCCCGTGTTTGCTGCGCGACAGTGCTGACCTATGATAACCATGCCGCCAGCGGGCTGAGCAACAGGCCGGCGCCGGCCAGGCCAAGCACCCAGCGCGGGCGGTAAGGCATCAGAAACACCAGCAGCACGGCGCTTGCCATCAACACTGCACTCCACTTCACCAGGCCCATGGTCCAGCCTTCGGCGCCGACCGCTGCCCAGCTTGATCCCACCAGCAGCAACCAGCCCGTTGCCTTGAGCAGACGACGGCGGCGCAGGCTCGGCTTGCCGGCCAGCAGGTCGCTGTAATGACGTTCCATCGACAGGCACAACGCGGTGAAGCCGACATAGCACAGCAACGCAGGCAGCAACATCAGTTGGCCTCCTGTGCGGCAACCAGCTTGCGCGCAGGCTTGACCACGGCCGGCCTGTTGCGGAATTTCAGCGCCGCCCAGCCCAGAATCAGCCCGGTGCCCAGCGCGGTCAGGTCGAAGCCGATCAGCACCCAGTCACCTGCGCGCAAGGACTCGATCAGGTGTGCGCGGCTGGTGAGTAAATCCAGCAGCGGCAAGCCTGCAAACAGCAGCGCGGCAAAGCCCAGTTGTTCGCGCCAGGCGGTTTGCCCGTTACGCAACAGCGCATGCAGCACCGACAGACCCCAGAGGATGAAGAACGCATTCACTTCCCACTTCTCGCGCCCGGCCATGCTGGCCGGCAACAAGCGGTTGGCCCAGAACACCGCCGCTACGGCGATCATCAGCCCGGCCATGCTGGCGATGTTCAACACTTGTACCAGACGCAACTCGAACGGCAAGACGCCGGCCTTGGCGTGCTTGAGGGCGCGCTTGCCCAGCCACATCACCAGCCCGGTACCGATCACGGCGGTGCCGGCGATACCGAAGATGAAGTACAGCCAGCGCATCACCGGGCCGGCGAACTGGCCCATGTGCAAGTCGTAAAACGCCTCGGTGACCACCGACGGCACGCCTTTGTCCGGACCGCTGTCGGACTGCAACACGCCACTGGTGGCATCGAAGGTCAGGATATCGCCGCTGCGGCGGACCACACGGTCGTGGGTGTCGCGATAGATCACCACCGACGCGCTGGCATCACCCGGATTATTGATAATCAGCCGCCCGACACGGTTCTCGCCCCAACGCTGGTTAGCCACCTGCAAAAGTGAATCGAACGCGACCATGCCGGCGGGCACGTTCTGCGCCTTGGGGGTGACCGAGGCCGGGTACAGCTCATCGTAATAGGCCCGTGAATCGGTGCCGTAGGTGCTCAGAATGCTTGCCGGCATGACCATCGACATGAAAAACAGCAAGCTGCTGTAGGTGATCATCAGGTGGAATGGCAGCACCAGAATGCCCAGCGCGTTATGCCCGTCCAGCCAGGAGCGCTGGCCCTTGCCGGGGCGGAAGGTGAAGAACTCCTTGAAGATCTTCTTGTGCACAATGATCCCGGTGATCAGCCCGATGAACATCACCATAGCCGCCATGGTGGCCAGCCAGCGCCCCCACGGGTGCGGCATTTCCAGCTGGAAGTGGAAACGGTAGAAGAAGTCGCCACCACGGGTCTTGCGCGCCTGCACCTCGGCGCCGGTCTGTGCATCGAGGGTCTTGCGCTCGAACTTGCCGCGCTCGCCCGGCTTGCCCGGCATCATCGACATCACGCCCAGACCCGGCTCGCGCGCATCGGGCAGGTTGATGAACCAGCGCGTCGCGGTGGGCGCGCTGCGTTGCAGGTAATCCTGCGCCAGGCGCACGCTGTTGCCGGCGTTCAGGGTGTGCGCAGTGACTTCGGGGGTCATCCAGTGGGTGATTTCAGCCCTGAAGTACGACAGCGTGCCGGTCAGGAAAATCGCAAACAGCAACCAGCCGAAGATCAGCCCCAACCAGGTGTGCAGCCAGGCCATGGCTTGGCGAAAACCCTCTTTCATAGCAGCCACCGGTCACAGCCATAGACGGCGCCAAGGACTGCACATGGCAACAGCACGCCGCCCCATGCCCGCCAGGCCGTGCGGCAAGCGAAGCACCAGATGAACGCACCCAGGTACGCCAGGAACGACAGCATCATGCCGGTCAGCACCGCCTCGGCGCGTGGCAACGGCAACCAGCGGGTCAGGCATACACTGAACAGCGAAGCCAGCAGGTAACCGGCAAAGGTCGCCGCCAGAAAGCGCGAGGCCACGGCCAGACGATAGGCCACTGAAACGCCCGCCTGCCTGGCCTTGGGCACACGCGACGTGGCTTTTGGGGGAGTGCTGGTAACCGTGCCGTCCATCGGGAGACTCGCGACTGACAAGAGAATAGGGAGAAAAGCGCGGCCAATAGTAATGATAAATATTCTCACGCGCAAAAGAGTCTGCCAGAATCTGCGCCCTCTTCTCCTTCCGTCGTGGATCGCACACCGCCATGCCCACAGCCCAGCCTGCCGTGCACCCAAGCTTTGAAGGCCTGTATCAGGATCATCATTCCTGGCTGACCACGTGGTTGCGCCGGCGCCTGGGCTGCCCGGACAATGCCGCCGACCTGGCTCAGGACACCTTCGTCAAGGTGCTGCTGGCCCGTGATACGCCGCAACTGGTCGAGCCTCGGGCGTTCCTGACGACGATTGCCAAACGGGTGCTGAGCAACCATTACCGGCGCCAGGATCTGGAGCGTGCCTGGTATCAGGCACTGGCCGAACTGCCGGAGTGTGTGGCGCCGTCCGAAGAAGACCGGGCGATCATTTTCGAAACGCTGGTCGAGCTGGACCGTTTGCTCGATGGCTTGCCAATGGCGGTAAAGCGCGCTTTTTTGCTGTCGCAGGTCGATGGCCTGAGCCATGGCGAAATTGCCGCCCAACTGGGCATCTCCATCGCGACAGTCAAGCGTCACCTGAACAAGGCCGCGTTGCGTTGCTATTTCGCGCTGTGAGTCGATATTCATGAACAACAGCGAATCGCTGAACAAATCCGATATCGCCCCCGCCGTGGCGCGTCAGGCCGTGGCCTGGCTGATCGAAATGCAAGAAGGCGCACTCAGCGCTGCACGCCAGCAGGCCTGGCAGCAATGGCTTAACGGTCACAGTGAGCACCAGCGCGCCTGGGCGCATATCCAGCGGGTCAATCAGCGCCTGGGCGGTTTGTCTTCACCCTTGGCGCATGCTGCCCTGGGTGCGCCGAAATCGGCCGGCCGGCGTCACGCGCTCAAGCTGCTGGTGCTATTGGGGGTGGGCGGCACGCTGGGCTGGAGCCTGCGCGACGAGCAGGCCATGCAATCGTTGCTGGCCGACTACAGCAGCAAAGTGGGTGAACGCCGCAAGGTAGCGCTGAGCGACGGCAGCCAGTTGCAGCTCAATACCGCCAGCGCCGTAGACGTGCGTTACGACAGCGGCCAGCGGCTGATCCGCCTGTTGCAGGGTGAAATGCTGATGACGGCCGCTGCCGACTCACGCCCGCTGAACCTGCTGACCGGCGAAGGCCGGATTCAGGCGGGTAACGCGGCCAGCCGCTTCAATGTGCGTCAGTTCGAGGGGCGCACGCACCTGGCGCTGCTGGACGGCACGTTGCAACTGCAACCCACGGCGCACAGTGGCCCGGCGTTGCTGCTGCAAGCCCGTCAGCAGGTCAGTTTCGACCGCAATGCCTGGGGCCAGGTGCAGGCGCTGGACGCCAGCAACGGCGCGTGGGCCGACGGCATGCTGGTGGCCTCGCGCATGCGCCTGGCGGACTTTGTTCAAGAGCTGGGCCGCTACCGTCGTGGCCGGCTGAAATGCGATGACAAGGTGGCTGACCTGTTGATTTCCGGCAGTTATCCGCTGGCCGACAGCGAGCGGATTCTGGACATGCTGGAAGTAGCGTTGCCGGTGAAGGTGCAGCGCGTTACCCGCTATTGGGTGACGGTGCAGGCCAAGGCTTAGAAAAAATTTCAAATCCGGTGAGCCGTTTTTGATTGCTCGCGTGACAGACAGGGAAAGCACCTCTCAACCCCTTACGTCAAAGGACGTCCGAATGTCTGCTCGCCCTCTTCCACTGTCCCCGCTGGTGCGCACGCTGCGCCATGTCATCTTTGGTGCCGGCCTGTCGCTGGCCGGTCTGCCGCTGGCGTATGCCGACGCCCCGGCCAAGGCCTATCACATTGCCCCCAGCGAGCTGGAAGCAGCGCTGAATCAGTTTGGCCGTGAGTCGGGCGTGCTGATTTCCTATGGCTCGCAACTGACCCAGGGCTTGCGCAGCCGTGGCCTGCAAGGCCAGTTCACGCCCGAGCAGGGTCTTGCAGCATTGCTGGACGGCACCGGCTTGCAGGCGCAGGCCGATGGCCAGGACGGGTTTACCCTGCAACCGGTGGTGAACACAGCGGTCAATGCACCGATCGAGCTGGGTGCATCGAGCATCGTCGGCGACTGGCTGGGCGAGGCCAAGCAGGACAACGTCTTTGAACATGCCGGCGCCCGTGACGTGATCCGTCGTGAGGAGTTCGAGCGCGTCGGCGCCAGCAGCGCCCGCGAAGTGCTCAATCGTATTCCCGGCGTCAACGCGCCGGAAAACAATGGCACCGGTAGCCATGACATGGCGCTGAACTTCGGCATTCGCGGCCTCAACCCGCGCCTGGCATCGCGTTCCACGGTGCTGATGGACGGCATCCCGGTGCCCTTCGCGCCGTACGGCCAGCCGCAGTTGTCGCTGGCGCCGATCAGCCTTGGCAACATGGATGCGGTCGACGTGGTACGCGGCGGCGGCGCGGTGCGTTATGGCCCACAGAACGTCGGCGGCATCGTCAACTTCGTGACCCGCGCCATTCCCGATAAGCCGACGGTCAAGGGCAGCGTTCAGACCCAGGTCAGCCCGTCGTCCAGCCAGGACGGCTTCAAGACCACCGGTAATTTGCTGGCCGGCGGCACCGCCGACAACGGCCTGGGCGGCGCGATTCTGTACTCCGGCGTGCGTGGCGGCGACTGGCGCGAGCACAGCGACACGCAGATCGACGACCTGATTCTGAAGGGCAAATACCAGATCGACGAGGCCAATAGCCTCAATGCCATGGCCCAGTACTACGAGGGCGAAGCGGACATGCCCGGCGGCCTGAGCGTCGCGGCCTATAAGGAAGACCCGTACCAGTCCACGCGCCTGAAAGACAAGTTCTGGGGCCGCCGCACGCTGGCCAACTTCGGCTACCGCTACGAGCAGGATGCGCGCGTTTTCACCGCCAATACCTTCTTCACCAAGACCCTGCGCAGCGGCTATCTGGACCAGGGCACGTTCATGTCGCTGTCGCCACGCGAGTACTGGGTGCGAGGCCTGGAAACCCGTTTTTCGCAAGGTTTCGCGCTGGGCGAGAGCTGGCACGAAGTTGGCGTCGGCTACCGCTACATCAACGAGGCCGGCCACGAGCTGCGCTTTCGCGAGCCGCTGACTGGCGCCCTGCCGACCACCGCTAGCCGCAACGACCGCGACACCCGCGGCGCCACCGAAGCCAATGCGTTTTACCTCGACGACCGTATCGACATCGGCAAGTGGACCATCACGCCGGGCATTCGCTACGAGATGATCGACACCGCGCAGAACAACAACCTGACCAACGTCAAATACCAGGGCGACTACAACACCGCGCTGCCGGCGCTTAACGTGCTGTACCACCTGACCGACAGCTGGAACCTGTACGCCAACACCGAAGGCTCGTTCGGCAGCGTGCAGTACAGCCAGATGCCCAACCGCGTTGCTGGCGGCGAAGTCAAACCCGAGAAAGCCCGGACCTGGGAGCTGGGCACTCGCTATGACGACGGCGGCCTGCGTGCAGAAATCGGCGTGTTCCTGATCAACTTCGATAATCAGTACGAAAGCAACCAGACCAATGACAGCGTGATCGCTCGCGGCGAAACCCGTCATCAGGGCGTCGAGACCAGCATCAACTATGCGCTTGAAGGCCTGACGCCTGCGCTGGCGGGCTTCGATGTATACGCAAGCTATGCCTTCGTCGATGCAACCATCCGTGAAGACGGGCCGAACAAGGGCAACCGCGTGCCCTTCTCGTCGCGCCACAAGGGCACGCTGGGCGTGAGCTACACCGAAGGGCCATGGAAGCTCAATCTCGACAGTGCGTTCCAGAGCGACCAGTTTGCCGATAACGCCAACACCCGTGCCGAAAGCGCCGATGGCAGCACCGGCAAGATTCCGGGCTACATGCTGTTCGGCACCCGTGCGGCCTACGATTTCGGCCCGCAGTTGTCGGACCTGAATGTGGCGGTCGGGGTGAAGAATATTTTCAACCGCGAATACTTCACCCGCTCGTTCGACGACAACAACAAAGGTAAATATGTAGGCGAGCCACGCACCATTTATGTGCAGACCTCTGTCGCATTCTGAGGCAGGTAGTTAACCTCGTAGGAGCGGCTTTAGCCGCGAAGATGTGCATTTTTCTGGATTTTCGCGGCTGAAGCCGCTCCTGCGAACAGATGTGTGAATTTTTTAGTGCGAAATATTTCTTCCATAAGGGGGCTTGAAATATGAATCGTTTGGCGCCAACACTGTATTCGAGCGCAGACAAAAACGTATGACTGCTCAGGAGCCGTACGTGTCGCCTCGCACGAGCCAAGCCCTAGTAAGGATTAATTATGCAAATCCAGGTCAACAGCGATAACCACATCGAAAGCAGCATCCGACTGGAGAATTGGGTTCGTAGTACCCTTGAAAGCACGCTCGAACGTTATGACGATTACCTGACCCGCGTTGAAGTCCATCTGCGCGACGAAAACGGCGACAAAACCGGCCCCAACGATATTCGTTGCCAGCTTGAGGCCCGCCCTAAAGGGCACCAGCCAATTTCCGTGACCCACAAGGCCGACTCGCTCGAACTGGCCATCGACGGCGCCGCCGTCAAACTCGATCACGCCCTGGAGCACTTGCTGGGCAAGCTGCGTGACAAGCAACGCAATGTGGTCCTGACCCCGGACGAGATCGCGACAGAAAGCGCCGATGCGCTGCTGGAAGAAGAGTTTCTTGAAAAAGAGCAGGAGAAAGAAGTCGCTCGCCTCATCTGATCCACCTCTCTGATCGCTGACAAAAGCGGGCCTTGATGGCCCGCTTTTTTGTGCCTGCGTGTTTTTCAGGCGTTGGCCTGAAGCATGCATAGTTGTCCACGTCGCCACCGACACCAGAACAGTCGCTCATGTGCCACCGCAAAGTGAACCGAGGGACTACGCTGTATTGACCCAGGCATATCCGTGACCGCTTATCTGTCGTTGAGAACCAAAAGGATCAATACCCGGTCAACTTATGCAGACCCCATGAGCAGGTATTAATTTATGGACAATCCGGACAATCCTTTTCAGATGATCACTGACACGTTTCACCCCGACTACCGGGTGAACCTCAGTATTCAAGGGCTGGACGGCAGCATCATGCTGACGTTGTCCAACGACGACGGCGTGGTGGCCAAGCGGCTGATCAGCGCCGAGCAGCGCAACGAACCCAAGCGCTTGCGGCGCCTGATCGAAAGCGTGCAGTTCGGCATTGCCATCGAGCAGGGCCATAGCGCCATGAGCATCCTGGCGGCGATGACCGACAGCGACCGGATCAAACAACTGACCATCCCGGTGCAGCCGCACAACTGGCTGCGCAATCGTGCGAACCTCTCGGTCGGAATCTGAACCGACTGCTTGCCGCTTGACGAAAATGCCCCGCACCTGGCGGGGCATTTTGTTGTCCGGCTTTATTTATCCGTGACGTTGTCGCCCACATACTCGCCCGTCGAATCGATGGCCTTGCTCGACGGAAATTTGTACGAGGCATAGCGCACGGCAACGACCGACAGCGCCAGCAGAAAGATCCCGCCACACATGTACAGCAGGCCAACTTCGGGCGCCTTGTGGTGCGAGACATCGCCGATCAGGTAGCGGGTCAACGCGGTGATGGCGATGTACAGCAGAAAGCGGATCGGCAGATGGTTGGTCTTGAAATAGATCCCCACCATCGCACCCAGTTCGAGATAGATGAACAGCAGCAGAATGTCATCGATGCTGGCATGGCCCTTGTCGAGCATTTCCATGAACGCCATGACCGATGCCCAGGCCGTGACGCCGCCAATGGCAAACAGCCCCAGATAATGAAACCCTTCGACCAGCAGGTTCCCGATGGCGTTGGCGCCATCATGCATGCGCTTGCGGCTGTTGTTTGCCCACTTCATCTTCTATTTCCTCAAGAACCAATCAGGTATTGCGGCCAGCTTTGTAAAGCAGGATCAAGGCCAGATCCAGCTTCGTAGACGCGTCCCGTTGTCGCAAGGCACGTTTGACAGTGGAAAAGATCTGCATGAGCCACTATGCATAAGAGGCAAGAATGGCGTATGCTCGACACTGTATAAAAACACAGCTATCGTAATTCAATCTGAAAGGCTTGTGAGGTGGTGAATGGCCGTCGAAGTGGTATACCGCAGCAGCCGAGATCTGGAGCGTTTGTTCATGGATAAAGCCGAAGCTGATCGTCATGACAAAATGCTGGAACTCGCCGAGTTGCTTGGGTCCGTGTTGAAAAAAGCCGTACCGTCGCTGACGGAAGAGCAGCTTGAAGAAGCCGGCATCTATATGGCCAAGAACCGCGATGTGTTTGCCCGCGCGTTCAAGAGCCAGCCGGACGCGTTGAACGAGCTGATCAATGGTGCCGAAGCCGAGTGACGGTTTCGCGACATTGAGCAAAGGACCCGTAAGCAAGGGCAGCGCCCTGCTGACGGGTCAGGCTGCAAGCCGCTGTATCAAAGTGTACGCAGGCTGTTCAGCAGTGTGTCGAGGCTCGCAAAGAGCCCATTGGCACTCACCAGGCGCGTTTCATTACCGCGGCTGACCACCAGTGCCGGCACACCATTGGCGCCCAGGCTTTCCATTACTGCGCGACTTTTCGCAAGGCGTGCATCGTTCAGTGCCAGCAGCGTTTCGCTCTGGGCACAAAATACATCCGCCGCTTGCTTGAGCCCGATATCGTCAAGCGTCTGCGCGAGAATATCCTTGTCAGTGATATCCAGTCCCTTGATGTAGCGCGCCTGCTGAATAGCTTTCAAGGCCGCCAGTTCCAGCGTTGGCGCCGTGGCAGCCACAGCGGTCAATGCACGTGTGGCGGGGCCGGAATCGAACAGTGTGGCGTGGTCAGCGAGCACCTTGTTCTGGTAATCCTCGGTAAAACGCTGCCCGGTAAGGCGCTCGATACGCTGGTCGTTCGACCAGGCGTACTCGGCAAAGCTCTTGTTCATTGCCCGAGCATTGCGGTCTGCAAACAATCCGGTCGGCCAGAGTTCTACCGCAAACTCCTGCAGGCTGACCAGTTGCTCAAGCACCGGCGATGCGCCGTAGCACCAGCCGCACAGTGGGTCAAAAAGGTAGGCGATGCGCAAAGGATTCATCCTGTCATTCGTGGATAGACCGAAAGACTAATCGAGATAAATGCACAGAAAAACGCCGAATTACGCTCAGGTTTGTTTCTGGAATAGCACCAATAAAGGCCAGCCGTGGCACGGCTGGCCTTGTCCGAACTTACTCGGGCTTCTCGAGTGCCTGCACCAGCGCCTTGAAAAACCGAGCCGCCTCACCGCCCGTCACCGCCCGATGATCGAAGGTCAATGACAACGGCAAAACCGGATGAACCACGACTTCGCCGTTGACCGCCACCGGCTCATCGCGAATGCCACCGGCGCCGAGAATCGCCACTTGCGGTGGCACCACCACCGGATTGGCGTAGCGCCCGAACAGCGTGCCGAAGTTCGACAGGGTAATGGTGGCACCCATCATTTCCTGCGGTGGAATCGAACGCGCCTTAACATCATTGCGCAAGCGGCTTAGCCCGTCTTTCAGATCCTGCGCACTACGGCCGCCCACATCACGCAGCACCGGGACGAATAAACCGTCCGGGGTGTCCACGGCAATCCCCAGATCCAGCCGTTCGTGTTGACGAATCGACAGCGATTTACCCTCGAACCAACTGTTGAGCACCGGCTCGACCTTGCACGCCTCGGCCATGGCCTTGCCGATACGAATCAGCGGGTCGCGGGCCTGCCCCCAGGCATGCAGGTCGGCGTCGGCAAACAAGGTGACGGGCACCACCTCGGCATGCGAGCGGGCCATATTGATCGCCATGCTGCGCCGCACGCCGCGCAGTTTCTGGCCGCCAAAGCGGTCTCGTTCGGCCTGGGCTGCACCCTCCACATCGTTGCGGGTGATCAGCCCGTCATTGCCCGAGCCGGTCAGGCCATTGAGTTCGACCCCCAGTTGCCGGGCCAGCTGGCGCACCGCAGGCGTGGCACGGGCGGCCAGGTGCTCACGGGTCGAAGGCGCGGCACCGACGAAGAATTGATCTTCATGGCTGCCGCCGCCTTCCAGTTTGCCAACGACGGTGCCGTTGTCGCCCTCGCCTTCGAAGGCAATCAGCGGTTCGCCCACATGCAGAATCTCGCCATCGGCGCCAAACAGCCTGGCCACCACCCCATCATAAGGCGCCGGAATATCGACCAGCGCCTTGGCGGTTTCGACCGACACCAGCAGTTGATCGGCCTTGACGCTGTCGCCGGCCTTGACGTGCCACTGCACCACTTCAGCTTCTTGCAAACCTTCGCCCAGGTCGGGCAATTTGAAAAATTTCATCGCAACCTCCTCGGGTCTCAGGCGTAGTCCAGCGCGGTATCGCAGGCATGCAGAATGTCTTCGACGCCCGGCATATACAGCTGCTCCAGCCGGTACAGGGGCGGCGGGATATCGGGTGCGGTGACACGCTGAATCGGCGCCTGCAGGTCGAGCAAGGCGCGCTCGTACAGGCTGGCGGCGATTTCTGCGCCCACGCCACACGAGCGCGGCGCTTCATGAACGATCACGCAGCGCCCGGTCTTGCGCACCGAGGCTTCGAGGGTGTCCAGGTCCAGCGGCTTGATGCAGGCCACATCGATGACTTCCGCCGACACCCCGCGCTCGGCCAGCGCCTGCGCCGCCTGCAGGGTTTCATGCACGCTGGCGCCCCAGCTCACCAGCGTGATATCGCTGCCTTCACGCAGGGTGAAACACGTGTCCAGCGGCAAGCGCTTGCCATCGTCGACAAGCGGTTGCGGGTTCATGCGATACAACCGGGTCGGCTCCAGAAAAATCACCGGATCGGGATCGTCGATACTGGCCAGCAGCAACCCGTACGCCCGGGCCGGCGATGACGGGATCACCACGCGCAAGCCGGGAATATGCGCAAACAGCGCTTCGGTGCTTTCACTGTGATGTTCAGGCGCACGAATGCCGGCGCCCATCGGCGCGCGCAACACCATCGGGCAGCTCAGGCGGCCACGGGTGCGGTTGCGCAGGCGGCTGGCATGCGACACCAGGTGTTCCATGGCGGCATAGATAAAACCCAGAAACTGGATCTCCATTACCGGTTTCAGGCCTTGTGCAGCCATGCCGACTGCCAGCCCGCCGAGCATGGTTTCGGCCAGCGGCGAGTCGATCACGCGCTTGAAACCAAAGCTGTCACGCAGCCCCTGGGTGGCACGAAACACCCCACCATTGACGCCGACATCCTCACCCAGCACCACCACGTTTTCATCTTCGGTCATGGCCCGGTGCAGGGCCATGTTGACCGCTTCGAGCAAGGTGATCTTTTCATTGTTCATGCTGTTCGCCCCCCTCACGCCGTGCGACCCGCTCCATAAACCACTCGCGCTGTTCGGCCAGTGCCGCAGGCCATTGCGCATAGACATGGTCCATGGCCGACTCGGGCGGTTGCGCAGCGCGGCTTTCATAAGCGTTGACGGCGTCTTGCACCAAGGCCTGGCATTCGGCAATCAGCGCCTGCTCACGGCCCTCATCCCAGATGCCCTGCCCGGCCATGAAGCTTTGCAGGCGTTTGATCGGCTCTTCCTGCCAGGCCTGCCGGACCTCTTCGGCCGAGCGATAGCGGGTCGCGTCATCAGCGGTGGTGTGGTCGCCAAGTCGATAGCTCAGGCACTCCAGTAACACCGGCCCCTTGCCTTTGCGGGCACGGTCAAGGGCGATGCGCATCCGGTCGTAGACAGCGATGATGTCGTTGCCGTCGACCTGTTCACCGTGAAACCCGGCGCCAATGGCTTTTTGCGCCAGCGTTGGCGCACCGCACTGAATCCGCCGGGGCACGGAAATCGCCCACTGGTTGTTGTTGATCACGAACACCACCGGCAATTGCCAGGCACCGGCGACATTCAACGCCTCAAGAAAGTCGCCCTTGCTGGTCGCGCCATCACCACAGGTAGTGACCGCCACCCGATGCTCGCCGCGCACTTTAAAAGCACTGGCCACGCCACAGGCATGCAATGACTGGGTTGCAATCGGTACACATAAAGGGAAGTCCTGCGCAACGGCAGGCTCCGCGTATGCGCTGCCGCGCTCGTCGCCGCCCCAATACAGCAGAATCTCGTCCATGCGTACCCCGCGCATCAGTTGCACGGCAGTGTCGCGGTAGTACGGCACCAGCACGTCTTCGGCCTGCATCAGGCTGCCAATGGCCACGCCGATGGCCTCCTGGCCCAGGGTTGGGGCGAAGGTGCCGATGCGGCCGGTGCGTTGCAGGGCGACGGTTTTCTGGTCAAACAGGCGGGTCAGTACCATCTGCCGATACAGCCTTGTCAGCAGGTTGAAGTCGTCAGCCCAGGCGGGCAGCGGTGCGATGAGGTGGCCGTCGGGGGCCAGATAACGGGTGTACGCAAGCTCATTGTTGTTATTGGACATTGCCTACTCCTGCCACGCAGAGGCTGCGTGGTACGCATGGTTCGCAGCTTGTGGCTGCATGGAACCGTCGGGCAGCACCGGGTAATGGTGCGTTGGCCGACACTCGAAAGGCTCATGGTATTGAGCATGAACCTTCCACAATCGTAGCCCGAATCGGAAAATATGCGCGGCCGGCGTGGCTGGTGCGTCCAGTGCTGGACGAAACCCGGCCAGAGGGCTACAACAGGTTTGAAACAAGGAAAGAGCGGGAGGAGATCATGACTCCACGTCAACAGTGCCTGGCCTGCCTGCAACGCACGCCCATCGCGGTATTTGAAGCGGCGCTATGGATCAGTGCCGAGCACGACTCCGGTTTTACACCACCACAGATCCTCGAAGACATGGACCGGCTGCAACGCCAGATCAACGCGCTGCTGCCCGCGCTGCCGGTCACCGAACTGGCCCAGCCGCTGCTGCGCGAGTTCATCAACCTGGGCTTTCAGCGTGACGAGTGGAACCCGCCCAAGCCAGAATCCGCCCTGCTGCACAAAATCGTTCAACGCCGCCGGGGCCAGCCGTTGGGCCTTGCGCTGGTGGCCATGGAAATCGCCCGGCGCCTGGGCATTCCCATGGAGGGCGTGAATTTTCCGGGGCATTTCCTGCTGCGCGTACCCGGCGCCGATCATGTACTTGACCCATGCAGCGGCCGCCGCCTATACCCCAAGGACTGCCGCGAGCTGCTGGTGCGCCAGTACGGCCCGGACATGACCTTGCGCGCCGAACACATGCTCCGTGCCAGCCCCTTGAGCCTGTTACAGCGCATGTCACGTAACCTGCGCCATCTGCACCAGATCAACGATGACTTTCTCTCGGCCCTCAAGGACGCCAACCGCATCGTCGAACTCGGCGAAGCGACCAGCAGTGACCACATGGCCCGCGCCAGCCTCTACGAAACCCTCGACTGTCCGCAGGCCGAACGCTTCGACCTCGAACACGCCCTGCTGCTCAGCGACGACCCGCTGCAGCGCTTGAGGCTGGCCGCGCGACTGAGCCAACTACCCGGCAGCCGCGCACTGCACTAGCGTTATTGAATGCCATCTCTTTGCGCGGCCTTGCTCTTCTGCATTTCATAGCTGTCGCCTGAACTGGCGAAAGCCTGCAGATTCTGGATGACATGAATGGCGCGCACGTAATCGGGCATCAAGGTCTGCGCATACGGGTCGCCCCACGCGGTTTTCTCTCTCATGATCACGATCTGATTGGCCAGAAATTCCAGCGCATTGATCGGCTCATCGGCATTGATGACCTTACCGGCCTTGTCGAACTCCGCGCCGGCACGGTTCATCAGGTCAGCGGTTAAATTATCAATGAAGCCGCTCTTGTACAGCAGTGTGCCCGCCTTGCTGAGTTCCCTGGGTGTGATGTGTTCGGGGTCGAAGCCCTTGAACAGTTTTTTCATGTTGCTCTTTTCCATCGCCAGCGAATTGAGCGCAATGGCATTTTCGCCCACTTCACTGAGCACCTGAAATGCCTGCGCACTGGTGGGGCTGACCGTACTTTTCTTTGTTATTGATGAAGGCCTGATGGTAAACGGCGGAAGGTCGCCCCAGATGGGTTTGGACATGGTGAGTACTCCTGAAGAGTGCGGTGATGACTTCAGCACTATCGGAGTTTTCGAGGATTAATTAAGGGTGAAATTAAAAACCATACAAGACCTACAAGGCGAAAAGAAAAGTCCTACATAATCTTCAGGTAGCACTGCAGGACAGAAATGTGCTTAAAGCTTTATTAGTCGGTTAAAAACATTGATCGACCTAACCTCAAAAAACAACAAGAACGAAAGGAAACATAGCATGAAAGCACTCATTCTTACATTTGCACTGGCATTTAGCCTTGCAGGTTTTAATCAACCAGCATTGGCCAATCCGCTATCCTGCCTGCAGGTCACTCAAACCATTTACGAAAGCATGGCTCAGCCGGGTGAGTACAAGGTTGTTTATGGGCCTTATACCGCGCACTGCGCAACACCATCGCACCGGATCGAGCTGCGCACCCGAAGAGGGATGCGCTTGCCAGTGACCATTGAGAAGCTGCAAGACGGCGTATGGAAAACTGTGATATCCAAACAACTGGATCCCTCTTCACAACTGGGAACAGGCACCTTCCGGGTCGTTCTGGACTGGATTGAGGAAGACAAACCAACTCATTACAGAGGAACGGTGAAAATGCCCTTGTAAATGATCGCATGAGATGTCCGGCTTCCTCTTACAAACCCGGACACTCATTAAAAAACGCTCAAACATGTACATCTACAAAATCAGGATGAAAGCGCTTCGATTTATCCTCCAGCGCCAACATGACTGTCAGTGCCAGCTCAAATTTTACCAGGCCATCTCGTGCATAACCGTGCCCCTCGCTGATTTCTTTCTTTAGAAAATCCAGATTCATATGCAGCCAGGCAATGGCATTTACTTTTTTGTCCTTGTTGATTTGCATGCCATTCCGATCAAACTCTACGCCGGCATAATCCAGCCCAGAACGGGTCGCCGAGTCGACAATGCCAAGATCCAGAAGGAGCAGGCCGATTGTTTTCATTTCGTTGAAACTCGTATTACGGGGGTCGAAGTCAGCCAGATCAAGCTCAAACCCCGACAACTTGACATCATTCGGAATATTTTCATCTGCCCAGAATTGCCTAAGCTTCTGCATGACCGCCTCTTCGTCCGATTTATACCCCGACTCGGTTCTAAACGCCGGATCCGGCCTGGCCGTGTAATGCGCCAGCCGATCGTTGATTCTGATAAATGCATCTTCCATTTTTTGTCTCCACGACGAGTTAATTTCGGCATTCTATCGGATGACATTGCGGGTACTTGATAGAGCAAAGCACGACTGCTTCAACATTTAAGAAAAAGCCGAAAATTCCTACACCCATCTCAGAGCGCGGACTACAGAAAAACTGCTATCGATGTGTTTAAACATTTACTAATACGTCGACATACAAGCACCACAAACTGAAAATTTATTGGCCTTACTCAAAAAGCCAAACACAAACAAGGAATGCATAATGAAAGCGCTACTCTTTACCGCACTTATCCTGGGATCTGCCTATGGCTACGCCGGAGAAAAGACCATTGAGAAATCCATAGCACCTGACATCGTAAATCTCCGACTGGCTGGCAGCGGGCTTGCACAATTCAGTATCAGATTCGCAGACTTACCAACCCCTCCGCTCGGAGGCCCTATGAAAATTGAGCAGATACTCTGGCGTACAACCTTCTACCCTTACGAAACCATCAATGAAACTGTAGAAATCTGCTACGAACCTTATGGTCCTCAAAGAGCCAATCCTCCCGTTTGTGAAGGTATCGTTCCAAATTCGGCCGGGATCGCACATACATTTAATTCGCTCAGATTCGGCCATGAATCACGACTGCTGATTCGTCACAAAATTACGGGCGGGCGGCAAACGCTCAGGCCTGCGGGTAAAGACAGTGTAACGATTCGCGTCAGCTACTGATTGCAACGGGACTGCGCATCACTGCGCAGCCCCATTTGGCCTTCTGCATACGGAATCATTGGGTTCACCAAGGCCGCCATGTGGATTCACCCATAGAATGAATGGATAGCCCTATGTCTACCATCAATGGCAATGGATTACTGATCAGCCATTCTTATCGTCCGACAATAGCAACCCCTGACACGTTAGCTGCTGATAATGCCGGGGCTACGGTAGCCAATATACCCGGCACCGTAGCTATAACACCTTCTTTATTGAGCGAAGCAACTATTCGGGCTGAAGCTTTCGATGCAGCCCTTGTCCGGCCTCCTTCCCAACGAGCTATTAAATTGCAGGGCAACAATAGTGACACGCTCACCTACTCAGCCAGTAAAGCGCTGAATGACTACAGACAGTTTGCAGCTCTTGAGCAGTCGGACGGCGCTCATGAGGCAGACCGGCCGTCGCAGCTATCACTATTCCCTCATCGTGAAGGCTATAAAACCCTTGTTTCTCGTCTTTTTTTCAATAGCGAGCCTCCCGTGCGCGATGGGGTAACAGGAATGAACAGCCTTAATATAAGCCGGCCTGAGGTTGAGTTTCTTACACAGCAAGACCGCACTCTGCTTTCACGCATGTACAACTATGCTCAGGAACAAGGTGCCGACTTACAGTATGTCGATGACGTAGCCAGAGACATTGGGGATTATCGGCAACATAATGACGGTCGCGCATTAGTCAACATGAATACCGGAAACAGCTACGATATACAGGGACGTCAGTTAAGCGTCAAATTCACTGAACCCTATGCAGCCACCGTCGAGCACATCCTGAATGGAACCGCTATCAATAGCACGCTGCTGGATAAAGGGTTTCTGCGCTTTTCTCTTGACCCTGGCCACCACCCCTACACGACGCATAGCGACCTGAAATTTATGGCGCAGATGGTGAATCATTTTTCAGTTCAACCCAGTGAAGGCAATGTTTTGAGCCGTGATTTCGCCACTTACAGCCGCAACCACAAAATCAAGGACAAAATCGTTCAGGCGTCCGACACAATACGTCTTGAACTTCGTGAAGAGCCCGAAGCCTCCAAGGTCACTGCCAAACCAAAAGCCCCCATCAATCCTTTCGAGGGCCTGATCGGCAAGAAAGCCGGCAAATCCCGCCTGCTCACCCTGTTCGACTACCTGTTCATGAAAATGAAAACCCAGGGCCGGGTGCGCAGGCCTTGATCGGTCGGCCTCAGCCCAGCTTCTGGATAAACTCGGCCAGCCAGGGTTCGGCGTCGGTGTCCGGGGTCACGCTTTCACTGGCGTCCAGACGCAGGATGTCCTGCACCTCGTTCACGCCCAGTTCGCCGAACAGTTCCTGAATCAAACCGCCGCCACCGCAAAAGGTGTCGTCATAGCTAGAGTCGCCAAGCGCGATGACACCACCGGGCAACCCGCGAAAGACCGCCGGCAGGGTGTCGCGAAGCTGGTAATACAGCGGTTGCAGGTTGTCGGGCAACTCGCCCAGACCAGTGGTCGAGGTCACCGCCAGCAGCGCTTCTGGCGCGAATGCCAGCAGTTCGGCCTGGGTCAGGCGTGTGTTGAACAGGGTTTCGTGACCGGCCTCACGCAGCAGCTTGTCGGCATGACGGGCAACGTCTTCTGCCGAGCCGAAGACGGTTCCGGAAATGATGGCGATTTTCATAAGGATTCCGATGACAGAGTAAAAACTCAGGCATTATGCATCATTCGATCAGCCTGCTTGTGCGGCAGAATGATCCGCACGGCGATGGCGTGCAGACGTCGAAAAAATGACCAACGGTCACAACACACCAGGAAATTTGTGGTCTCTTTTCCACTTAACGGATCGATCCGGGTTTCATCATGCAACCTGAAACAATTCTGACCCAGGACGAACTGGATTTTATCCTGGGCATGCAGCGCAATCCTCAGTTGAACGTGCGCGACTCGACACGCAACCTGATCGTCAATGGCGGTATCCAGATCCAGGATCTGTTGGCGCGGCTGGCGGCCAGTGAACAAGTGACGATCCAGGCACAGTTCAACAATCAGAAAATCAGCTTTCCACTGCAGATGGTGGAGGATGAGTTTCATGCCCAGCATCTGGAAATCGGTACACCCAGTATCTATGAAGAAGGCCCGCAGATTCGTCCATGGCGTCTGGTGCTGCCTCAACCGATTCCATTGGAAACCGAACACGGTGCCTTGACCCCTTTGTGGGTACACGAAGTGTCGTTCAAGGGCGTGTTGATCGAATACCGCCGCAAGGGCAACCCGCCCCGGCATTTTTCGGCCTGGTTCAACCCGGCAGGTCACGCACCGATCGCCATGCGCGGCCGTCTGGAGCGCATGACCGAGAAAGGCATGGCGGCCTATCACCTCAGCGAAAAATACCCCGAAGACACCGAGCGCCTGCGCCAGTACATGCTCAACGAGCATCGTCGTCTGCATCCGGCCGTGCACACGCTGGCCGGTTGACTCGCCGCCAGAATCAGCTGTTTGCCTGCCGCACCAGATTTCCATGGCGTATTTCAGGATTTCAGGAATAATCCTTGCTTGCTTCTTACCCGAAGCTGACACGTTGCCACCACCCCGGCGCCGTGCCTGATGAGTTCCCTACCCGGGAATCTCGTACCGCCCATGGAGATACACAATGTCTACCGCTCCCGTCACCTTGATGGTGGCCCGCCGTGTTGCCCACGGCCGCTACCAGGAACTTATCGCCTGGCTACATGAAGGCGAACGACTGGCCACCGACTTTCCCGGCTACCTGGGTTCGGGCGTGCTGGCCCCGCCGCCTGGGGACAATGAATTCCAGATGATTTTCCGCTTTGCCGATGCGCAAACAATGCACGCCTGGGAGCATTCTGCCTCGCGACGCGCTTGGTTGGTGCGTGGCAGCGGTCTGTTCGAGCAGCCCTCGGAGCATCGCGCCAGCGGCATCGCCGGCTGGTTTGGCGCCGCCGGCTCCCGCCCGCCGCGCTGGAAACAGGCCGTGGCCATCTGGCTGGCGTTCTTTCCGGTGTCGTTGCTGTTCAACTTTGTGCTGGGCCCGTTGCTCAGCCAGATGGAGCTGATGCCACGCATCATGTTCAGTACCCTGATCCTGACGCCGCTGATGGTGTACCTGTTTATTCCTCTTTCGACCCGCCTGCTGGCGCCTTGGCTGCAAGGCAGTACGCAACCGTCGCACAGCAGCACCGAATCGGCCTCCTCGCGCTGATCGACGCGCGTAGCCGGTGCCGAAAACAATCCGGTGCCGGCTGCATGCCGCGCCCTCCGATACAGCAGGCCGCCCCAAGGTTGTACAGCGTTCGGCATTGGTATAACTTTGCCGCTTATTGCTGTTTTCCTACCTTGTTGATGGGATCGTGTTCCCATCATCGCGCCTGAGTGGATTCGTGAGCTGTCGATGGCCCCCAGCATTGCACCGATACTGATCACCGGCGCCAGCCAGCGCGTCGGCCTGCATTGTGCGCAGCGCCTGCTCGATGACGGCCAGGCGGTGATCATCAGTTACCGCACCCTGCGCCCCGGCGTCGAGCAGTTGCGTGCTGCCGGTGCTATCGCCCTGCCCGCCGACTTTTCCAGTGAAGCCGGCATCATGGCCTTCATTGAACAATTGAAGCAGCACACCGACTGCCTGCGTGCCATCGTCCACAATGCCTCCGAGTGGCTGGCCGAAACCCCGGGCAGCGAGGCTGAGGTCTTTACCCGGATGTTCAGCATCCACATGCTGGCACCCTACCTGATCAACCTGCACGGTGCCGAACTGCTGCAGCGCAGCGCGGTCGCAGACATCGTGCATATCAGCGATGACGTGACCCGCAAGGGCAGCAGCAAGCACACCGCCTATTGCGCCAGCAAGGCGGGCCTTGAAAGCCTGACCCTGTCGTTCGCCGCACGCCTGGCGCCGCAGATCAAGGTCAATGGCATCGCCCCGGCCTTGCTGATGTTCCAACCCGATGACGACGCGGCATACCGCGCCAAGACCCTGGCCAAGTCGGCGCTGGGAATCGAGCCCGGTGCCGAGGTGATCTACCAGAGCCTGCGCTACCTGCTCGACACCCCCTATGTGACCGGCACAACCCTGACCGTAAACGGTGGACGGCACCTTAAGTAAGCCACTTGAGCAAGCCGCCCCGAGGACCCCGATGATGAGCGAATCCCTGCCACAGCAATACCGAGACATTCTCGTGGGCCTGGGCGAAGATCCAGACCGTGAAGGTCTGCTGGATACCCCGAAACGCGCCGCCAAGGCCATGCAGTACCTGTGTCATGGCTACAATCAAAGCCTTGAAGAAATCGTCAACGGTGCGCTGTTCGCGTCCGACAACGACGAGATGGTGATCGTCAAGGATATCGAGCTGTATTCGCTGTGCGAGCATCACCTGCTGCCGTTCATTGGCAAGGCGCATGTGGCCTACATTCCGACCGGCAAGGTGCTGGGCCTGTCGAAAATTGCCCGGGTGGTCGACATGTTTGCCCGCCGCCTGCAGATTCAGGAAAACCTGACCCGGCAAATCGCCGAGGCCATTCAGGGCGTGACCCATGCTGCCGGTGTGGCAGTGGTCATCGAAGCCAAGCACATGTGCATGATGATGCGCGGTGTCGAAAAGCAGAACTCGACCATGAACACCTCAGTGATGCTTGGCGCCTTCCGCGAGTCGAGCACCACGCGTATGGAGTTTCTGCAACTGATCGGACGGAGCAAGGGTTAATGGCCAGACTGGAACCAGGCACCGCGCGCATTCGGGTCAAGGACCTGCGCCTGCGTACGTTTATCGGCATCAACGAAGACGAGATTCTCAACAAGCAAGACGTGCTGATCAACCTGACGATCTGCTACGCCGCCCAGGAAGCCGTGCGCGACAACGACATTGATCACGCCCTGAACTACCGCACCATCACCAAGGCAATCATCCAGCACGTCGAGGGCAATCGCTTCGCCCTGCTGGAGCGCCTGACCCAGGAAGTGCTCGACCTGGTCATGAGCCACAAGGCTGTGACCTACGCCGAGGTCGAGGTCGACAAACCCCACGCGCTGCGCTTTGCCGAGTCGGTGTCGATCACCCTCGCCGGGCAGCGCTGAACCGCCTTATCATTGCGCGCCTCGATAGCGCCCGACATCAGCGAGCAATCTCTATGACCGATCAACAACGCCTGGAACTCGAAGCCGCCGCCTTTCGCCGACTGGTTGCACACCTGGACAGCCGCAAGGATGTGCAGAACATCGACCTGATGAACCTGTCAGGCTTTTGCCGCAACTGCCTGTCCAAGTGGTACAAGGCCGCCGCCGACGAGCGCCAGATCGACGTCAGCCTCGACGATGCCCGGGAAGTCGTTTACGGCATGCCCTACACCGAGTGGAAATCGCTCTACCAGCAAGAAGCCAGCGCCGAGCAACTCGCCGCCTTCAAGGAACCCAAGCATGACTGACCTGACCACCCTGCGCGCCAGCCTGCGCAGCGGCCAACACGCATTCGCCGACACCCTGGCTTTTATTGCCGAGGGCTACGATTACCAGCCACAAGCCTTTCGCAACGGTGACGTAGAAAACGCCGCCGGGCAAAACGAAGGCTCGTGCAAGACCCTGGGCCTGGCCCTGCTCGAAGGCCTGAGCGACGAAGAAGCGTTGCTGGCCTTCGGTGAGCACTACCGCTCGGTCCAGGCCACGCCTGAAGGCAGCGACCACGGCAACATCCGCGCCCTGATCGCGCATGGCCTGGCCGGCGTGAAGTTCGAAGCTGAGCCGCTCACGCGTAAAGCGTAAAAGCAAAAAACCGGCGCAAGGCCGGTTTTTTATTGCTCGCAAAACGTGATCAGAACGAGGCGTTAGTGTGCCTCTAAAAACGTAGGCGAGGCAGTCAGCGCAATACCGATGGCGGCCCCACAAAAACAGGCGAGGAAGCAGAATGTACTGAAGTACATAAGCATTCCGAGCCTGTTTTTAACGCAGCGATGACAACGCAGGTAGTTTTTAGAGGTGTACGTTGGCCAGGCCGTCCAGATAACGTTCCACGTCCAGGGCCGCCATGCAACCGGCGCCGGCCGAGGTGATGGCCTGACGGTAAACGTGGTCAGCCACGTCACCGGCGGCGAACACGCCTTCTACGCTAGTAGCCGTGGCATTGCCTTCACGGCCGCCGTGCACAACCATGTAGCCGTCCTTCAGTGCCAGTTGACCTTCGAACAACGTGGTATTCGGCGTGTGGCCGATGGCGATGAATACGCCGTCGACTTTCAGTTCGTCGCTGCTGCCGTCGTTGTTCTTCAGGCGCGCACCGGTCACACCCATGTTGTCGCCCAGCACTTCGTCCAGGGTCGCATTGAGCTTGAGTTCGATCTTGCCTTCGGCAACCCGCGCATGCAGCTTGTCGATCAGGATCTTCTCGGCGCGGAAAGTCTCGCGACGGTGCACCAGAGTTACCTTGCTGGCGATATTGGCCAGGTACAGCGCCTCTTCCACCGCCGTGTTACCACCACCGACCACAGCCACCGGTTTGTTGCGGTAGAAGAAACCGTCGCACGTCGCGCAGGCCGAAACGCCCTTGCCCATGAATGCTTCTTCCGAGGGCAGGCCCAGGTAACGGGCGCTGGCGCCGGTGGCGATGATCAGCGCGTCACAGGTGTAGGTCGCGCTGTCGCCCTTGAGGCTGAACGGCTTGCCGGCCAGGTCAACGGAGTTGATATGGTCGAAGACAATTTCAGTCTCGAAACGCTCGGCGTGTTCGCGCATGCGCTCCATCAGGGCTGGCCCCGTCAGACCGTGCGGATCGCCCGGCCAGTTGTCGACTTCGGTGGTGGTGGTCAACTGACCACCCGCCTGCATACCGGTGATCAGCAGCGGCTTGAGGTTGGCACGGGCGGCATATACCGCCGCACTGTAGCCGGCAGGGCCGGAGCCGAGAATAATCACTCGTGAATGACGTACATCAGACATGACACACTCCTAACGGGGTGGATCAGCGCACACGCGCTGATCGCGTAATCAGATTGGCTGCGTCTTACAGGGCAGTGGCGTTGGACGCCAAATAATCGGCAACGCCCTGGGCGTCGGCCTTCATGCCTTTCTGGCCTGGACGCCAGCCGGCCGGGCAGACTTCGCCGTGCTCTTCGGTGAACTGCAACGCTTCGACCAGACGGACCATTTCGTCGACATCACGACCCAGTGGCAGGTTGTTGACCACCTGGTGCTGAACCACGCCGGCCTTGTCGATCAGGAACGAAGCACGCAGGGCCACGCCCGCATCGTGCTCGATACCGTAGGCGCGAGTGATCTCGTGCTTGACGTCGGCAACCATGGTGAACTCGACTTCGCCAATGCCGCCCTTCTCGACCGGCGTGCTGCGCCAGGCGTAGTGAGTGAATTGCGAGTCGATCGAAACGCCAACCACTTCAACACCCAGCTCGCGGAATCTGGCGATTCGGTTGTTGTGGGCAATGATTTCCGACGGGCAGACAAAGGTGAAGTCCAGCGGCCAGAAGAACAGTACGACGTACTTGCCGCGCAGGGAAGACAAGGTGAAGCTGTCGACGATCGAACCGTCGCCCAATACGGCGGCGGCATCAAAGTCAGGGGCTTGCTTGTTGACCAGTACGCTCATGAATGACTCCAGATCAGAAAGGGGAAGGATAGGTCAGGAAAGTGATCGCCAGCCTATCGGGGTGGCGCAGATTAAGGAAATTTCGTTTCACAATCCACTTCATAGACTTCGCCTATGTTGAAAACGGCAGGCCACTATTTTACGCCAGGCGCCGGGCAATCGCGAACGCCGGTCAACCAGGCGAAAGGTGCGGCCGCAAACCTTCTCTTTAACCGTTACGGCAAAGCCGGTAAGGTCGGCCTTCGAGCATTTTTCGGAGACCATGATGCCCTTACCCGCCCTTACCGGCCCGCAATACCTCGTTCAGGGCTTGCAACTGATCATGCGCCCCGGCCTGCGCCTGTTCGTACTGTTGCCCCTGAGCATCAACCTTGTGCTGTTTGGCGGCCTGGTCTATCTGGCCATGCACCAGTTCGGTATGTGGGTCGATACCTTCATGCCCACCTTGCCGCACTGGCTGAGCTTTCTCAGTTATATCCTCTGGCCGCTGTTTGTGGTGCTGGTGCTGCTGATGGTGTTTTTCACCTTCACTTTGCTGGCGAATATCATCGCCGCACCGTTCAACGGCTTTTTGTCCGAGAAAGTCGAATCGGTGATCCGCGGCGTAGACGACTCGCCGCCCTTCAGTTGGGCCGAGTTGCTGGCCATGATTCCGCGCACACTGTCCCGCGAACTGCGCAAGCTGGGTTATATGCTGCCGCGAGTGATCGCCCTGTTCATCCTGTCGTTCATCCCGGTGGTCAACCTGATCGCGGCCCCTTTATGGCTGCTGTTCGGCGTGTGGATGATGGCGATCCAGTACATCGACTACCCCGCCGACAATCACAAGATGAGTTGGCAGGACATGCTCGCCTGGCTACGCGCCAAACGCTGGGCCAGTTTGAGTTTTGGCGGCTGCGTGTATGCGGCTTTGCTGATTCCCTTCGTCAATATCTTCATGATGCCGGCAGCGGTGGCGGGGGCGACGTTGTTCTGGGTACGTGAACGGGGTGCGCAGGAAGTTACAGGCGCACGGGGTTGATGGATAAGCAGGGCAAAGTTTTTAATCTTTGCCCTGCACGTTTACTTACTCATTACAACACCGTATAGAAACAAAAGAAGAATCCTACAAACAAAAAAGAAAACAGCCTGACTTCTTAATTTTTTTCAGTGGCTCTATCGGCAACAATTTTCCATATTCGGCAAATGCTCGCCTGACACCTCTGCGTTGGCACTCTATACATCCGTTGAATCAAACAGGCCTCTTGCCCCTGCTATTGCGAGGCATGCCTGTCGACATAAAGGGATATTCGGATTCTGGCATCCCGCTTGCTCTTGTACTTGAGACACGTCAAAGAGTAGATGCCATGAACATTACCTCGTCACCCATTGATAATCATCGTGCGCCCACCGCCCTGAAAACTGCACCCACCCCGCGCACTTCGGGTTTTAGTCAGATATTGCAAGGGCTCACCACCGAGAAACTGCCAGTCACCACTCAGGCTTCACGAGCACCTCTTTCTGCCGAAATCCGATTAGAGGACATGCGGTTTTCCCGACGTACCAGTTCTGAACCCGAGTTTGTCAACGTGACCTGCAAAGGGCCACGTGCCAAGGTGGTCGTGAAGACACATGAAGACGCTGACACACGTACCGGAATCAAAAGAGGTGGCGCATGGCGGCAAGACCTGCTCGATCAAGCCGCCAACGATCCCGCCGAAGCTGCAGACCTGGCAAGAAAATATGCCTTTAACTCATTGAATGGACAGATCCTTGATTTATCCGAATACCCGACCATTCGCTATAGCGCGACAGGCGAAATCGTCAATGACGAATCCACTGCCTGGTTCGAGAAAAACCTGCAACTCATGCAAAAGCAGCGATCAGAACTTTATGAGTCCGAGATGATGAAAGGCACGCCGGCTTCTGTCGTGCTGGAAAAAATCCTGGACTTCAATGATGCATTGCCACAACGATTTCGCGACATGGCCTTTTGGTAAACCCCTTGCCCCCGATGATTGAAATCGGGGGCGATCAAGCCGCTTACCAATTTACTGTGATACGTCCCTGCTGCCCTGCAAGGGGGACGTGGCCGGACTGCCCTATTCTGAGTGCAAAATAGAATTTTTGCTGCGCAGGGTTCCCAATGAAATGTCGGGTCGACCCAGAGCGCTGCCGAGAGACGTCGATACAATTACTTTTCCCCGTGCACAGTTGAACCTCCAAAGCTCTGGGCCAACCGATCACATTCCAGGTCCAGCTAACGTCAGTAACTCTCCCCCCTGCGGGAGGCCTTCCAGAAACTGGAATATGGGCGGTATATAAATACCCCTTCGAATGGGCCGTCGGCAGTGTCACAGACGAACTGTAGTTGCCCGCCATTGCCATGGACGAAAGGCCCAATGCCATAAAACCAATAATCGAGGCCGAACGAATCCGTTTCGACTTTTTAAAGTCAAATTTCATTTTATGCTTTCTTACATTGTCGAGGTGAGCGCAGCGAACTAACCGTCCACTGCGACTTGATAACCAGATCGATTAATCTGATGGCTCGACGTTATCCAGAAAGCATTGTGTTGCAACACCAAAGTACGCTTAAACAAGAATTACAGACGTTTCCTACAATCGCATCGGAATTTAAACTCAGGGTGTAGTCCCATTTTAAGAAAAACCGACTAATCCTCGAAAAGTCGCAACTCCTGCCATGGGCCTTTTCGTCACAAACCCATCACAAATCCGCCACAGAACCGCAACCCGGCCAGCCGACACTGGACCAATGAGCACACTCCTGCATGTCACCCTGGTCACCGAAACCTACAGCCCCGAGATCAATGGCGTCGCCAATACGCTAGGACGGTTATGCGACGGGTTGCGGCTGCGTGGGCATACCGTGGAGCTGGTGCGTCCGCGTCAGGGTGGCGAGGCGGCACCTGAGGCGCCACAGGAGTTGCTGCTGTGCCGGGGCTGGCCGATTCCGGGTTATCCGGGGCTGCAATGGGGTCAGGTGTCGATGCACAAACTGCTGCGCCGTTGGCAGCGGCGCCGGCCGGATGTGTTGTACATCGCTACCGAAGGGCCGCTGGGCCTGTCGGCGCTGCGGGCGGCGCGGCGGCTGGGGATTGCGGTGGTCAGTGGCTTTCATACCAACTTTCCGCAGTACAGCCAGCAATACGGCATGGGGTTTGTGACGCGTTTGCTGACCCATTATTTGCGCTGGTTCCACAATCGTTCGCAGCTCACGCTGGTGCCCAGTGTCAGCCAGAAACTGGAGCTGGAACGCAGGGGGTTCGAGCGCGTCGAGCAACTGTCGCGAGGCGTGGACAGTCAGTTGTTTCATCCATCGAAACGCTCTCAGGCACTGCGCGAGCAATGGGGGCTGCAAGACGATGAAATTGCCGTGCTGCATGTCGGCAGGCTGGCGCCGGAGAAGAATCTGGGGCTGCTCAAAAACAGCTTCGAGGCGCTGAACGAAAGCTACCCGCACTGCAAGCTCAAGCTGATTATGGTCGGCGACGGGCCACAACGGGCCGCTCTACAAGCGCAATTGCCCGAGGCGATTTTTTGCGGTGTGCAGCGGGGTGAGCTGCTGGCGAGCCATTACGCATCGGGCGATCTGTTTCTGTTTCCCAGCCTGACCGAGACCTTCGGCAATGTGGTGCTGGAGGCCCTGGCGTCGGGCCTGGCAGTGGTGGCGTACGACGAAGCGGCCGCCGGGCAGCACATTCGCCACGGCCATAATGGCGCACTGGCCATGCCCGGTGACGAAGAGGCTTTTATCGATGCGGCCCGCTGGCTGCTCGAAGACCGCGAAACCCTGCGCCGGGTGCGGCTTAATGCAAGGCAGCACGCCAGCCGCCAGGGCTGGCAGAGCATCATCGATCAGTTCGAACGGCAGCTGTACGGGGTTTGCCCGCGTGAAGCCGACCGCTCGACAATCAACCCAACGCCTTTTCGATCGCCGCAATAATCGCCGGATCATCCGGGCTGGTGCGGGGCGAGAAGCGGGCAATCACGGCACCGTTACGACCGACCAGAAATTTCTCGAAGTTCCAGGTGATATCGCCCGGAAACTCGGCGCCTTCGCCGGCCAGTTGCACGTACAGCTTGTGGCGATGCGCGCCGTTGACGTCGAGCTTTTCGCCCAGCGGAAAGGTCACACCGTAGTTGACCTCACAGAACGACTGAATCTCTTGCTCGGTGCCCGGTTCCTGGCCTGCAAACTGGTTGCAAGGCAGCCCCAGCACACTGAAGCCTCTGTCGTGGTACTGCTTATAAAGGCTCTCAAGGGCCGCGTACTGTGGCGTCAGGCCACACTTGGACGCGACATTGACCACCAGAACTACCTTGTCCTTGAACGGTGCCAGTGGCAGTTCCTTGCCATCCAGCCCATTCAGCTTAATGCCGTGAAAAGCGCTCATGAATCACCCCCTTCAAACCGTGACCGCAAAAAAGGCGTCTGGCAAGCTGCGTAATATGCAGACCTGCCTGGACGCCTTGGCGGTTATTTGAGCCTAGCAGCGGATCGCCACCTGGCACAAATCAATGGTGATGGCCGCCTTCGCCATGGACGTGGCCATGAGCGACTTCTTCTTCACTGGCTTCACGAATGGCAACGACCTTGACCTGGAAGGTCAGGCGCTGGCCAGCCAGAGGGTGGTTGCCGTCAACGGTGACATCGTCGCCATCCAGGTCGCGAATGGTCACGATCTGCATGCCGCCGTCAGGGCCGGAAGCATGGAACTGCATGCCGACTTCAAGTTCGTCGACGCCTTCGAACATGCTGCGGCTCAGGGTGCTGACCAGCTCGGCGGAGTATTCGCCGTAGGCATCTTCTGGCTCGATGGAAACGTTCAGCTCGTCACCGACGTCTTTGCCTTCCAGCGCTTTTTCCAGACCCGGGATGATGTTGCCGGCACCGTGCAGGTACACCAGCGGCGCGCCGCCGGACGAGCTGTCGATGACCTCACCAGCATCGTTGGTCAGGGTATAGTCGATGGAGACAGCCTTTTTGGCAGCGATAGGCATGAGGGCAAAACCTTTGCTTGATATGAATGAAAGGGCAAGTCTAACCAAGCCATCGCCCGAAAGCGAACGCAACACCGACCGGTGGACCCTATGCACGCGACAACCCTGACCGGCTGGCGCCAGGATGAAGACGATCATTGGATCGCAATTCTGGCCTGTGGCCATACCCAGCACCTGCGTCATCAGCCCCCCTGGCAGTCGCGGGCCTGGGTACTGGACCGGGCCCTGCGCCTGGAAAAAATAGGCCAGCCCTTTCAATGTGGATGGTGCGCACAAGGCACCGATAACGATAGTCTTGACCCCAGGATGCCCTTGAGTAGAGGCGCTGCGAAAGACAGCGCCCTGTGACGACAAGCATCAAGAAAAGCGCCACGCCCCTTGCACTGCCTAAATTCGGAAGCCCGCATGCAGACTTTTTTCATTGCGCCCACAGATTTTGGTGTGGGCCTGACCTCCATCAGCCTTGGCCTGGTCCGCACTCTGGAACACGCAGGGCTGAAGGTCGGTTTTTTCAAGCCCATTGCCCAGCCACACCCAGGTGATACCGGCCCGGAACGCTCCACCGAACTGATTGCCCGCACCCATGGCCTCAAGCCGCCAAAACCGCTGGCATTGGCCCATGTAGAACGCATGCTCGGCGATGGCCAGCTCGATGAACTGCTCGAAGAAATCATCAGCCTTTATCAACAGGCGGCGGTGGGCAAGGACGTACTGATCGTCGAAGGCATGGTACCCACCCGCAACGCCAGCTATGCCGCCAGGGTCAACCTGCACCTGGCCAAGAGCCTGGATGCCGAGGTGATCCTGGTCTCGGCACCGGAAAACGAAGTGCTCACAGAATTGTCGGGCCGCGTCGAGTTGCAGGCACAGATGTTCGGCGGCCCGAAAGATCCGAAAGTGCTCGGTGTGATTCTCAACAAGGTGCGCACCGATGAGAGCATGCAAAGCTTCGCCGCGCGCCTCAAAGAGCACTCACCGTTGCTGCGCAGTGGCGATTTCCGTCTGCTGGGCTGTATTCCCTACCAGGCCGACCTCAACGCCCCGCGTACCCGCGACGTCGCCGAGCTGCTGGGTGCCCAGGTGCTCAACGCCGGCGATTACGAACAGCGGCGCATGTCGAAGATCATCATCTGCGCGCGCACCGTGGTGAACACCGTGCACCTGCTCAAGCCCGGTGTACTGGTGGTAACGCCAGGCGACCGCGACGACATCATTCTTGCCGTAAGCCTGGCGAGCATGAACGGCGTGCCGCTGGCCGGCCTGTTGCTGACCAGTGAAATCGTTCCAGACCCGCGAATCATGGAGCTATGCAAAGGCGCCCTGCAAGCCGGCCTGCCGGTGATGTCGGTGAACACCGGCACCTACGACACTGCCAACCGCCTTAACCAGCTCAACAAGGAAATCCCGGTTGATGACCGTGAACGCGCACAGATCATCACCGATTTCGTGGCCGGCCATCTGGATGCCGACTGGCTGCACCAGCGCTGCGGCACACCCCGCGAACTGCGCCTGTCGCCTGCGGTATTCCGTTACCAGTTGATCCAGCGCGCCCAGGCCGCCAACAAGCGCATCGTGCTGCCCGAAGGCAGCGAGCCGCTGATCATCCAGGCGGCAGCGATCTGTCAGGCACGCGGCATTGCCCGTTGCGTGTTGCTGGCCAAGCCAGAAGAAGTGCATGCGGTGGCCAAGGCCCAGGACATTGTGTTGCCGCCGGGCCTGGAAATTCTCGACCCGGACCTGATTCGCGAGCGCTATGTCGCGCCCATGGTCGAGCTGCGCAAAAGCAAAAGCCTCAATGCGCCGATGGCCGAGCAGCAGCTCGAAGACCCGGTGGTGATCGGCACCATGATGCTGGCACTCGACGAGGTCGATGGTCTGGTCTCGGGCCTGGTGCACTCCACGGCCAACACCATTCGCCCGGCCCTGCAACTGATCAAGACCGCACCGGGCTGCAAGCTGGTGTCGTCGGTGTTTTTCATGCTGTTCCCTGAACAGGTGCTGATCTACGGCGACTGCATCATGAACCCGCACCCCGGCGCTGAAGCGCTGGCAGAGATCGCCCTGCAAAGCGCCGACTCTGCGCAAGCATTCGGCATCACCCCGCGGGTGGCGATGATCAGTTATTCCAGCAGCCATGCCGACCACAGCGACGAAGAAGTCGAAAAAGTGCGCGAAGCCACTCAACTGGCCCGCGAGGCACGCCGTGGCCTGCTCATCGACGGCCCGTTGCAGTACGATGCCGCCGCCAACGAGAACGACGCCCGGCAACTGGCGCCCGACAGTCAAGTGGCCGGGCGGGCCACGGTGTTCGTGTTCCCTGACCTGAATACCGGTAACACCACTTACAAGGCGGTGCAACGCAGCGCTGACTGCGTCACCCTCGGGCCGATGCTGCAAGGCTTGCGCAAGCCGGTGAACGACCTGCCGCGTGGCGCTCAGGTCGACGATATCGTGCACACCATTGCGCTGACCGCGATTCAGGCCGACACATTGTCCTGTTAAACCTGCCGATGCCGTGGCCAAGAGCCCGGCATCGTTTCTTTACCTGGAGTTTTTCATCGTCATGGCTTTCTTGCCTGCCCCCTTGCGTGGCGTTATTGCCTCGCTGCTTCTGGCACTCAACACGGTGGCCTGCTGCTTGCCGCTGTTTGTGGTGACCCTGTTCAAGCTGTGCCTGCCCTTCCCGGCCGCCCGGCGTTTTTGCGACTGGCTGATGGGCCATATCCAGGAAACCTGGATCAGTAACAACAATGCCTGGATCCGCTTGCTGGGCCGCACCCGCTGGCACGTCAGCGGCCTGGAGACACTCGACTACCAGCATTCGTATCTGGTCACCAGCAACCACCAGAGCTGGGTCGACATCATCGTTTTGCAGTACCTGCTCAACCGCAAGATTCGCCCGCTGAAGTTCTTTCTCAAGCAGGAACTGATCTGGGTGCCGGTCATAGGCCTGGCCTGGTGGGCACTGGGCTTTCCGTTCATGAAGCGCTACTCCAAGGCTTACCTGGCCAAGCACCCGGAAAAGCGCGGCAAGGACCTGGAAACCACCCGGCGCACCTGCGCACGCTTTCGCAATAACCCGGTGAGCATTTTCAACTTCGCCGAAGGCACACGCTTCACCAAGGCCAAGCATGCCGAACAGCAGTCACCCTTTCGCAACCTGCTCAAGCCCAAGGCCGGCGGTATCGCTTTTGTGCTCGATGCCATGGGTGAGCAACTGGAGTCCATCGTCAATGTAACGCTGCACTACCCGCAAGGCCGTTCAGGCTTCTGGACGTTGCTGTGTGGCGAACTGGATGAGGTGGTCGCGCACATTGAAGAAGTCCGCATTCCGGCGCAGTTCATTGGCAAGAACTACGACCAGGACGAAGCCTACCGCCGGGAGTTCCAGCAGTGGATCAATGCGCGATGGGAAGAGAAGGACCGGCTGCTGGACCAGTTGAAGGCCCGGCAGCCAGGAGACAGGATTTAGTACTGCTGACCCGGAATCGGCTTGAGATTGACTTCTACACGGCGGTTTTGCGCACGGCCATTGGCGTCGGCGTTGCTGGCAATCGGTTGGTCGGGGCCGGCGCCGCGGACTGACAAGTGGCTTTGGTCAACGCCCTGAGACGTCAGGTAGGTCGCCACGCTTTGCGCACGCTGCTGCGACAGGTCCATGTTGTGCTGGCGGCTGCCGGTGCTGTCGGTATAACCGATGATTTCGATGTTGTTCTGGTTGAACTGGCGCAACGAACCGGCCAGGTTGTTCAGCGGCGAGTAGAAGCTGCTGGAGATCGCTGCCGAGTCGGTGGCGAAGGTGATATTGCCCGGCATGATCAACTTGATCTGGTCACCCTGGCGCTGCACTTCGACGCCGGTATTGGCCATCTTGGTGCGCAATTCGGCTTCCTGGCGGTCGGCGTAGTAGCCATAGCCCGCCGACGCTGCACCGACCACGGCGGCACCGATCAGCGCGCCCTTGCCACGGTTGTTATGGTCGATGGCCGCACCGGCCACAGCCCCCGCCAATGCACCCAGCCCACCGTATTTCGCGGTACGGCTCATGCCTTGTTGTTGCTCGTTATTGCCGTAGCCTCCCTGGCCCTGGTTGTCGTAAGGGTTGGGCGAAGCACAGCCGGCCAGCAAGGCCACGGCGGTGGCCGCAATAATCAGACGGGGCGAGGTCAGCATGGAAAAAACTCCTGATTTCAATGAACGCTCATGGCCCTTTGGAACGCGAATCAGGGCAAAAATTCCTTGCCCTGCCAAGCCTCTGTTGTCGTGAGCCTGCGAACTGGCCACCACCTTAAAACAGGCGTTTGACCATGGTTGTGAAATATTTTTTAAATGGGTTTCTGGCGCCAGAAAAGCAAAATTACCCAACGACTTGATTTGCCTTGAAAAAGCACAAACAGCAAGTTCCTGACGCTTTTTTAATGTCATACACAATGACAAATGCGCCCCCTATACTGGCGATGCGAGATCAGCTTTCCCTGCTGCCATCCAAGGGGGCCAATAGCATGCCGAAACATACCTGCCCAATCAGGCACTCTGTTTTTTCCACTCTCTCAACCTTCTGTCAGGCATGGATTGCCAGTGCGACCGACGAATAAAGCGGTGACCGGCCATGTTAAGAAAAATACCGGTTTGCGAGCTTGTTCTGGGTATGCACATTCACGAATTCTGCCGTCCGTGGAACGGCGATCCGTTCTGGGTCGATCAGGTCGAATCGGTCCTGCGCGACATGGACGTGCTGGAACGCATCAAACGCTCCGACACCCGTGAGGTCTGGATCGACACCAGCCTGGGCAAAGCACCCGTAAGTGTCGCCACGCCGCCCGATGAAAACACCGCACCTGTCAGCCTCGAAAAAGAGCTGAACCGCGCCCGGCTGATTTGTGGCCGCGCCAAACAGGCGGTGATGGTCATGTTCAGCGAAGCCAAGATGGGACGCGCCATGAACGTCGCCGACGTCGGGCTGATGGTGGAGGAAATCTCCAATTCGATCCTGCGTCATCCGCACGCACTGATCAGCCTGTCACGCCTGAAAAACTCGGACGAATACACCTACATGCACTCGGTCGCGGTCTGCGCCTTGATGGTCGCCCTGGCCAGGCGCATGGGCATGAGCGAAGAACAGGTGCGCGACGCCGGTGTGGCCGGCTTGATGCACGATGTCGGCAAGATGCTCATGGACCCGGAGATTCTCAACAAACCCGGGCGTCTGACCGACGAAGAATTCACGGCGATGAAGGCGCATCCCGCCGCCGGGTTAAAGATTCTGGAACAAAGCCAGCAGGTGATTCCGGCGGTGTTGGATGTGTGCCTGCACCATCATGAAAAGTTCGATGGCTCAGGCTACCCGCACGGCCTCAAAGGCGAAGACATCAGCATCTTTTCGCGGATGGGTGCGGTCTGCGACGTGTATGACGCGGTGACCAGCGACCGCCCTTACAAAAAGGCCTGGGAAGCCGCCCACGCGATTCGCGAAATGGCCTCCTGGAAAGGCCACTTCGATGAGCGGATCTTTCAGCACTTCGTCAAGACGGTCGGTATCTACCCGGTTGGCGCGCTGGTACGCCTGGAAAGCGAGCGGCTGGCCGTGGTCATGGAACAAAGCGAGCATTCGCTGCTGATGCCCAAGGTCAAGGTGCTGATGTCGGTGCGCACCCGCAAGCCTGTCGAGCCGAGGATCATTCAACTGGGTAAATGCAGGGACGCAGATAGCATCGTCAAGATCGAGTCCCCCACAGACTGGGGGCTCGATAATTTCAACGAGCTATGGTCGGGCGCGGCGGCGCAGTGATCATTGCGCATAAAATTGCGCACCCCGCCGTGCATAAACCTGTGGACTCCTGCCTGTAGCCCAGCAACGCCAAGGCCTGCATCCAGTGCGCAACTATCTGCATACCCCATGCAAGGTATTGCGCAGTTTTAGCGGCGTTTTGCTCAAAAAACATACAACCTTAGCTACCCACTCAATTCAAGCCCCTGATTAAAAAGGAAATTATTTTCGTGGCACATATCTTGGTATGGCTTGTTCCTCAGCCATTACCGGGAGAACCGGCATGTCCACTCAAACCCATCCGTTGTCCTGCACCCTGAAATTGCTCAAGGGTGTCGGCCGATGAATAAGAAACAGGGCACCGAACGACAACGCCGCGCCACAGAGTTCAGCAAGAACCCGGCCACCGGCACCAGCCTTTGCCCGTTCAAAGGCCCGGACATTGCCATCGTACCGATGCGCTACGCGCTGGACCGATCGCGCTACGACCCCAACCCGCACGCGCTTACGCCACTGTGCAAAACCGGCAAATGGCCTTGGCTGCCAACGCTCCAAAGCCGCACCTATACCCTGCGCCAGCTGTACGACGGCTATGTCTATGTGTTCGACGAAACCGCCGGCACCCTGCACGAATATGCGTTTTCGGCGACCGATGCAGGCCTGCGGCGTATCGTCTGGACTGAAGCACATCTGGGCCAGGATGAACGGACAGGCGACGGTGAAGCGCTGCCGTATCTGCTTTACCCGCGCAACCACACGCTGCATATCGCCTATGCACCGATGCAGTGGACGTGGCGGATCTGCGAACACCTGCGCTCGCATGACGACAGCCGGGCACTGTGGATGAAGCGCCTGGACCTGGCGAGCTACTGCATCACCATGAATGAACCGGGCACCTTGCCGCTGACCGAGATTGCCAGGGCGGTGGCGGAAGTCGATACAGGCTGTATCAACGAAGACCAACGCTTTGCCGATACCGCGCTGCCCACGACCCAACCGCCGCCCGACCCGGAAAAACCTGATCAGAAACCTGAGTGGGTACCACTGGGTGCCGACGTGCACTGGCTGGGCAGCGTGCCAGACAAGGACAGCGCGCTGCTGATTGCTCTGGATGATCCGCTGGCCATACTCAAGGATCTGGGCATGCAACTGGCGGGTGATCAGGCGGCTTATCAAAGCTGGCAGGCTGAGCATGGACACAAGGTGGAGATGGCCACCACCGTCACCGGCCTGTGTGGCCAGTCCATCGAGACTGAAGACAAACTGCCCTTCCCGTTCAAGGACAACCCCGTCTTGACCCAGCAGTATCTGCTGGATGCCGAAAGCTATCTGGAGCAATGCGAGCTCGAACACCACCTGCACAGCCCGGTTGCCATCGCCCCTGACACCCTTCCCTCGATCGAGATCAAGAGCGATGCCATGCATCAAAGCCTGCTTGATCGCTATGGCCGGGCGCCCAATCAGGCTGACAAACAGGCCTGGAAGGAGCGCAAGAAGTGGCGTCGCGAGATTGACCTCAAGGCCGCACGTGGTCACCTGCAACGACAATACCTGACCAGCCAGCGGCTGCTGCAACGGGTTCGCGACACCCAGGCCGATCTCCAGCAATGGAGCGAGCGTATCGGCCTTGAGCCGGAGCAGTTGTTCATCGATACCGGCAATCCCAACACCCTGCTGCACCTGCAAATGATCATGGTCGGGCTGACCACGGTCTTGAGCCAGGACAACAAAGCACTCGACTGGCTGATGCAGCAAGAGAAAAACGCTACCACCTTGTTCGGCACGATGCGCTACGGTTTCTCGCTTGCATTGAAAGAAGCCTTGCACCACGAAGCCGACACGCTGATCGGTGGTTTTGGCGACATCGCCAACATTGCCACCCGCGCTGGCGAACTCAACAGTGCGCTAAACCACGAGGGCTTTGCCGAAGCCGCCTGGATGAAAGCCCTCAAGCAACCGGTGCAAGACACGTTCAAGGCGCTGCGTAGCCTGGCCAGTAGTACATTGGAGGATGCGCGGCTGACAGCGCAGAACATGCTGATTGCCTGGCTGCCCGTCGACAGCCGCCTGGCGCACGGTCCGGAGCAGAACCTGGGCGCCCTGCTGCGCAACCTGCTGATCGGCCAGATTTTCAGTAACTCCCCCATACCCTTGGCCGTTGACAATGAGTTCGCCAGAAAGCTCAGCGAATGGAAAAGCGAGCGTCTGCGATTGAGTCGAAACCTCAATACCGTACAAATGAGATGGTTCTACCCCCGCGAGCCCTGGATACGTCAAAGCCTGACCCGCGATGTACAAGCCCGTACTGACCGCCTCAAGGCCCACGACCAGAAACTGCCAATGCTGTTGGACTTTCAGAATAACCGCTACGCCGCGTTGTTCCGGCAGGAAATCGAGCGCTTCTTTCAGGCGGGCAAGGATATTGGCAAGCACTGGCAACAACAGGTCAGAAACTGGAGCCAGCGGCTGAGTATCGGTGCCAGTATTAGCTGGGGCGTGATCATGCTTAACTTTATTAATACGGCGTTGACGTATGAGCAAGTGAGTCGTGATGGTGATTTGTCGGCCAAGGATCTGGTCAAGGTGGCTTATAACCTGGGGTATAGCTTTAACTTGTTGATGGCGTTGTATGTCGAAGCGCCATGGGGAATCATCAAGAATGCACAACCACTTCAAAGAGGAAAATATAGCATTGGGATATTGGACAGATCCTCAAGTTACTGGAAGGCACAAGGTCGGGCAGTATGGGGAGATGCGGTTCGTAGCTTCAAGATAAGATTGCTGGCAACAGGGGGATTTGCAATCGGCGCTGTGCTACTTGAGGCATGGGACCTACATGATGATTATGAAAATGCAGCAACGCAGAATGAAAAAACCGTCACAGCCATCAAAGGCTTGGCCGTCGGCATAATGGGGATAGGCGGTACGGCTCAGATTATTGCTGTGACAACAGCATCACGCGGCGTCGCCGCATTCGTCATGGGACCGTGGTTTGCCGTCGGCATGCTGGCCGCTGGTATGACCTACCTTGCCGCCACGCTATTACTTAACTATTTAAAACAGGACAACATTGGCTCATGGCTTAGAAAATGCTCATGGTCCCGCTCACCTGAATACCGTTTTCCCGAAACACCCGAAGGTCAGCAAGAGGAAAAGCGAGCCTTGCTGGAAATCCAGCTCAGCCCACAGGTTATGGTCAAGAGCACAGTAATCTACAGACATGTTCAGATTGGAAAATCTTATACTCCGCGAGCAGTACAAAATGGTGCCTGGATCCAGATTCGTTTTCCACACGCACTACGAGGTCAGAGCATACTGTTCAACGCCATCGCCAGTAAACGCACCCTTCCCTTGGTGCCTACCCAAAAAATCGAGTCTTCCGTCAAGGAAGAGTTCGAAGATAAAGGCTTGTACCATCCCGTCTCGGACTGGGGAAAAATCGATAATCAGCGCCCTCCTGTTGGCTTCTATCCGTACGCGTGTCCTGCCATCCCAGAAACAGAAGACATTATCTGGAAAGTCTGGGTACCCCTTGATCAGAATGCGCAATTCCTGGAGTTTCAAATCTGGTACCCACTGGACTTGCTTCACGCCTCCCCTCAGGACAGCGGTTATCTTTATCAGATTGAACTGAGCGAAGAAGGTAAAAGCACGTTGGACGGGCTCAGCAAAACCGAACTCCCGGTAAAAAACAAAAACCGCGAAGGCGCAGTACAGCTGTTTATGATTCCGTGACTGGAAGGTAGCCTTCAACCCAAAAAACATATTTTTAAACCACCCACTAACAAGCTCATAAAACCCTCTCAGTGGGCACTATCCATCCAGCAGACCTTGATCGTTTTCAATAAAGGAATAGCAGTAATGGACACGCAAAAAAGAGAACTCGGAAAAACTAAAACTTCAGCACCTTCAACCGCAACTTTCATAATGAGCTGGTCTATAAAAACGTCAGGATTAGAACGCCCTGCCATTAAGGTCATCCACAGGACGTATCTTGGAATACCACTCGTCATTTGCAGCGTCATCACCTGGAAAATGTGGGGATCCATCATTGAAGATCTTGGCTTATGGCTAACCCTCTGCATATCCATAGCAACCATGAACTTATTGGCGATCGCCATGTTCATGCAAAAAACCGTTTTCAATTATCAAATCCACCTTGACCATGGCAAGCTAGATCATCAATTGTATTTCCCCGATTTCGCCGGTGGTCTTTTCAAAGGCATTGCCGGCATTGCCATTTTATTTTTCGTACTCGTCGCAATTCTCACAGGCTCCCTGCTCTTCCTCCTCGGCCCGGCCGCCGCAGCCGCATGTTCAGCCCTAAAACTGATGAACTGGAAAAAGCCTGAGGTCGAACACGAAGAAAGCATGCCATGGCACGAACACTACTTCGTCACCGTCGACCGTAGATACCTGATCATCGTGGCGCATCACGATGACACGACAATTGGCTTCAAAGCCCGCTTCCCTAACAAAGATCTATTCGAGCAATACCTGGCCTTTTTACGTACCGTCGTCGCACCACACGCCAAATTCACTGAAACAGTCTGGAAGTGGTAACCCAACAACCTCATACCTCAAAAAACAGCGCTGCATCATCGACACAGCGCTGTCAGGCAGTCAATCAGCGCACGCCGTCCTGACGCAGTGCGTTAGCCGTGAAGTCACTGGTATTGGCCTCAAACCCGAACTCGTAGGCGCGAGCCTCTTCGTTTTTCATGCCCAACGCCATGTAGCGGCCCGATTGCAGGTCGTACAGCGTTTCGACCACGTACCACGGCACTTGCTTGTCGTAGTAATTGACCGCATGCGCTTCGGCCACACGCCACAGCTGGTCACGACCGTCGTAGTGATCGATGACCGCGGCTTGCCAGGTGTCTTCGTCGATGAAGAAGTCGCGCTTGGCATAGATATGCCGCTGCCCGGGCTTGAGGGTGGCGGTCACGTGCCAGACGCGGCGCAGCTCGTAACGGGTCAGGTCCTGGTTGATGTGCCCGGCCTTGATGATGTTGTCGTACTTGAGCGTGGTGTCATCGAGTTTGTGGCTGTTGGCCGGGATGTACAGTTCCTGTTTGCCGATCAGCTTCAGGTCATAGCGATCCGGCGCGCCGTTGTACATGTCGAGGTTGTCGGAGGTGCGCGTGCCGTCGGAGGCGGTGCCCGGTCCGTCGTAGGCCACTTCTGGCGCCTTGCGCACACGGCGCTGGCCAGTGTTGTAGACCCACGCCGAGCGCGGTTCCTTGACCTGGTTAAGGGTCTCGTGCACCAGCAGCGCACTGCCGGCCAGACGCGCCGGCGCAGTCACTTGTTGTTTGAAGTAGAACAGGATGTTGCCGGGGTTTTTCGGGTCGTAATCTTTCATACGGTCGCGGAACACGAACTGGTCGCTGAACTTTACGATCAGGTACGAGCCATTGGGCTGCGGCGTGGCCTGGGTGACCAGGCGCTTGACGGTGCCGCCGCGATAGCGGGTGATGTGGTTCCAGATCACCTCTACGCCGCTGGCCGGAATCGGAAACGGAATGGCCGTCTCGAAGTTTTCCAGGCCATTGCCGCCATCGGTCAGCTTGGTATTGGTGGCGTTGCGTTTGATGGCAGCGAGTACCGAATCGGGCACTACGGCCCCGCGATGGCTGGTGTACACCGGTATGCGATAGGTTTGCGGGTAGCGCTTGAACATCGCGTACTGCCCCGGCGCCAGCTTGCTTTTGTATTGTTCGACGTTACTGGCGGTGATGACGAACAGCGGCTTTTCACTGGCATACGGATTGGCCAGGAAGCCTTTGCCGTCCACGGCACCGGCGTTTTTCGGCATCGGGTTCCAGGCGGGAATGCTGTTGTCGGCGTTGCCGGCTTTTTCCGCGCCAATGGGCGTCAGCGAGGTACCGAGTTTGGCGGCTTCGGATTCCGAGACCGCTGCCATCACACCGGTCGCCAGCAGCGACAACCCCAATACACCGGCCGTTAACAGGCCTTTGGTCATTTTCATAGTCTTTATCCTGAAAACCGATGCTTAGAAGTTCACGCCGAAGCTGAGCGCCACAAAATCGCGGTCATCCACCGTGGTGTATTTACCGTCGAAGAAGTTGGTGTAGAACAGGCTGGCGGTGTAGGTGTTCTGGTACTCGGCATCAAGCCCCAGGCTGACGGCCTTGCGACCCTCTTCGAAATTGCCGCCCGGGCTTGGCGAGTAGCCCTTGACGTCATGTGACCAGGCCACGCTGGGGCGCAGATTCACCCCGGCCAGTACGTTGTTGTAGTCCCAGATCGCCCGGGCACGGTAGCCCCAGGAATTGCTGGTGGTGAAACCGTCGTTCTCGCAATAGCGGGTCAGGTTGTTCTGCGCGGTGCCGGTCAGGGTGCCGGCATTGAGAGCCGCACATTGCCCGTTCGGCAGCGGGCCAGGGCCGTACACCGGGTCACGGCCGTAGCGCAGTTTGGAGGTGCTTTCGAGCCCGCCGACATGGGTCCAGCCCACCTCGCCCACGACAGTCAGCCGCTCGGCACCCATCACCTGATCGAAGAAATGCGTGAAGGTGGTCTGCAGTTGAGTGATTTCCTTGCGCGAGTAACCCGGCTGATCGGTGTCTGGCCGGCCATTGAGCAGCGAGACACTGGGGTTGAGCGGCGACAGCCCCGAATACAGGATGTCGGTGGTATTGATCTGCACCGGCGCGTTGGGCCGGTAGCTGATTTCTCCGCTCCAGGCCGTGCCGGTGGGCAAGGTGGTGGAAAAGCTCAGGCCATACAGGCGAATGTCTTCAGGGTATTCGACGTAGTAACTGGAGTTACCGGCGACGACCACCGGCAGCAGGGTCGGCGCCAGGGCGGCTGCGGTGGCGGCCGGCAAGCCGTTGCGCATCAGCGAGCCGACCAGGGACGAGGCGCTGTAGGCACTGGCTGAGCCGCCGCGGCCACTGAAGATCGGCAAACGGCTGTGGTAATTCATCATGTAGGCGCCGAACTCGGTGTTCAGCGGTGCGAAGTTGTAGCGCATGGCCAGGCCGAACTGGCCGCTGTCGCGGGCATCGCGGTCCGGGCCACGGCGCACGATCACGCCTTCATCGGGCGAACCGAACGTGGCGCCCTGCTGGGCCAGCGCGTTGAACGCCGCACCCCGCGCTGCGGCAGGCAGGCCGGCAGCGGTCAGCGCCGAGTTCAGGCCGCTCTGGCTGCGCAGTACGGCAAGATTGCTGCTGCAACCATCGGCGATCACATCGGGCTGCGAGAAGAAGGTGCCGCAGTTGTCGACCACCGTCTGGTCCCATTCCAGCTGGTAGAAGCCCTCGGCGGACAAGTCCTGGGTCAGGCCCTGGGACAGGTAGAACATGTTGACCGGGATCAGGCCTTCCTTGATCTCGGAACCGGGCCGGCGAAAGGCTGAAACATCGATCGGGTTGACGCTGTTGATGCCGCCGCCAATAAACGTGCTCTCGCCCCAACTGACCACTTGTTTACCGAAACGCACGGTGCCTGGTTCGTCGCCAAGCGAGTAGCGGTGATAGACAAAGGCATCGAGCAATTGTGCGCCGGACGACTTGGCGCCTTCCTTGCGGTTGGAATCGCTGATGTCCTTGAACTCGCGGCCTTCATCCTTGAGTTCAAAGTCGTACCAGTACTTGCCACGCAGAAACACCCCGGTGTCGCCGTACTTGAGTTCAAGGTCATGGATGCCCTTGAAAACTTTTGAAAAGGTTTCGCCACGTTTAAAGTTCAAATGACCGTCGTCAGACGTCTGCGACAGGCCACGGCCGCCGTTGTTGGCGCCGATCAGGTTCTTGTTGGGGCTGGCGGTCGACCAGCTCGAGCCGATGGAGAGCGACGAATCGAAGCTGCCTTCGATTTCACCGACATTGAAACTGACGCCGAAGGCTTGGCCTGCAAGCGTTGAGGCAAGGCTGACGGCCAAGGGCAGTCTCGCCCGGCGCCAGAAGGGGGTTGCTGTGGTCATCGTCGCTACTCCGTGTGCTTTTATTTTTTATGGCACTCAGGACGCCCGGCGCTCCAGTTCAAACCGGGGACAATGCTTCTCTGACAATTACGTGTTGCCACGTCCTTGTGCCGACTCCTCTGAAACACATAAACAGCCTCATCCGGCCCGCCCGCTCCTACCCGAGAGCGCGACAGGCTTCGAGGGAGAATGGCTGAATATGGCGATTTGGCAAGCTGCGTGTAAGACACATCCTACGCAGCAATCTGCCGGGTATTGAAAACCCGGCAGAGGGCGGGATCAGAGTGTAGACAGCAAAGCGCTATTACTGTTCTGCCATTCGGCGATGTCTACGCGCATGCGTTTCTTGTCGAGCTTGCCGACGCTGGTCTTGGGAATCTCGGGCACCACGGCAATCTGCTGGGGAATCGCCCATTTATTGAGGTGACCCTGCTCGACGAACGGTGTGAGGTGTTCCTTGAGCGTGGCGGCATCAAGCCGCTGGCCCTCATGCGCCACCACCAGGGCAAAGGGGCGCTCGCCCCACTGCGGATCGGGAATGCCGACCACCGCGACCTCGCGTACTGCGGGGTGACGACTGCACAGATCCTCCAGCGCCAGCGAAGACAGCCACTCGCCGCCGGTCTTGATCACGTCCTTGATGCGGTCGCGGATATCGATGAAGCCGTAGTCGTCCAGGGTCGCGACATCGCCGGTGTGCATCCAGCCACCGGCCCACAGTTCGCGGCCTTTTTCCGGCTCGCCCAGATAGTTCTCGGTCAGCCAGGGCGCGCGCAGCACCAGTTCGCCCTGGGTCTGGCCATCGGCGGGCAGGAAGTTGCCTTCCTCGTCGACAATCGCCGCATCGACCAGCATGCCCGGCACCCCGGCCTTGATCTTGAAACGAATGCGCTCGTCTTCAGAGCCGGCCAGCAACTCTTCGTTGAAATGCGCGACAGAAATCAACGGGCCGGTTTCCGACATGCCATAGGCAGCGGTCAGCGCGATGCCTTTGGCCTTGGCCGCCAGATACAGGCTGCGCGTCAGCGAGCTGCCACCGATGATAATTTTCCAGCCACCGAAATCCTTGTCTTTGGCGCCTTTGGCGTTGAGCAGCATCTGCAGAATGGTCGGCACGCAGTGCGAGAAGGTGACCTTTTCGGTCTCCCACAAGCGCACCAGCAACTCGGGATCGTAGCGCCCCGGATAAACCTGCTTGATACCGAGCATGGTCGCTGCATAGGGCATGCCCCAGGCATGCACGTGGAACATCGGCGTGATAGGCATGTAGACATCGCCGCTGCCCAGGATGCGGTCCTTTTCGACGCAGCCCAGGATGGCAGCCACGCCCAGGGTGTGCAGCACCAGCTGCCGATGGGTGAAGTACACGCCCTTGGGATTGCCGGTGGTGCCGGTGGTGTAGAAGGTGGTCGCTACCGAGTGCTCGTCGAAATCCGCGAACTCGTACTCCGGGCTGGCGGCGGCCAGCAGCGCTTCGTACTCGCCGATCAGGTTTGGCAGTTCGACGGGCTGGTCGGGAGTGTCGGTGAGCAGCAGGGTTTTCTCGACCGTGGTCAGGTGCCCGGCAATACCCTGATACAAAACAGCAAACTCACTGTTGACCAAAACCACGCGGTCATCGGCGTGGTTCATGGTGTAGACGATTTGCTCGGGCGACAGGCGCACATTAATGGTGTGCACCACCGCGCCAATCATCGGGATGGCAAACATGCACTCAAGATAACGGTGGCTGTCCCAGTCCATGACCGCCACGGTATCGCCGGCCTTGACCCCCGCTTGCGTGAGGACATTGGCCAGGCGCCGCACGCGCTGGTTGAGGGTGGGATAGTCATAGCGGACTGAATCGCGGTACACGATCTCGCGGGTTCGTTCATAGCGGCTGCCGGAAACCAGCAGGCTTTTGATCAACAGCGGGTACCGATAAGCGCCTTCGGCTGGCGCAAGAACGCGAGTCTGCAACATAAGAGTCCCTTTCCAGAGTTCACAGGCGAAGCACCAATATGGACGCTGATGCTCTGTCTCGCCAGTTGCATTGGATAAAGGGACAACTTGCCGCCCCCTGTGCACGACAGCACACGGGGGCGGATGCAGATTATGCCGCTTGAGTGAACGCCAGCTTCACGCCAAGCGCGACCAGCACGGCGCCCATGGCACGGTCGAACCAGTGGCCCATGCGCGCAAAGCCTGCGCGCACGCGCTCCTGGCTGAACAGCCGCGCCACCATGCAGAACCACAGCGCCGTGGCGATGGCCAGGTACACGCCATAGCCGCCCTGCACCAGCAACGGTGTATGCGGATCGATGACCACGGTGAACAGCGACAGAAAGAACAGCGTCGCCTTGGGGTTCAGGCCGTTGGTGACGAAACCGCTGACATAGGCACCACGAGCCGAGCGCTCGACGCTTTGCGCCTTGATGTCTTCGGCCGACGCGCTGGCCGGTTTCGCGCGCAAGGCCTTGATGCCGATGTACAACAGATAAGCGGCCGCCGCCCATTTCAAGGCGTTGAACAGCATGATCGACTGCGAAACGATGATGCCGATGCCCAGCAGCGAATAGCCGACATGCACAAAAATTGCCGAACCCACGCCCAGTGCCGCCCAGGTGCCGGCCTTGCGCCCGTGGGTCACGCTCTCGCGCACGACCACGGCAAAGTCGGGGCCAGGGCTGGCCACGGCCAGCAGGTGAATCAGTGCAACGGTCAGAAATTCAGCCCAGTACATGGAATTCTCCGGGGGCGAACAGCCGGGCAGTGGCAGACAAAAGCTGTCTGCGCCGCCTTCAGCCGTGATAGAAAAAAGGCCTTCAAAGATACAACTCCAATTCTTTGCAAAAAAGGTACAGCGATGAGCAATGTCGGCAGAGCAGTTTTTCTTGATCACACCTCCCTGGATCTGGGCGACCTCGACCTGAGTGCTCTCGAGGACAGCTTTGCCGAACTGGTCCTGCACGCCAGCACCACGCCCGAGCAAGTCATAGAGCGTCTACAGGGCGCGCAAGTGGCGATCACCAACAAGGTGCGGATCGATGCCAGCACTTTCGCTGCCTGCCCGCAGCTCAAGCTGGTGCTGGTGGCCGCCACCGGTACCAACAACGTCGATCTGGCTTCAGCACGCGAACACGGCGTGACGGTGTGCAACTGCCAGGGCTACGGCACCGCTTCGGTCGCCCAGCACACGCTGTTGTTGCTGCTGGCCCTGGCCACGCGCTTGCCCGATTACCAGCGCGCCGTGCAGCAAGGCCTGTGGCAGAAATCCTCGCAGTTCTGCCTGCTCGACTTCCCGATTGTCGAGCTGGAAGGCAAGACCCTGGGCCTGCTGGGTCACGGTGAACTGGGTGGTGCGGTAGCGAAACTGGCCGAGGCGTTCGGCATGCGCGTGCTGATCGGCCAGTTACCGGGCCGCCCGGCACGCGCTGATCGATTGGCGCTGGATGAACTGTTGCCTCAGGTCGATGCCCTGACCCTGCACTGTCCGCTCAACGAACAGACCCGGCACATGATCGGCGCCCGTGAACTGGGCCTGCTCAAGCCGCAGGCGCTGGTGGTCAATACGGCACGCGGCGGGCTGATCGACGAACAGGCGCTGGCCGACGCCTTGCGCAACGGGCATCTGGGTGGCGCGGCGACCGATGTGCTCAGCGTCGAGCCACCGATAGACAGCAATCCGCTGCTGTCCGGCGACATCCCACGTCTGATCATCACCCCGCACAGTGCCTGGGGCGCCCGCGAGGCCCGGCAACGCATCGTCGCGCAGATTGCTGAAAATGCTCAGGCGTTTGCCAGTGGTACGCCGGTAAGAGTGGTTGCCTAACCTGTTAAACTGCGCCCTTTTTCAGGAGCCAGGACATGGACCCGCGCAGTGAAGTGATACTCCGCCACCCCGAGCTGTTTCAGGGCAAGGTGCTGCTGGCCGGGCTGCCGGCCGATGACTTGATGGGCAAGCTACCCAATGCCTGTGGCTGGTCCTGGCATGCCGGTGAGCGGGCGGCGCTCGACGCACGTTTCGAAGGCCGCACGCATTTTGGCACCGAGCACCCGGCCGATGAGTTCGAGGCCGTGGTGCTATTTTTGCCCAAGGCCCGCGACCTGACCGACTACCTGCTCAATGCCCTGGCTTCGCGCCTGGCCGGGCGCGAGCTGTTTCTGGTCGGCGAAAAACGCGGCGGCATCGAAGCCGCCGCCAAGCAACTGCATCCCTTCGGCAAGCCGCGCAAGCTCGACAGCGCCCGTCATTGTCAGCTGTGGCAGGTCAGTGTCGAACACGCCCCGCACGTACAAACCCTCGACAGCCTGGCCAAGACCTATGAAGTGGCGCTGGCCGACGGTCCATTGAACGTCATCAGCCTGCCCGGCGTATTCAGCCATGGCCGGCTGGATCGCGGCACCGCGCTGTTGCTGGAGCATCTGGACAAGATGCCGGGCGGCTCTCTACTGGACTTCGGCTGCGGTGCCGGCGTACTGGGGGCTGCGGTAAAACGTCGCAACCCACAGACCGACGTGGTAATGCTCGATGTCGATGCATTTGCCACCGCCAGCTCCACGCTAACGCTTGCTGCCAATGGTCTGGAGGCTCAAGTGGTGACCGGCGACGGCATCGATGCGGCACCCAAGGGGCTGAGCACGATTTTGAGCAATCCACCGTTCCATACCGGTGTGCACACCGACTATAAGGCCACCGAAACCTTGCTGAAAAAAGCCCGCGAACATCTGCGATCCGGCGGCGAAATGCGCCTGGTAGCGAACAGCTTCCTGCGTTACCAACCGATGATCGAAAGCCAGTTCGGCACCTGCGAAACCCTCGCCCAAGGCAACGGCTTCAAGATTTATCGCGCCCGGCGCAGTTGAAAATAAGCGCTTGCCCAAAGCGTTTGGCGAAGGCAGAATCCGCTCCGTCCTAGGGGAGTAGTCTCCCACGAGCACCCAGCTCGACGGCATGCATCAACATACTTGGTCAACAGACCATGGTGCATGCGACCCGGAATCCGCATAGACGGATCAGCGGTTTGACAAGACCTATGACACGCACACCTTACCGGGCGGGAAGGCTGTACGTGTCATAGCCGTGTCGACCCGCCCCCAGGAACCCTGATGCTGGAATCGCTACTTATCCCTACCGCCGTTGTGGCACTCGCTGAAATCGGCGACAAGACCCAATTGTTGGCGCTCATTCTCGCCGCCCGCTTTCGCAAACCCTGGCCGATCATCGCCGGTATCGTGGCCGCCACCCTGGCCAACCATGCCGCTGCCGGTGCCGTGGGCGCCTGGTTCAGCCAGTACTTCTCGGATGTGGTGTTGCACTGGGTGCTGGCCGCCAGTTTCACCGCCACGGCCTTGTGGACCCTGGTGCCGGACAAGATGGACGAGGACGAAGCGAGTACCAAGCGCCAGTTCGGCCCGTTCATGACTACGCTGATCACCTTCTTCATCGCCGAAATCGGTGACAAGACCCAGATCGCCACGGTGATGCTCGCCGCGCAGTACGACTACCTGTGGCTGGTGATCATCGGCACCACGGTCGGCATGCTGATCGCCAACGTGCCGGTGGTGCTGGCGGGCAATTTCGCCGCCGAGAAACTGCCGCTGACGCTGATCCGCCGACTGGCCGCCAGCGCCTTTTTCGTCCTGGCGCTGGTGGCGGTGTACAAGGCCATGCAGGTGAGTGGCTGGGTGTAGGCCCGACCAAGAACTGTTAGTTCTTCGGCGCCTGCTGGTAAAGCGGCATGACCTTCGGAATTGCCGCATTCAACGAGGCCATGCGGCTCTCGGAGGCCGGGTGGGTGCTCATGAATTCGGGCGGTGAGCCGCCTGATTTCTGGTTCATTTTCTGCCATAGCGTTATGGCGGCATTAGGGTTGTAGCCCGCACGAGCAGCCAGCTCCAGCCCCAGCAGGTCGGCTTCGTTTTCGTTGCTGCGGCTGTTGGGCAAGGTCAGGCTGTAATTGACCACGGTATCGGCCATCGCCAAGCTGGTCTCGCCCAGGCCAAGCAGTGCGCCCGCGCCTTGCTTGGCCACCTCTACTCCATACGCCTTGGACATCGCTTCACGGCCATGCTCACGCAGGGCGTGGGCAATCTCGTGGCCCATGACCGCCGCGATCTCGTCGTCGCTCAGGTTGAGCTGGTCGATAAGACCGGAATACACAATGATTTTGCCGCCCGGTCCGCAGTTGGCGTTGAGCTCATCGCTCTTGATCAGGTTCACTTCCCATTGCCATTGCGCTGCATCGGGGCGCAGTTTCGGCGCCTGGGCAATCAGTCGGTTGGCGATGGCCTGCACCCGCTTGGCATTGTTGCTGGTCTTGTCCAGCACACCCTTGCTGGTCGCCTCACTCACGGTTTTCTGATAGGACTGGGCATACATCTGGTTGACCTGTTCGGTCGGCAGCATGCTGAACATGTACTGCTTGCGCTCAACCCCTACCGAGTCACCACTGGTGGTGTTGACCGCCTGGCAGCCTGCCAGCAACAGAGTGGCGCTCAAGGCAGACAAAGCAAAATACTGACGCATTACTGGACTCTCCTGTTAAACGTGGCGGTCATGCCAGGCCGTGCAGTGGTTCTGCGCCAGAGACCGGCCAATTGCCCTATTGGTCCATCATGACCGGGCCTTGGTTCCATGACTGCCTGTACTCAACGATTATTTATCTGAATAACAAAGCCCGACGCCCGATCAGCCACATTCTTTGCTGGCCTGTCATACAGATGCACCCATTTTAGTGGCTGAATCGGCTCATGTTTTTCATGTGTCGGGCGATAGCGCTTTATAGAGCGTGCCCTCTTGCTGTGCGGAGACGATATGAAGTTCAAGTCGATCCAGTTTTCCATCGCATCCCTGGCAGGCGCCATTGTATTGGGCGTCGCCGCAGTCTTGATTGGCTATGCCCTGTATACCGGCGCCCACACCCAGACGCTGGTCGAACAGCGTACCCGCCAGCAGTCGGAGCTGGCCGTCAGGCAACGCCTTGAGGCCCTGGCGCAAAGCCAGGCCAGCGCGATCAAGCAGGCGCTGGAATTGCCATTGCAAGCGGCAACCAACCTGGCACAGATCAATGCCCTGCTCGGCAGCGTCGACAGCCTGGGCCGTGCAGGCTTGAACATGAGCCGCGAAGACCTGATCACCCTGACCCGCGATGTCGTCGATAAAAATCCACGCCTGGTCGATGCCTATATCGGCTGGGAGCCCAACGCTCTGCTGCGCAACGACGCCCAGTACGCCGGCCAGCCAGGCATGGAACAGGACGGGCGCTTTATCCCGCTGTGGTTCCGCAACGCCGATGGCAGCGTGGCACTGGACAAGCTCACCGACCTGGATAACAACAACCTGCTGCCCACCGGTGTGCGCGCCAACGAGTACTATGTGTGCGCCAAGGAAACCGGCAAGGGCTGCGTGGTCGACCCTGCGCCCTACCCGATCGGCAACCGTACCATCATGCTCTCTTCGTTCATCGCGCCGATCATGGTCAACGGCACCTTTCAGGGCATCGCCGGCGCCGACCTGTCGGTGGACTTCATTCAGGAAATGCTCGAAAGCGTCGACCGCAGCCTGTACGACGGCGCAGGCGAAATCGCCCTGATCGCCAGCAACGGTGGCCTGGTCGCCTACACCAAGGACAAGAGTCTGCTGGGCAAGAAGGCCAGTACGATCCTCGACCCCAATGAAGTCGACAACCTGAGCAAGCTGACCAGCGGTGAAGTGAGCTACGACCTGGACGAGGAGCATGGTCACATCGAGGTGTACATGCCGTTCAGCCTCGGCGCAACCAATGCCCGCTGGACCCTGATGATGCAGTTGCCGCTCGCTGCGGTCATGGCCGACCAGGAAAAACTTCAGCAAGACCTGCAAACACAGCGCAGCGATGACATTGTCGGCATGAGCCTGTTCGGGCTGCTGATCGCCGCGGCCGGGCTGCTGGTGATCTGGCTGGCGGCACGCGGTATTGCCCGACCGCTCAAGCAGATGGTCGTCATGCTCAACGACATCGCTCAAGGCGAAGGCGACCTGACCCGCCGTCTGCACAGCGACCGCGCCGATGAACTGGGCAGTATTGCCAACGGCTTCAATACCTTCCTGAGCAAGCTGCAGACCATGATCAGCCAGGTGGTGACTTCGGTGCAGAAGGTCAGCGATTCCTCGGAGCATTCTGCCGACATCGCCATTCGCACCCATCAGGGCATTCAGAAACAGCTGGCCGAGATCGATCAGGTGGCCACCGCCGTGCAGGAAATGACCGCTACCGCTCAGGACGTGGCGCGCAATGCCACCCAGGCAGCACAAGCCGCCAGCCATGCCGACAGCGCGGCCCATCAAGGCATGAGCATCGTTCAAAGCACGTCCGACTCCATTGCCCACCTGGCTCGGGAAATCGGGCATGCCGTGGAAGTGGTGCAGACCCTGTCGCGCGACAGCGAGAACATCAACGCGATCCTGACCACGATTCGCGGCATCGCCGAGCAGACCAACCTGCTGGCGCTCAATGCTGCCATCGAGGCTGCGCGCGCCGGCGAACAGGGCCGCGGCTTCGCCGTGGTCGCCGACGAGGTGCGCAACCTGGCGCAGAAAACTCAAGCCGCGACCCAGGAAATCCAGAGCATGATCCAGCAATTGCAGTCCGGCACCCGCCAGGTGGTGCAGGTCATGCAGGACAGCCAGAACAGGACCGACGAAAGCGTCAGCCACGCCACCCAGGCCGCCGAGGCGCTGGGCAGCATCACTCAGGCGGTGTCAGTGATCAACGACATGAACACCCAGATCGCCAGCGCCGCCGAAGAGCAAAGCGCGGTGGCCGACGACATCAATCGCAATGTGATCAATATCGGCCAGGTGGCCCGCGAAGTCGCCGGCGGCGCCGATGAAGCCAGCCAGACGAGCACCGAGCTGACCCTCCTGGCGGAACAACAACGGCGGTTGATCAACCAGTTCAAGGTGTAGGTAGGGGGATTACAGCGGAGTCAGGCACTCGGGGCCGTTGATTTTCGGGTCATTGACCAGTGTGTTCAGCGGTCGCTCGCGCAGCTGGATCTGCCTTGAAACCAAGAGCTCCTGCAACACATGCTCGCTGGCTTCAGGGTCGAGCCACGCCTGTTGCCCTTGTTCATCGAGGATCAGCGGCCTGCGCTGGTCCATCGCTGGCTGGGTGATCAGTGCCACGCTCAGCCAGATTTGCTCTTGCACCGGATAGGCTTCCCAGATGGCCGCAAAAAACAGGGTCGAGCCTTCACCCGGGGTCAGCCAGAAAGGCCGCTTGCGCGCCCCGCCTCGCCATTCATAGAAACCGTTGGCCGGCAGCAGGCAACGCCGGCTATTGAAGGCCTCGCGAAACATCGGTTGTTCGGCCACGGTTTCAGCGCGCGCATGCGCAGGCGTACGGGTCAGGTCGGTCAGCCAGGGCGGGGTCAGCCCCCAGCGGGCGCGGACCACATTCATGCCGTCCTCACCTGCGCGCAGCATCAAGACCCAGTCGGCCGGGCAAATGTTCCACTTCGGCGGATGCTTGTCAGGAAATCCCGGCAAGGCCGCAAAGGCGGGAGTCCAGCGAAACAGCGCATAACGTCCACACATTTTTCAACACACCAGTACATCGGGATAACTGTCCGGCTCGTCGCCGTCCACAGGCAGCGCGGCATTGTACGCACTGATCAGCGCCTGCGCCCGGTCGACCTGCGCATCCTCGACCTCGATGCCCAGCAGGCCGGTCACCGGCAAACAGCCCATGCCGCCCAGCAGATCTTGCCCGGTCAGGCGCGCCTGCACGCCTTCACTGCCGAGCATGGCCAGCAGCAGTTCGCCCTCAAGCAGGTGTTCCGGCTCGTAGATCCTTTGCATCATTCGTTCTCGCTGCGCACATCCAGAGTCCATTCTTCACCGTCGGTGCGCAGGTCAAAGACGATCGGCCGGCAACACACCTGACAATCCTCGATGTACTGCTGATCGCCACCGGACAGGTCCAGCAAGGTCTCGACGGGCTCACCGCAATAAGGGCACTCGTAATCCACTAGTTCTTGCATCGGGTCTGACCTCAAGTTTTGCGTATAATCGGCCGTCTGTTCGAAGGCCGAGGCTTTTTGCTGAAACCGGAGTCTGTTATCCGTTTTATTTCAGACCGGCCTTCCCTTAACTCTATCCGTTCCCTACAAGAGAGCATGATGGGCGAATTCGATGCCATCCGACCTTATAACGACGCAGAAGTAGCCCCTGTACTGGCGCGCCTGCTCAGTGACAAGGCTTTCCTCGCCACCCTGACCAAATTCCGCTTCCCGCGCCTGGCCAGTTCCCTGGGCTGGGTTCTGCAACCGGCCCTGGCGCGCAAGCTGCGTCGCCAGTTTGCCGGTATCAACTCGGTGGCCAGCCTGCAAGACAAGGTCGAGGTGTATGTCGACCACACCATTGACCGGGCCACCGATGGCGTGACCTATACCGGTGTCGAGCAATTCAAGTCCGGCAGCGCCTATCTGTTTCTGGCCAACCACCGCGACATCGTCATGGACCCGGCCTTCGTCAATTACGCGATTTATCACGCTGGCCTGCCAACGCCGCGCATCGCGATTGGCGACAACCTGCTGCAAAAGCCGTTCGTCAGCGACCTGATGCGCCTGAACAAGAGCTTTATTGTGCACCGCTCGATCAGCGGCCGCCGGGAAAAGATGGCCGCGTATCAGCTGCTGTCGGCGTATATCAATCACTCGATCGTCCGCGACGTACAGTCGATCTGGATTGCCCAGGCCGAAGGCCGTGCCAAGGACGGTGACGACCGCACCGAGTCGGCGATTCTCAAAATGTTCCACATGAGCCGCAAGGACGAACCGTTCGCCGAGGTGATTCGCTCGCTGAACCTGACCCCGGTGTCGATCAGCTACGAATACGATCCCTGCGACCACGCCAAGGCCCGCGAGCTGTACATCCGTGCCACCACCGGCAGCTACACCAAGACCGAGGGCGAAGACGACATCAGCATCGCGCTGGGCATTACCGGCTACAAGGGCCGTGTACACGTCAACTTCGCACCGCCGATCACCGGGCAGTTCGAGGACACCAAGCTGCTGGCGCAGGAAATGGACCGGCAGATTCTCGGCGGCTACCGCTTGTTCCCGGTGCACTACCTGGCCTGGGCACAATGGAGCGAAGCCGATGCCAGCCTGAATGTGCCCACCGCCAGCGAGCTGTTCGGCACCCAGGAACTGGACAAGGCCCGTGCCGAATGGGAAAGCCGCCTGGCCGGCTGCCCTGTCGAACATCGCCCTTACCTGATCCAGCAATATGCCACGCCGGTGCGCAACCAGTACCGCATCAAGGCCGGTCTGGCCCTGCCATAAGCGGGCGCCCGTCACATGATCGTCATCATGTGACGGCATTGTATGGCTCCTCAAACGGAGTGTGGCAGCGCAACGGCGTCTGCTACACAGCTTGCAGGGAATGCCAACATTGCGGAGTCACCATGCTGCACGCCAATAACCAGGACCGTCTTTACCTGATTGCCCAGAACGAAGAACAGCAGGATCTTGTCGATGCGCTGGCCTTCAATGTCCACGACCGCCGCTGGCTGGTCTACTGCGCACTGGGCGGCCATCAGCATCAGGATCTGCCCGAACAGGACCCTGACACAGGCTTGAGCTTTCTGGATTTTTCCCAGCAGGTGGCCTGATATTTTATTGCAGGCAAGAAAAAGCCCGGCCTGTGTGCCGGGCTTTTTCGTCTTGCCGTTACAGCTTACTGCGCCAGGGTGGTCGCAATCGTCTGGTCCTGGAACACGCGGGTCAGGGCATCGCTCAGGACATCGCTGACCAGCTTGGTGTTGGTTTCCTGGTTGGGTGCCATGCCAAAGCGCTGGTCCAGAGAGGCGGCGTAACGGCCGTTGTAGCTACGACCACTGTTGTTGTTGCGCACATCGGCACGGAAGGTCGAGCTGATGGTGGCTTCGGTCACGTACAGGCCCTCTTTGGGCGACTGGTAACGCAGGTCGGCCAGGGTCACGGTCAGTTGCGGCGCGTTGCCGCCTTGCGTTGGAGTGAAGCCCAGCAGGCGCACAGCAGCTTCGGCCTGGGCCTGCAGCTTGGGCAGCAGATCAGCGCCATTGACAGTGATCGCGCTGGTTTCAGGGTACAGACCGCCACGGGTGCCAAGGGACTGGCTCTGGCGACCATCGACCACGCGAACCACGACCGGCTGACCATGGCCCACCGGCGCCAGTTGTGTGGTGATTCGTGGTTGCGGGCTCAGTTGTTGCGGGCTGTGGGCACAACCGACCAGAGTCAAACTGCTTACAGCAAGCAGACCAAACAAAACGCGACGCAGCATGTTCAATTCTCCATGGGCCAGGCACTCGATGGGCGGCAGTATAGCGGCGACCTCTATCGCCTCACTAGCTGAAATTCCGACCATTGGCGGGCTGCAGTGGTTCAGCCTGGCGTGGATTGTAATCAGGGTGTCACCTGGCCCGGCCAAGCTATGCCCATTGATTGCACAGGAGCACTCTCATGGGATTTTTCTGGTCGCTGTTCACCGCACGCCCTGCACTGCGCCACTACGCCCGCGTGGATCAAGCCGGTATTTGTTGCGCGCTGAAGCATTGCCGCCAGGCGCCCGAGGGTCACGAATGGGTCGAAGTGGTCGAACAACGCCTCGCCTGGCTGGGCCAGCCACTGCCCGCCAGCGCCCGGATTGCACCGCGTGCAGCACATTCGGGCCTGCGTCCAATGCTCGCCACGTGATTTCTTCGCGAATAAATGTCACTTAAGCCGATCAATTCTTGATATTTCATCGCTATAATCTCCCCCCGATTATAAGGACGTCTCCTGATCGGGCCTCGCAGCATCGCTAATCCACGAAATTAGCACCTCCGCCATGCCCACAGAGAGCCGCCCACGCAGTCTGCTTCACGCAGGATTTCGATGGACGGTGTGCAATCGCCTGCATCCAGGCGAACCTTTGCCGACCCTCGACGCCTATCAGTGAAGACAGCACTGGCCAGAGCTGCATTGCAGCCCTTTTTGAGGTTTGGTTCGCGCGTCCAAAAGAGCGCGAAATAACGGGTTTCACAACTTCACAAGAGTGTGGCGAGCACATGAATAGGTTTGAAGATGCACCCTTGGTGTCCCCATCGGCTTCACCCGGCAGGGTCGAACGTCGCGGCGCAACCTTCCGTAAAGGAGCCTGAGCCATCGTCCTGACGATGGTCGAATGGCCCTGCGGGCTGCAAAATGCGTTCATTGCTGTGTAATGAACCCTTGAACAGCTCGACCGGACCTGCGCTTGAGATGCAAAACATTGCGAAGAATCGGACACTCGATCCCGGCCAGTTACCGTGGGGGCACAACCTTGATCCACTCCTCACACACTGGCATCCAGCCTCGGGATCGCAGGCCGTCAATTGGGTGCTGCAGATTTTGGAGACGCGTTAATGGCGCATAACGAAGCAGTCGACGTGGTACTGGTCGGGGCAGGCATCATGAGTGCCACCCTGGCAGTACTGCTCAAAGAGCTTGACCCCAGCCTGAAGCTGGAAGTCGTCGAGCTGATGGATTCCGGTGCTGCCGAGAGTTCCAACCCATGGAACAACGCCGGTACCGGTCACGCCGGCCTGTGCGAGCTGAACTATACGCCGCAGGCAGCCGACGGCTCTGTCGACATCAAGAAAGCCGTGCACATCAATACCCAGTTCGAGGTCTCGAAACAATTCTGGGCGTATCTGGTGCGCAAGGGCAGCTTCGAAACGACACGCACATTCATCAATCCCGTCCCGCACCTCAGTTATGTGCAGGGCGAGAAGGACATGTCGTTCCTCAAGGCGCGCTTCGAAACCCTGCGCCAGCATCATGCGTTCTCGGCGATGCAGTACACCGAAGACAAGGCCAAGCTGGCCGAGTGGATGCCGCTGATGATGTCCGGGCGCAAGCCTGACGAGAAGCTGTCGGCCACTTACATGAGCAACGGCACCGACGTCAACTTCGGTGCCCTGACCAACCAGTTGCTCAAGCACCTGGCCAGCACCCCCGATGCGCAGGTCAAGTACAGCAAGCGCGTGACCGGCCTGACCCGTAACGGCAAGGGCTGGACCGTGACCGTCAAGGACGTCAACAGCGGCAGCAGCCGTGATATCGATGCCCGCTTCGTGTTCCTCGGCGCCGGCGGCGCGGCCCTGCCGCTGCTGCAGATGTCGGGCATCGAAGAAAGCAAAGGTTTCGGCGGTTTCCCGGTCAGCGGCCAGTGGCTGCGCTGCGACAACCCTGAAGTGGTCAAGCATCACCAGGCCAAGGTCTACAGCCAGGCCGCCGTGGGCTCGCCACCGATGTCGGTGCCGCACCTGGACACCCGCGTGGTCGATGGCAAGAAATCCCTGCTGTTCGGACCGTTTGCCGGCTTTACCACCAAGTTCCTCAAGCACGGCTCGTTCCTCGACCTGCCGTTCTCGGTGCGCCTGAGCAACATCAAACCGATGCTGGCGGTGGCCCGCGACAACATGGACCTGACCAAGTACCTGGTCAGCGAAGTCCGGCAAACCATGGAACAGCGTCTGGATTCGTTGCGCCGCTTCTATCCTGAAGCCAAGTCCGAGGACTGGCGTCTGGAGATTGCCGGCCAGCGCGTGCAGATCATCAAGAAAGACGCCAGGAAAGGCGGCGTGCTGCAATTCGGTACCGAGCTGGTCTCGGCCGCCGACGGCTCGCTGGCCGCCCTGCTGGGCGCCTCCCCTGGCGCCTCGGTGACGGTGTCGATCATGCTGGAACTGATCGAGCGTTGCTTCCCGGAGCAAACCAAAGGCCAGTGGGCTGCCAAGCTCAACGAAATCTTCCCGGCCCGCGAAAAAGCCCTGGCCACCGATGCTCAGCTGTACCAGCGCATCAGCAGCCAGAGCGACGAAAACCTCGGCCTGGTAGAGCACTCGCAGAACGAGGCACAAAGCATCGCCTGATGCCTTGATTGCCACACAAACAAAAACCCCGTGCCTCAATGAGACACGGGGTTTTTGTTTTTTACCAAACCGACACAACGCCTGTTCCCTGCCCCCATAGGAGATCACCCGCCGCCGCGCTGTCGCGCAGCAAACATGGGACTTGTAGGAGGGAGCTCTGCTCGCGATCGGCTGCACTAGCAGTCGTAAAATGTCAGCGTTTCAGAAGTTTCTGTGAGCGCTTCGCGCTCAATCGCCAGCAGAGCTGCCTCCTACAGATTGGTGTTTTTAATTCAATAAAATCAATGAGTTATTTTGTTTTTGATGAGAGTGGCTTCAGCCGCGAATGGGGTCACCACAGGATTATGGGGTGAGCCTGCTCCCGACTGAAGTCGGTCGGTTTTACAGGCGTGTGGCCAACACGGCAATGTGCTCAGGACCAATGCCGCAGCAACCGCCAATATGGGTGGCGCCGCGCTTAACCCAATTGGCGGCCCACTGCTGGTAGCCTTCGGGGTCGAGGTCTTCGCGCAACTCGTCCAGGCCGTCGTTGGCAGTGGCGTCCTTGGGTTGCGGCGGGAAAGCATTGGCGTAGGCACCCACACCAATATCCACACCCAGCTCGGCAAATACCGCACGGGCGGCATCGATGGCCGCGCCGATCACTTCAGGCTGGCTGCAGTTGAACAGCAACGTCGCCACACCCAGCTCAGCAGCGGCACGGGCGGCATCGGCCACCGGCTCGCCGGAGCGCAGGCGCGGCGTCTCATCGACGTCTTCGTCCTGCAAGGTGAACGACAGCCAGAACGGCTTGCCGTCGGCGGGCAATCCTGCGCGAATGGTCCGCGCCTCGACGATACTGCTCTGGGTTTCGGCCAGCCACAGGTCGACATGCTCGCTCAGGCCGCGTACCAGCGGCTGCAGAATCTGGTTTGCCTGTTCGGCATCGAACAGGTCTGGGCGATAGGAGCCGAACAGCGGCGGCAAGGAACCTGCAACCAGCACATTGGCACCGTTGGCATCGGCTGCCTGGCGTGCCAGTTGGCCTGCGGTGGCGGCCAGCGCCTCACCTTCACGGGCAAAACGCTCGTCGCCGATATGAAACGGCACCACCGCGTAGCTGTTGCTGGTGATCACCTGCGCCCCGCTGTCGATATACGCCGCATGCACGGCGATGACCGCCTCGGGGGCTTCGGTCAGCGCCAGCGCCGACCACTCCGGTTGCCGGAACGGCGCGCCTCTGCGCTGCAGTTCCCGGCCCATTCCACCATCAAGAATTACTGTCGTACGCTGAGTCATATTTGATCTACTTATATACATATGAAAAAGACTCATTAGAATCGAGCCCTATATAACGTATTTAATACGCCCCTTTATTCGAACTACAACCGTTTTTTCGAGGTTCTGACGTGAAACTACGCACGCTTGCGGGTATCGGCCTGATGGCCCTGACAGTCTCCAGCCAAGCCTTGGCGGGCGCCACCCTGCAACGGGTGGAAGAGAAAAAAGAGCTGGTCAACGTGCTGATGGAAAGCTACCCGCCCTTCTCGTTTCTCAATGACCAGAACCAGCTCGACGGTTTCGACGTCGATGTAGCCAAGGCCGTCGCCGCCAAACTGGGCGTCAAGCTGCGCCTCGAAACACCGTCCTGGGACGTGATCGCCGCCGGCCGCTGGAGCGGTCGTTACGATATCTGCATCTGCTCGATGACCCCAAGCCAGTCGCGCGCCGAAGTGTTCGACTTCCCGGTCGAATACTACGCCTCGCCTGCGGTAATCGTCGTCAATGCCAAGGATGATCGCATCCAGTCGGCCAAGGACCTGAGCGGCAAGAAAGTCGGCCTGACCAGCGCGTCGAGCTACGAAAGCTACCTGAACAAGAACCTGGTGATCGAAGGTGCCACCGGCAAGCCGCTGGAATACCCGTTCGAAAACGTGCAGATCGCCCCTTACGACAACGACAACGTTGCTTTCCAGGACCTGGGCCTGGGCGCCGGCAAACGTCTGGATGCGGTGCTGACCAACCTGGTCACCGCCCAGCCACGTCTTGATCAGGACAAGCGCTTCAAGCTGGCCGGCGCTGCGCTGTATGAAGAGCCGAACTTTGTCACCGTCGAGAAAGGCGATGCCGAGTGGAATGCCAAGGTGCGTGAAGTCTTCGAAGAACTGAAGAAAGACGGCACCCTGAGCAAGCTGTCGCAGAAATGGATCGGCGCCGATATCAGCAAATGACCGGCATGCCTTCACAACGTCCACCAGCACCCGCCAAGGCCAGCCTGCTCAAGCGCGTGTTCGGCTTTCGCACCCGCCTGTACCTGACGTGGGCGGCGATGTTCGCCCTGTTTGCCGGTTTTTTCCTGAGCTTCGACCTGAAGTTCTCGATCATTCTCGACAAGCTGCCGAATCTGATAGGCCTGAGCCTGGCGCCCAACGGCTTTCTGCAAGGCGCGGCGCTGACGCTGTTTGTCTGCGTATGCTCGATTGCGGTGTCGGTGCTGCTGGGCTTTGTGGCAGCGCTGGCGCGGCTGTCGCGTAGCGCGGTGGCGTTTGGCATTGCCAGCTTCTATGCCTCGTTCTTTCGTGGCACGCCGCTGTTGATCCAGATTCTGCTGATCTACCTGGGCCTGCCGCAGATCGGCGTGGTGCCCGGCGCCATCGTCGCCGGCATCATTGCCCTGTCGCTGAACTACGGCGCCTACCTGAGCGAGATTTTTCGCGCCGGTATCATCGGCGTCGCCGCAGGTCAGCGTGAAGCGGCCATGGCCATGGCTTTGCGCCCGGTTCAGGTGTTCTGGCTGGTAACCCTGCCGCAAGCCATGCGCACGATCATTCCGCCGACTACCAATCAATTCATCTCGATGCTCAAGGACTCGTCGCTGATTTCAGTGATGGGGGTCTGGGAAGTGATGTTTCTGGCGCAATCGTATGGCCGGTCCAGCTATCGCTACATCGAGATGCTGACCACCGCAGCGGTGCTGTACTGGATCATGTCGATCGGCCTGGAATTGCTCCAGGCACGGATGGAGCGGCATTACGGCAAGGCGTATCAGCCGCGCCAGTGAATCGACCTCGATCAGGCCTTACGGGCCTGGTCGATCAATTCGATGTATTCCTCGGCGTTGCGCTGGTCCTTGATCAGGTCAACGAAGGTGTTGCCCTTCTCGTCCTGGCCATCGAGGTCATAACCGGCTTCACGGAAGAACCCCAGAAAGCGCTCGAAGTCGTCGATCCGCAGACCACGGTAGGCCTTGATCAGCTTGTGCAGCGACGGCGAAGTGGCATCCACCGGCTCGAATTCCAGGAACAGTTTGATCTGATCGTCGCCGATTTCGTCGCCAATGATCTGTTTCTTGTCTTTACGCATTACGGACTCCAGCGGGTCGCGGTCACTCATCAGGGTCGGGCAGTCTAGCGCCAGTAATCGGTCAGCTCAACGCGGCTTTGAGCCGGCGGTGTGCAGGTCGGCCCAGACGTGGCCGTTGGCATAGGTCAGGAACTGGCAGTAGACCTTTTCATTGCGCAGCAGGTCGACCAGCACCGGGTAATGCGACTGCGGGTAGTACAGCGTCAGGGTCCGGCTGGCGTCGTCGTAGCCGGGCTTTTTCAGGCTCTTGCTGTCAGCGCCATCGAAGTGGATCTGCACCTGCACCACAGTCGCACCCTTGTTCAGCGGCTTGCCCTTGAGCAGGATCGACAGCGGCGAGGTCACCGGAATCGGCTGCTGGTTGGACGGCCGCTGATTGCCGACCACCACCGAATACTCGGTCACCAGCAGCAATTGTTGTTGCTCCGGGGCGCCGACGCGCAGGCTCTGGTCGTCCGGCGGCAGGTATTGCTCATGCATGGGTGCGGCCAGGGCCGCGTCTGCCAGCATGGCCAGCGCGAGGGCGCCGGGTATCATCAATGATTTCATCAACACCTCTAGACCATTCCCTGAACCTGCCGCCATGAGTGCCGCAGGTATTACATGCCTTTTACAGCAAAGATGCCGGCGGCGTTACGCCAGTAGCCTTTGTAGTCCATGCCGTAACCGAAAATAAAGCGGTCGATGCACGGCAGGCCGACGAAATCGGCTTTCAGGTCCGGGCGCGCCTTGCGGTTGTGATCCTTGTCGATCAACACCGCCGTGTGCACCGCGCGGGCGCCGGCATGCCGGCAGAAATCGATGATCGCGCCCAGGGTGTGACCTTCGTCGAGGATGTCGTCGATGATCAACACATCGCGGTCGATGAACGACACTTCAGGCTTGGCCTTCCAGAACAGCTCGCCGCCGCTGGTTTCGTTGCGATAACGGGTGGCGTGCAGGTAGGACGCTTCCAGCGGGAAGTTCAGATGGGTCAGCAGCTTGCCGGAAAAGATCAGGCCGCCGTTCATCACACAAAACACCACAGGATTGCGGTCGGCCAGCGTGGCATTGATCTGCTCGCCGACGCGGGCGATGGCTGCCTCGACTTCGGCTTCGGTGTACAGGCAGTCAGCCTCGCGCATGATTTGACGGATATGCTCGAGATCAGCAGACATTGATCGCTCCAGGTTGCGTGGGAAAAACGCGCAAAGGTACGCATCCACTCGATTCAGGGCAAGCGGATATGGACTAACGTTGCCAGTATCGCTCCTACCGAGTAGGACAGTAACCGCCCAATCGATTAATCTAGGCCGTTTTTTTGCCCGCCCCCAGGAGCATTGCCATGCCTGTCCGTGAAATCCGCCACCCGTTGATTCGCCACAAACTCGGCCTGATGCGCCGTGCCGATATCAGCACCAAGAATTTCCGTGAGCTGGCCCAGGAAGTCGGCGCCCTGCTCACCTATGAAGCCACCGCCGATCTGCCGCTGGAAAACTACGATATCCAGGGCTGGGCCGGCACCGTGCAGGTCGAGAAAATCGCCGGCAAGAAAATCACCGTGGTGCCGATTCTGCGCGCCGGCATCGGCATGCTCGACGGCGTGCTCAGCCTGATTCCGGGCGCCAAGGTCAGCGCCGTGGGCGTGGCCCGCAACGAAGAAACCCTTCAGGCACACACCTATCTGGAAAAACTGGTGCCGGAAATCGACGAGCGCCTGGCGATGATCATCGACCCGATGCTGGCCACCGGCAGTTCCATGGTCGCCACCATCGACCTGCTGAAGAAAGCCGGTTGCCGCGAGATTCGCGCCATGGTGCTGGTCGCCGCTCCCGAAGGCATTGCCGCCGTCGAAAAGGCCCACCCGGACGTGGTGGTCTACACCGCCTCCATCGACGAGCGCTTGAACGAACACGGCTACATCATTCCGGGCCTGGGCGATGCCGGCGACAAGATTTTCGGCACCAAGCAGAAGGACGCCTGAATCAATGAAGCCCGATGAGTTCAACGATCCCCTGTGGCGCACGGTGCTGTCAGGGGCGCAGATGCTGTTCGTGGCCTTCGGCGCGCTGGTATTGATGCCGCTGATTACCGGGCTTGATCCCAACGTCGCACTGTTTACCGCAGGCCTGGGCACCTTGCTGTTCCAACTGGTCACCGGGCGTCAGGTGCCGGTGTTCCTGGCCTCAAGCTTTGCCTTTATCACCCCGATCATCCTTGCCAAGGGCCAGTTCGGCCTGGCTGCCACCATGGGCGGCGTGATGGCGGCGGGCTTTGTCTACACCTTCCTGGGCCTGGCGGTGAAGATCAAGGGCACCGGCTTCATCGACCGCTTGCTGCCGCCGGTAGTCATCGGCCCGGTGGTGATTTCCATCGGCCTGGCCATGGCACCGATCGCGGCGAACATGGCGATGGGTAAATCCGGCGACGGCGCCGAGCTGATTCCCTATCAAACCGCCATGTGGATCTCTATGCCCGCCCTGCTCACCACGCTGGTGGTGGCGGTTTTTGGCCGTGGCATCTTCAAGCTGGTGCCGATCATTTCCGGTGTGCTGGTGGGCTTTGCCATGGCGTTCTGGTTCGGCGTGGTCGACACCGCCAAAATCGCCGCCGCACCGTGGCTGGCGATGCCGCACTTCACGGCACCGGAGTTCAACTGGCAGGCGATTCTGTTCATCGTTCCGGTGGCGCTGGCACCGGCCATCGAGCACATCGGCGGGGTGATTGCGGTCGGCAGCGTGACCGGGCGTGATTATCTGAAAAAGCCTGGCTTGCACCGCACGCTGTTGGGCGACGGTATCGCCACCACGACCGCCGGCCTGTTTGGCGGCCCACCCAACACCACCTATGCCGAAGTGACCGGTGCGGTGATGCTGACCAAGAACTACAACCCGAAAATCATGACCTGGGCATCGATCTTCGCCATCAGCCTGGCCTTCGTCGGCAAGTTCGGCGCACTGCTGCAAAGCATCCCGGTGCCGGTCATGGGCGGCATTCTGTGCCTGCTGTTCGGTTCCATCGCAGCGGTGGGCCTGAACACCATGATCCGCCACAAGGTCGACCTGAACGAGGCGCGCAACCTGGTGATCGTTTCGGTCACGCTGGTATTCGGGATTGGCGGCGTCTTGATCGGCAGCGGCACCGGGCCTGATGATTTCGGCCTCAAAGGCATCGCCCTGTGCGCGATCACCGCCATTGCCCTGAACCTGATTCTGCCAGGCAACGACGGGTGGAAGCACAAACCGTAGGACCGACTTTAGTCGGGAAAGGCACGACACCGCGTTGCGCCTTTCGCGGCTAAAGCCGCTCCTACGACGTATTACAACGCCGGCGCGCGCTCACACAAGGTGTTGAGCGCCGCCGCCCAGTTCGGGTCGTCATTCAGGCACGGCACCAGCACCAGCTCATCACCGCCGGCTTCCTTGAACTGTTCGGCGCCGCGATCGCCGATCTCTTCCAGGGTCTCGATGCAATCGGCGACGAACGCCGGGCACATCACCAGCAAGCGCTTGACGCCCTGGGCGGCCAATTCTTCGAGGCGCTGCTCGGTGTAGGGCTCGATCCACTTGGCCCTGCCCAGCCGCGACTGGAACGACACAGACCACTTGCCCTCGGGAATGCCGATCAATTTGGCAAAGGCGGCTGCCGACTGGATGCACTGCGCGCGGTAGCAGGTGGCAAGCACCTCAGGCGGTGCCTTCAGGCAGCACTCGTTGTCCTGAAAACAGAAGTTGCCGGTCGGGTCGAGCTTGCGCAGGTGCCGCTCCGGCAGGCCGTGAAAGCTCAGCAGCAAGTGGTCATAAGGCTGTTCCAGGTGTGGGCGCACGCTCTGCACCAGCGCATCGAGGTATTCGGGCTGGTCATAGAATGGCTGAACCACAGAGAACTGCATGTCCAGTTTGCGTTCACGCACCACGCGCTTGGCCTCCTCGATCACGGTGGTCACCGTGCTGTCGGCAAACTGCGGGTACAGGGGCGCCAGCGTGACCTTGCGGATACCCTGCCCGGCCAGGCGCAGCAGCACCGACTCGATGGACGGCTGGCCATAACGCATGGCCAGCTCTACCGGCCCCTGCGTCCACTGGTTGCGCATTTGCGTCTGCAAACGGCGGCTGAGCTCGACCAGCGGTGAGCCCTCGTCCCACCAGATCGAGGCATAGGCATGCGCCGACTGCTCGGGACGCTTGATCAGGATCAGCGACACCAGCAAACGGCGTACCGGCCACGGCAAATCAATGACGTACGGGTCCATCAAAAACTGATTGAGGTAGCGGCGTACGTCCGCGACGCTGGTGGACGCGGGCGAACCCAGATTGATCAGCAACAGCGCATGATCGGTCATGCAAGATCCTATTTAGTGACGGTCCAGCACGTTACGCAGGGCGTCGTGCAATTGGGTAAAGCGGAAGGTGTAGCCGGCCTCTTGCAGACGGGCTGGCCGCGCACGCTGGCCGCCCAGCAGCAGCCCGGACATCTCGCCAAGCAGAATGCGCAGCGCCAGCCCCGGCATTGGCATGAACGCCGGGCGGTTCAGAACCGTGCCCAGCGTCTTGGCAAATTCGCGGTTACGCACAGGTGACGGCGCGCACAGATTATAAGGACCGCGCGCATCGCTGTGATTAAGGAGAAAATCGATGGCGCCGACCTGATCGTCGATGTGCACCCACGGCATCCACTGCCGACCGTTGCCGATGGGGCCACCCAGCCCCAGCTTGAATGGCGGCAGCAGACGCTGGACCATCCCGCCCTTGGCGGAGACCACAAGACCGGTGCGCAACAGCACCACGCGCACACCCATGGCTTCGGCGCGCAGGGCGGTTTCTTCCCAGGCCAGGCACAGGTGGCTGGCAAAGTCTTCTTTGACTGGCTGGGTACTTTCGTCGAGCTCACGCTCGCCACCGTCGCCGTACCAGCCCACCGCAGAACCTGAAAGCAGCACCTGCGGACGCTGCGGCTGGCGCTCGATCCAGGCCAGTATTTGCTCGGTCAGGTGGATGCGGCTGTCCCACAACAGCAGGCGGCGCTTGCGTGTCCAGGGCCGGTCGGCAATCGGCGCACCGGCCAGGTTGACCACGGCATCGACAGTCTGGCCGTCCAGTTCCTGCAGTTGAGCGATACCGCGCACCTGCTCACCGCACAGTCGTCGCACCTGATCGGGATGGCGGCTCCAGGCCGTCAGTTGATGCCCCTGAGCCTGCCAGAATTGGCAAAGTGCTTTACCGATCAAACCTGTACCGCCGGTCAGCAAGATGTGCATGGCAGGTATCCTTAAGTGGCGTTCGCGGCCATTGAGTAGTCTATTTCTTGCAGGTTGTGCTTATTCGTCAAGCGAGACCCTTAGCTGAAACATAGGCCACACCTGAAAAGATTTGGAGCTTTACTGCCCGAACCGGGTAGTTGGCCCATTGTCTATTAGCTACAGACTGACCGTCATGGACCGTACGAGTTGCAGAGCCCTCGTCACTGCCGAAATGTGAACGACTGCAACCTATACCAAAGAACAAGATTGTACAGGTTTTGAGGACGGCGTAGTCTGTGCAGACAAGGTAACGAGGCCCCTATGACTGTACCCATCGCAATCATCGGTACCGGTATCGCCGGACTCTCCGCCGCGCAGGCGCTGACCACTGCCGGACACGCTGTACACCTTTTCGACAAGAGCCGCGGCAGCGGCGGACGCATGTCCAGCAAGCGCAGCGACGCAGGCTCTCTGGACATGGGCGCGCAATATTTCACTGCGCGCGACCGTCGTTTCGTGACCACCGTCAATCAATGGCAAGCCAATGGCTGGGTCGCCGAATGGACCCCTTCGCTGTACAACTTCCATGGCGGGCGGCTCAGCCCCTCGCCCGATGAGCAAGTGCGTTATGTCGGCACGCCCGGCATGAGCGCGATCACTCGGGCCATGCTCGGCGATCTGCCGGTGACCTTCTCGTGCCGTATTACCGAGGTCTTTCGCGGCGCCGAGCACTGGCATCTGCAAGACGCCGAGGGCCAGACCCACGGGCCGTTCAGCCATGTGATCGTCGCCACCCCGGCGCCGCAGGCCACCGCCCTGCTGGCCGCTGCACCGAAACTGGCCGCCGTGGCCGCCGGCGTCAAAATGGACCCGACCTGGGCCGTCGCGCTGGCGTTCAGCACGCCGCTGCAAACCTCGATGCAAGGTTGCTTCGTGCAGGACAGCCCGCTCGACTGGCTGGCCTGCAACCGCAGCAAACCGGGGCGCGACGGCGAGCTCGATACCTGGATACTGCATGCCACCAGCACCTGGAGCCGCGAGCATGTCGACATGCCCAAGGAAACGGTGATCGAGCATTTACATGGCGCTTTTGCCGAACTGCTCGACTGCAGCATGCCCGAACCAGTGTTCAGCCTGGCGCACCGCTGGCTCTACGCCCGCCCTGCCGGCGCACATGAATGGGGCGTGCTGTCCGACGCCGACCTGGGTATTTACGCCTGCGGCGACTGGTGCCTGTCGGGCCGGGTCGAAGGCGCCTGGCTCAGCGGCCAGCAAGCCGCCCGCCGCCTGCTCGAACACGTCCGTTGAAGCGCCTCAATCCCCGCAAGCTGCTGCTGTCGAAATGGACAGCGGCAGTGCCGCAGAACCGTGAAAAGCACTTTCTGGTGACCGAACTGTTTCGCGACGAAGAAGGCACGGTGCTGGAAATCGAATTGCAGGCCGTGCTGACCGGGCGCAATCAGCGCCTGCCCTGGCAAACGTTGCAGGATGCCGAGCACTGGCGAATGGGTTGGCAGTGACCTTTTATCTTGTACAAAGCATTTGACTTGTACAACCTCACATTTATCATGAACTTCAATTGTACAAAGCAGGTCATCTGTACAAGTTCCTGAGCCGAGGTGTGCAATGTTCCAGTCTGTGACCGACAAACCCAAACTGGGCGTCAGTGCCTGCCTGATGGGCGTCGAGGTCCGTTTCAACGGCGGCCACAAGCAGTCCGACCTGTGCACTCAGGCGCTGGACACCTATTTCGATTTCATTCCCGCCTGCCCGGAAGTCGCCATCGGCATGGGCGTGCCCCGCGAGCCGATCCGTCTGGTGGGCGACATCGACAAGCCGCAGGCTGTCGGCACCGTGCATCCCGAGCTGGACGTGACCCAGGCGCTGGCCGAGTACGGCGAGCACATGGCCGACACGTTGAGTGATATCAGTGGTTACATCTTCATGCAGAAGTCGCCTTCGTGCGGCCTGGAGCGGGTCAAGGTGTACCGCGAAAACGGTGCTCCCTTCGACGGCGGCGGCCGTGGCATCTATGCCCAGGCGTTTTGCGCACGCCACCCGGACCTGCCTGTAGAAGAAGATGGCCGGCTGAACGACCCGGTATTACGTGAGAACTTCATCACCCGCGTGTATGCCTATGCGGCCTGGCAGCGACTGCTCAAGGCTGGCATCAGCCGCCGTGCCCTCACCGACTTTCATTCGCGCTACAAGTATCAGGTCATGGCCAGCGATGTGGTTCAATACCACGCCTTGGGCAAGCTGCTTGGCAGCATGGGCCGCAGCGACCCGAACGTTATTGCCCCTCAATATTTCAGCCAGTTGATGCAAGCCCTGAAAAAATGCGCCACACGGCGCGGGCACACCAATGTGTTGCAGCACCTGAGCGGCTATCTCAAGCAAACCCTGAGCGGCGACGATAAACAGGAGCTTCAGACGCTGATTGCTCAATACCGTCACGGCATCGTGCCACTAGTCGTGCCGTTGACCTTGCTCAAGCATCACTTCCGTCATCACCCGGACCCGTATATTGCCCTGCAGGTGTATATGCAGCCGCACCCGGAACCTCTTAGCCTGCGAAATGCGATCTGATCATGAAACCAGCCCCCCTCCAGGAACCTGACACACAGGACGCCGCTGCCGCCTGCCCTTTGCCGGATGGCTGGCTGCCGATCCGTGAAGTCGCGCGCCAGACCGGCGTCAACGCCGTGACCCTGCGCGCCTGGGAGCGTCGTTACGGGCTGATTGTCCCGCACCGCACCGCCAAGGGGCATCGGCTGTATTCCGACGACCACGTGCAGCGGGTGATGAAGATCCTCACCTGGCTCAACCGTGGCGTTTCTGTCAGCCAGGTCAAAGCCCTGCTCGACAACGACAGCGTTATTACACTGCCTTCCGGCAACGACTGGGACACCCTGCGCCAGGCCTTGCTGCAGGCCATCGCCGGACTGGCCGAGCGACGGGTCGACGACCTGTTCAACCAGGCCATGGCCCTGTATCCGCCGCGCACCCTGTGCGAGCAATTGTTGATGCCGCTGCTGGCCGATCTGGAACAGCGCTGGCAGAACCCGTTCGGCAGCCAGATGGAACGGATGTTTTTCCATTCCTGGCTGCGCAGCAAATTCGGCGCGCGCATTTATCACAACAATCGCCAGCTCAGCGGCCCGCCGTTGTTGCTGGTCAATCAGTCCGACCTGCCGATGGAGCCACACCTGTGGCTGGCGGCGTGGCTGATCAGCAGTGCCGATTGCCCGGTCGAGGTGTTCGACGGGGCGTTGCCGGTGGGTGAGCTGGCACTGGCCGCTGAATACCTGACCCCACGCGCGGTGCTGCTGTACTCCGGCAAGGCCCTTAACCTGAGCCAGTTACCGAAGCTGTTGAGCAATATCCATTGCCCGGTCGTGATCAGCGGCCCGGCGGTGGTCATCCATCACGACGAATTGCCCGCCTGCACCCACGCGATTGCCAACCTGAGCCTGACCCGCGACCCGCTTGAAGCGCACAGCGAGCTGAACAGACTCGGGATTATCTGATTCATTTGAAGAACGGGACTGCCCATGCAACTGCTTTGGCTGCGCAGCGATTTGCGCGTTCACGACAACACTGCCCTGAATGCCGCCCTTGGCAAAGGCCCGACCGTGGCCGTTTTTCTGCTCAGCCCGACGCAATGGCAGCGCCATGACGATGCGGCCTGCAAAGTCGACTTCTGGCTGCGCAACCTGGCCGAGCTGGAAAAAGCTCTCGGCAAACTCAACGTGCCGCTGCTGATCCGTGAGGCCGATACCTGGGACAAGGCACCCAAGGTCCTGGATGCGCTGTGCAAGGAGCTGAAAGCCGAAGCGTTGCACGTCAACGAAGAATACGGCGTCAACGAAACTCGCCGTGATGAAGCCGTGCAGCAGGCGCTGGAAAAATCCGGGGTCACCTGGCACAGCCATCTGGATCAGTTGCTGTTCCCGCCGGGCAGCATCCTGACCAAAAGCGATCAGTACTTTCAGGTGTACAGCCAGTTTCGCAAGGTCTGCTATTCACGCCTGCACACGGCCACGCCGCACCCGCATCGCCTGCACCGCGCGCAACAGCCGGTGTCGATCAAGAGCGATCCGATACCAGCCACCGTCAAAGGCTTCGATACTCCCAATGAAGCCCTGCGCGCGTTATGGCCTGCTGGTGAGGCCGAAGCGAAAAAGCGCCTGGATGCATTCAGCGACGAGCAAATTCATTACTACGAGAGCGAACGCGACTTTCCGGCCAAGCCTGGCACCAGCCAGTTGTCGGCCTACCTGGCCGCCGGGGTGATTTCGCCGCGCCAGTGCCTGCATGCCGCACTGAACAGCAACCAGGGCGAATTCGACAGCGGCAACACTGGCAGCGTGACCTGGATCAACGAGCTGTTGTGGCGTGAGTTCTACAAGCACATTCTGGTCGGCTACCCACGGGTTTCGATGCACCGGGCCTTTCGCAGCGAGACCGAAGCCCTGCCCTGGCGCAATGCCCCCAAAGACCTGCAAGCCTGGCAAGAAGCCCGCACCGGCCTGCCGATCATCGACGCCGCCATGCGTCAATTACTCGAAACCGGCTGGATGCATAACCGCCTGCGCATGGTGGTCGCGATGTTCCTGACCAAGAACCTGTTGATCGACTGGCGCGAGGGCGAGCGCTTCTTCATGCGCCACCTCATCGACGGCGACCTGGCGGCCAACAATGGTGGCTGGCAATGGAGTTCTTCGACCGGCACGGACTCGGTGCCGTACTTCCGCATCTTCAATCCGCTGTCACAGTCGGAACGATTCGATCCCGACGGCCGCTTCATTAAACACTGGCTGCCGGAACTGGAAGGGTTGAATAAAAAGGAAGTGCACAACCCGGCGGCCAGCGGCGGATTGTTTGGCGTGGATGGCTATCCAAAGCCCATCGTCGATCTGAGTGCAAGCCGCGCAAGGGCCCTGGAAGCCTTTAAAAACCTGCCAAAGCGCGGCTCTGCCTGATTTTAGAACGGCAGCTTGTAATGCAGGGCGAAGCTTTCGGCGCCATCGTTCGGCTGTTTGATGCCGGCGTTGGAATAGTGGGTCGCACGAATGCCCACTTCGTGGCCGCCCTTGAAGCGCAGACCAAAGCCGATGCGGTCTTCGAAGTTGAAAGAGCTGCCCAGTTTGTTGTCTTCAAGCTGGGTGTTGGCAAACGCCGAAACGCCAATGCCCGCTTCGATGTAGGGTTTTATGTTATCGCCCGCGAACTCGTATACGAACACCGGCGAAAACGACAGGCTGTGGTTATTGGAGCTTTTGTCGCCTTCCCAGAAGGTGTACGCCGCATCCCAGTAACCGGTCAGGCGACCCACATCGCTTTGCAGCCAGCTCTTGTCCCAATCAAATTGAACACCCAAGCGATAGGTCATGGTCGAGTCGCTCGTCTGCCCGACCGAAAACTCGACACCATCCGCTTGTGCTACAGCAATTTGCCCCATCGTTGCAGCCACAAGTGCAGCCACACAAAAAAGTCGTTTCATTAGAAACATCCTGTGCTAATCACGCCGTTGTAGTTTTTTTGAAGCTTGTTTCAGACCTGTTTATAGAAATCTGTTACAGAACATTAGTTCAGCGATGCAACGAAGATTTCACATTTTTTTTACAAGTCAAAGCTTCGCACAGCGTCGGATTTTTTCCACAGGATAGGCAGGATTTTTCTGAAATTGTCCGAATCGCCACTGGTCCAGAACAACGTGTCGCGCGCCGGGCCGTGAGCGGCCAGATCGCGTTGCGCCAATAAACGCTGCAATTGCCGGGCAACCGCTGTCCCGGTGTCGATCAACGTCACGCTGTCGGGCACCATCTGGCGCAGTAATGGTTTGAGGAAGGGATAGTGCGTACAGCCCAAAATCAGCGTGTCACAGCCTTGAGCCAATAACGGCTCGACATAGCCTTGCAGTAATTGCCTGATGGCCGCGCTGTGCAGGTCGCCGGTTTCGATCAGTTCGACCAACCCGGGGCAAGGCTGGGTGACCACCCGCACATCGCTGGCAAAACGGTCGAGCAAGGCGGCAAAGCGTGCGCTCTGCAAGGTGCCGGTGGTGGCCAGCACACCGACCACACCGCTGCGCGTGGCTTCGGCCGCCGGTTTGACCGCAGGCTCCATGGCCACGATCGGCCAGTCGTGATAACGCTCGCGCAATGACGCGGCGGCCGCTGCGGTTGCCGTGTTGCACGCCAACACCAGCGCCTTGGCGCCCTGGGCATGAAAGAAGCCGGCAATCGCCATGCAACGCTCGACAATGAATTGCGGGGTCTTCTCGCCGTACGGCACATGCCCGCCGTCGGACAGGTAGCACAAGGATTCTGCGGGCAGCAGCTGGCGAATCTCGGCCAGCACCGACAGCCCGCCGACACCGGAGTCGAACACGGCCACCGGCGCCTCGCGGCCATGGCTCATCTGCACGTCGGTCATGAATTCAGGACACTCCGCCACACACTGCACAAGCCGGATCACGGCGTACTTTCAGTTCGCGAAAACGTGTACCCAGCGCATCGATCAGCAGCAGCCGACCGACCATGGGCTCACCGAATCCGGCCAGCAACTTGAGCGCCTCAAGGGCTTGCAGGCTGCCGACCAGCCCCACCAGCGGGCCTACCACACCGGCTTCGCTGCAGGTCAGTTCAGCCTCGCTGCCATGCCCGTAGAGGCAGTGGTAGCACGGACTTTGCGCATTGCGCGAATCGAACACCGACAACTGTCCTTCCAGGCGAATCGCCGCACCGCTGACCAACGGCTTGCGTGCCGCGACACACGCAGCGTTGACCGCCTCGCGGGTTGAAAAGTTATCGCTGCAATCGAGCACCAGATCGACCCCGGCCACGGCGGCAGCCAGAGAATCGGCATCCAGCGCCTGACGATGCGCGACCAGCTCGATCTTGGGGTTAAGCGCCGTGAGCCGGGCCATCGCCGAATCGACCTTGGGCTGGCCGACACTGTGGCTGTCATGCACGATCTGGCGTTGCAGGTTGGTCAGATCGACGCTATCGAAGTCGGCCAGGTGCAGCTCACCGACACCGGCGGCGGCCAGGTACAGCGCCACCGGCGAGCCCAGCCCGCCTAAACCCACGATCAATACGCGACTGGCCTTGAGGCGCAACTGGCCGTCGATATCGACGTGTTGCACCAGAATCTGCCGGCTGTAGCGCAGCAGCTCTTCATCACTCAGGCCTGCATCCGTCAGCACGGCAGGCTACCGAAGGTGATGCGCTCGTGATCGCCCAGGTCGCGGCGCGTCTGGATACGTTCGTAGCCTTGCTGCAACAGCAGTTCACGCACTGCTGCGCCTTGGTCGTAACCATGTTCGAGCATCAGCCAGCCGCCGGCATTCAGGTAGTCCGGTGCCTGCGCAATGATACTGCGCAAGTCATCCAGGCCATCGCTGCCCGCCACCAGCGCACTGCTGGGCTCGAAGCGCACATCGCCCGCGCTCAGGTGCGGATCGTTGTCGGCGATATACGGCGGGTTGCTCAGAATCAGGTCGAAACGCTCACCGGCCAGGGCCTCGAACCAGTGGCTTTGCAGCACACGGGCGTTGTCCAGGCGCAGCCGCTGACGATTGCGCTCGGCCAGCGCCACCGCTTCCGGTACACGGTCGACGGCAGTGACCTGCCAGGTGCTTTTTTCATGGGCCAGCGCCAGGGCGATGGCGCCACTGCCGGTGCCCAGGTCCAGAATGCGTGCACTGGCAAACGCCGGCACCAGCTCCAGGGCCGCCTCAACCAGCATTTCGGTTTCCGGGCGCGGGATCAGCGTGTGCGGGGCCACTTCCAGATCGAGCTTCCAGAACCCTTGCTGGCCGAGAATGTACGCCACCGGCTCGCCCTGACGACGCCGCGCCAGATAACCGGAAAAAGCCACGGCCGCCTCGGTGCTGACGATGCGCTCGGGCCAAGTGTGCAAAAAGCTGCGCGGTTTGCCCAGCGCGGCGGCCAGCAACAGTTCGGCATCGAGGCGCGCGGTCGGTGAATCGGGAAGTTCAGCACTTCTTAACAGGCTGGCGATGATGGTCATTTATTCACCCAGTGCCGCAAGTTGGTCTGCCTGATATTCGGACAGCAGCGGTTCTATCACTGCATCGACTCCACCGCTCAAAACTTCATCGAGCGAATACAAGGTCAGGTTGATGCGGTGATCCGTCACTCGCCCTTGGGAGTAGTTATAGGTACGAATGCGCTCGGAGCGGTCGCCCGAGCCCACCAGCAGCTTGCGCTCGGTGGCAATGGCATTGGCCGCTGCACTGGTCTGTATGTCGTTGAGTTTGGCAGACAACCAGGACATTGCCCGTGCACGGTTCTTGTGCTGCGAACGCTCTTCCTGACACTCCACGACGATGCCGGTGGGCAAGTGCGTAATGCGGATGGCCGAATCGGTCTTGTTGATGTGCTGACCACCGGCACCCGACGCACGGTAGGTGTCGACGCGCAGGTCGGCCGGGTTGATCTCGATAGCCTGCTGCTCGTCGGGCTCTGGCAACACTGCCACGGTGCAGGCCGAGGTGTGGACGCGGCCCTGGGATTCGGTTTCCGGCACGCGCTGTACGCGGTGCGCACCGGACTCGAACTTGAGCTTGCCGTAGACGCTGTCGCCTTCGACCCGGGCAATGATCTCTTTATAGCCGCCGTGCTCGCCTTCGTTCTCCGACAGCACTTCAACGCGCCAGCCACGCCGCTCGGCATAGCGCGAGTACATGCGGAACAGGTCGCCGGAAAAAATCGCCGCCTCGTCACCGCCGGTACCGGCGCGGATTTCAAGAAACACGTTACGCCCGTCGTTGGGGTCCTTGGGCAGCAGCATGCGTTGCAGGCTGGCTTCGATCACCTGCAACTGTTGCCTGGCTTCGCGGACCTCTTCGACGGCCATTTCGCGCATGTCCGGGTCGTTGTCCTTGAGCAGCGCCTGGGCGCCCTCCAGATCGGCCTGCACCTTGACGCGCTGCCTGTAGACCTCGATGACCGGCTCGACCTCGGCGTATTCACGCGAGTAGGCGCGAAACTTCGTCTGGTCGCTGATCACCTCAGCGTCGCCCAGCAGCGCGGTCAGTTCCTCGAAACGGTCGCTGAGCACATCCAGCTTATTGAGCAGTGAAGCTTTCATTGCGGGGGTTTATCCGTCGAGCCCTCACCGAGGGCAAATAGTTCCTGGGCCATGGCCAGCGCATCGACGCGGCCTTCGGCAGACAGTTTCTTGAGCTGCACGCTGGGAGCATGCAGCAATTTGTTGGTCAGGCCACGCGCCAGTTGCACCAGCACATCCTCGGCATTGGCGCCGTTGGCGAGCAGGCGTTGGGCCTTGCTCAGTTCGTCGTCGCGCAAGCGCTCGCTCTGCTGCCGATAGGCCTTGAGCACATCCACCGCTGCCAGTTCGCGCAGCCGCGACATGAACTCTCCGGCACCGACCTCGACCAACGCCTCGGCAGCCAGTGCAGCGCCCTGACGGGACTTGAGGTTTTCGGCGACCACTTCGTGCAAATCGTCGACGGTGTACAGATAAACATCGTCCAGTTCGCCGACTTCTGACTCGATATCGCGCGGTACAGCGATATCGACCATGAAGATCGGTTTGTGCTTGCGCAGCTTCAACGCGCTTTCTACCGCGCCCTTGCCCAGGATCGGCAACTGGCTGGCGGTGGAGCTGATGACGATATCGCTGTTGACCAGCTCCGCCGGAATGTCCGACAGCAGCACCGCATGGGCGCCGAACTCGGCAGCCAGAATGCTGGCACGCTCCAGGGTCCGGTTAGCCACCACGATACGCTTGACGCCCAGATCGTGCAGGTGGCGCGCCACCAGAGTAATGGTTTCTCCGGCGCCGATCAGCAGTGCCTGGCTGCGTTGCAGGTCGCTGAAAATCTGCTTGGCCAGGCTGACAGCGGCAAACGCCACCGACACCGGGTTCTCGCCAATGGCGGTGTCGGTGCGCACCTGCTTGGCAGAACTGAAGGTCGCCTGAAACAAACGCCCCAACAGTGGGCCGACGGTGCCGGCCTCGCGGGCCACGGCGTAGGCCGACTTCATCTGGCCGAGAATCTGCGGTTCACCCAGCACCAGCGAGTCGAGCCCCGAGGCCACACGCATCATGTGCCGCACGGCGGCGTCATCTTCATGCACATAAGCACTGGCGCGCAGCTCATCGAGGCTAAGCTGATGATAGTCGGCCAGCCAGGCAAGAATGGCCTCGGGGGCCAGTTGCTCGTGCTCGATGTACAGTTCGCTGCGGTTGCAGGTCGACAGGATTGCCGCTTCCCGGCTGTGGGTCAGGCGGCAAAGCTGTTGCAAGGCCTCAACCAACTGCTCGGGCGTAAAAGCCACGCGCTCGCGGACGTCTACCGAGGCAGTCTTATGGTTGATACCAAGTGCAAGGAAGGCCATTCAGGGTCGCTGGTGGTGACGTGAAGCCGACAATTGTCCTACTTCGATAGACTTAGAACAACCACCGCATATTATTGTCCCACTAGAATCGGGGCTGGATGGCACACCTGATGGCACGCACAACGCCGCATGCCGGGCCGCCAGCTGATTTTCAGGTGGCTGTGGGTTTTGCCGACAGCCTTGTGTCATGATGCGCCAAACCGCAGGTAGCCGCTCCTCTCTATATGAATAGATCCTCCGCGCTGTTCCTCGCCCTCGCTCTGCTCGGCGGTTGCCAGTCCATGGCCACTGTCGACACACCGCCCGCGCAGGCCCAGAAAGACCCGACTCCAGCACCTGAGGCCAAGCCGACGGTCTATGGCTCGTTCACCCAGGACCAGATGTTCAGCCTGCTGAGTGCCGAGCTTGCCGGGCAACGCAATCGTTTTGACATCGCCCTGGACAACTACGTGACCCAGGCGGTCAATACCCAGGACCCGGCGGTCTCCGAACGGGCCTTTCGCATTGCCGAATACCTGGGTGCAGACCAGGCCGCGCTCGACACCGCGCTGATCTGGGCACGCAACGACCCTGCCAACCTGGAATCGCAACGTGCCGCTGCTATCCAGCTGGCCCGCGCCGGTCGCTACGACGACTCCATGCTGTACATGGAGCGCGTCCTGCAAGGCCAGGGCGACACGCACTTCGACTTTCTGGCCCTCACCGCCGCAGAAAGCGACACCGACACCCGCAACGGCCTGATCAAAAGCTTCGACCGCCTGCTTGGCAAATACCCGAGCAACGGCCAGTTGATCTTCGGCAAGGCGCTGCTGCTGCAACAGAACGGCGATTCCGAACAATCGCTGAAGCTGCTTGAGGATCACCCGCCAAAAGATGGCGAAATCGCGCCGATCCTGCTGCGTACCCGCCTGCTGCAAAGCCTGGGGCGTGGTGACGAAGGCTTGCCGATCCTCGAAAAAAGCATCAAGAAGTATCCCGACGACAAGCGCCTGCGCCTGACCTACGCGCGCATGCTGGTCGAACAGGATCGCATGAACGATGCCAAGACCCAGTTCGCCAACCTGCTGCAGCAATACCCGGACGATGACGACCTGCGCTTGTCACTGGCACTGGTCTGCCTGGAAGCCCGGGCCTGGGACGAAGCGGCCGGTTACCTGCAAGAACTGGTGGCCCGCGATGCTCACGCGGACACCGCGCATCTGAATCTTGGCCGCATTCATGAAGAGCGCAACGACCCGCAAGGCGCGCTGGCCGAATATGAACAGGTAGGGCCCGGCACCGACTTCTTGCCTGCCCAGTTGCGCCAGAGCGATATCCTGATCAGCAACGGCAACGCCGCCGAAGCCTCACGACGCCTGAGCGAGGCCCGTGACGAGCAGCCCGAGTTCGCCATTCAGTTGTACCTGATCGAAGCCGAGACGCTGACCGCCAACAACCATGCAGAACGTGGCTGGCAGGTGCTGAACAAGGCACTCAAGCAGTACCCGGACGACCTGAACCTGCTGTACACCCGCGCCATGCTCGCGGAAAAGCGTGACGATCTGAAACAGATGGAAACCGACCTGCGGGCAATCCTGGCCCGTGAACCGGAAAACGCCATGGCCCTCAATGCCTTGGGGTACACCCTGTCGGATCGCACCAACCGCTATGCCGAAGCCCTCGAACTGATCGAGAAAGCCCACCGGCTCAACCCCGATGACCCGGCCGTGCTCGACAGCCTTGGCTGGGTCAACTATCGCCTGGGCAATCTGGACGAAGCAGAGCGCCTGCTGCGCCTGGCGCTTGAACGCTTCCCCGACCATGAAGTGGCCGCCCACCTGGGTGAAGTGCTGTGGGCCAAAGGTCAACAGCGTGAAGCGCGCAAGGTCTGGGGCAAGGCCCTTGAAGAACAACCCGACAGCCCGGTTCTGCGCAGCACGCTGCTGCGCCTGACCGGCTCAGAGAAGCTTTGAACCCATGCATTTGCGCCACATCATCGCTATAAGCCTCATCGCCCTGCTTGCCGGCTGTACCGGTATCGGTTCACGTGAAGCCCTGCAAGGCAAGGGCGATCCTGCGCAATGGCGGGTACACAAACAGCAACTGACCGGCCTTGATGGCTGGCAGATCAACGGTAAAGTCGGCATTCGTGCACCCAAGGATTCCGGCAGCGGCACGCTGTTCTGGCTGCAACGCCAGGAGTATTACGACATTCGCCTGTCCGGCCCTCTGGGTCGCGGTGCTGCCCGCCTGACCGGCCGCCAGGGCGCCGTCGCCCTGGAGGTCGCCAATCAGGGCCGCTTCGAGGCAACGACCCCCGAAAGCCTGCTTGAAGCGCAATTGGGCTGGAAACTGCCTGTATCGCATCTGGTCTGGTGGATTCGTGGCCTGCCGGCGCCCGACAGCAAGAGCCGTCTGACACTGGACGACGACAGCCGCCTGGCCAGCCTCGAGCAGGACGGCTGGCAGGTCGAATACCTCAGCTACATAGAGCAAAACGGCTATTGGCTGCCCGAGCGGGTCAAACTGCACGGGCAGGACCTGGACGTGACGCTGGTGGTCAAGGACTGGCAACCGCGCAAGCTGGGGCAATAAGCATGGCTGTACCGCAACTTGTTCTTCCTGCGCCCGCCAAACTGAACCTGATGCTGCACATCCTCGGCCGTCGCGCCGATGGCTATCACGAGCTGCAGACGATCTTTCAGTTTCTCGATCATGGCGACGAGCTGGGTTTTGCCCTGCGCGACGACGCACAGATCGTTTTGCGCACCGATGTACCGGGTGTCGCCCATGACAGCAACCTGATCGTGCGTGCCGCCCGTGCCCTGCAACAACAATCGGGTTGCACGCAAGGCATCGATATCTGGCTCGACAAGCGCCTGCCCATGGGCGGCGGCATTGGCGGCGGTAGCTCGGACGCCGCCACCACCCTGCTCGCCCTCAACCATCTGTGGCAACTGGGCTGGGATGAAAACCGCCTGGCCACGCTGGGCCTGAGCCTGGGCGCGGACGTGCCGGTATTCATCCGCGGGCATGCCGCATTTGCCGAAGGCGTGGGCGAGATTCTTACCCCGGTAAGCCCCGAAGAACCCTGGTATCTGGTGCTTGTGCCACAAGTCTCTGTAAGTACAGCAGAAATATTTTCCGATCCATTGTTGACACGCGATTCCAAGCCCATTAAAGTGCGCCCCGTTCCCGAGGGAAACGGTCGAAATGACTGTCAGGCAGTGGTTGAAAGACGTTATCCAGAAGTACATAACGCCTTGATACAGCTAGGTAAATATACCGAAGCAAAACTGACTGGAACTGGAAGTTGTGTGTTTGGGGCCTTCCCAAGCAAAGCTGAAGCTGATAAAGTCTCGGCCCTTCTTGCAGAGACCCTTACAGGGTTTGTAGCCAAAGGCAGCAATACTTCGTTATTGCACCGTAAACTGCAGAATCTGTAACAGGAACAGAGTGCCAGGCACTCACCAGCATCATCTACAGGGGCGTCGCCAAGCGGTAAGGCAGCAGGTTTTGATCCTGCCATGCGTTGGTTCGAATCCAGCCGCCCCTGCCATTTTCTCTATACTCATCCAGGTTACCCTCAGCCTCCAGGTACTGCGCGTGTCCAAGATGATGGTCTTTACGGGGAATGCCAACCCCGATCTGGCTCGGCGTGTAGTACGTCAGCTGCATATCCCTTTGGGTGATGTCTCCGTCAGTAAGTTCTCCGACGGCGAAATCAGTGCTGAGATCAATGAAAACGTCCGCGGTAAAGACGTCTTCATCATCCAGCCTACTTGCGCACCGACCAACGATAACCTGATGGAACTCGTCGTGATGGCTGATGCCTTCCGTCGCTCCTCAGCGTCCCGAATCACTGCTGTGATTCCCTACTTCGGTTATGCCCGCCAGGATCGCCGTCCGCGTTCCGCACGTGTTGCCATCAGCGCCAAAGTGGTTGCTGACATGCTCACCGTGGTGGGGATCGATCGTGTTCTCACGGTTGACCTGCACGCTGACCAGATTCAGGGTTTCTTCGATATTCCGGTAGATAACATCTACGGTTCGCCTGTACTGGTGGACGATATCGAAGACCAGCGCTTTGAAAACCTGATGATTGTCTCCCCGGACATCGGTGGCGTCGTGCGTGCACGTGCCGTTGCCAAGTCCCTGGGTGTCGATCTCGGGATCATCGACAAACGCCGTGAGAAAGCCAATCACTCCGAAGTGATGCATATCATCGGCGACGTCGAAGGGCGCACCTGTATTCTGGTCGACGACATGGTCGATACCGCAGGGACTCTGTGCCATGCAGCCAAAGCTCTTAAAGAGCACGGCGCGGCCAAGGTCTTCGCCTACTGCACACACCCTGTGCTGTCTGGCCGTGCGATCGAGAACATCGAAAATTCCGTGCTCGACGAACTCGTGGTGACCAACACCATCCCGTTGTCCGCCGCCGCACAAGCCTGCAGCCGTATCCGTCAACTGGATATCGCGCCGGTGGTTGCCGAAGCGGTTCGCCGCATCAGCAACGAAGAATCGATCAGCGCGATGTTCCGCTAAGGCTCTGCCTTAGTCCCCCATCGTGTCGACGAAAAGCGCCCCGCCCCGATCATCTGATCAGGGCGGGGCTTTTTTGCCCGTATCGGCCTGACGCTGGTCGCAAACGTCAGGTCGAATGGCTATTTTGGAGATACAACATGAACGATTTTACTTTGAATGCCGAAACGCGTTCCGACCTGGGGAAAGGTGCGAGCCGCCGCCTGCGTCGTCTCGCAAGCCTGGTTCCAGCTGTCGTTTACGGCGCTGACAAGGCTCCTGAGTCCATCAGCCTGCTGGCCAAGGACTTCGCCAAACTGCTCGAGAACGAAGCGGCTTACGCCCACGTTATCGCGCTGTCCGTTGATGGCAAGAAACAAGACGTCGTCATCAAGGCTCTGCAACGTCACCCAGCCAAGGGCCACGTCCTGCACGCTGACTTCGTACGCGTTGTCGCAGGTCAGAAACTGACCGCTCTGGTTCCGGTTCACTTCATCAACGAAGAAGCTCCGGTCAAGAAAGGCGGCGAGATCTCGCACACCGTTACCGAGCTGGAAGTAAGCGTCCTGCCGAAAGACCTGCCTGAGTTCATCGAAGTTGACCTGGGCAACGCTGAAATCGGCACCATCATTCACCTGTCCGACCTCAAAGCCCCTAAAGGCGTTGAGTTCGTAGCACTGGCACACGGCACCGACCTGGCTATCGCCAACGTCCACGCGCCGCGTATCGCTGCTGAAGAAGCTGGTGAAGAAGGCGCTGCCGAGTAATTCATTAGGGTGCCTCTAAAAACGTAGGCGAGGCAGTCAGCGCAAGGCAAAAACAGGCGAGAAAGCAGAGTTTACGAATTGTAAATGAGCATTTTGAGCCTGTTTTTAACGCAGCGATGACCACGCAGGTAGTTTTTAGAGGTGCCCGTTACCCGGTAATGCCGAGTTGCTCTGATAACATCGCAGGCCAGAGTGGCTGATGTCATCCACAACTCCAAGGAAGAGCCCCTGTCGTGAGCGCCATAAAACTGATCGTTGGTCTGGGAAATCCAGGCGCCGAATACGAACAGACCCGGCATAACGCAGGGGCTCTTTTCGTTGAGCGTATTGCTGCGGCCGAACGGGTCAGTCTCGTCGCCGAGCGCAAATTCTTTGGCCTGACCGGGCGCTATTCGCATCAGGGTCAGGATGTTCGTCTGTTGATCCCCACCACCTACATGAACCGCAGCGGCCAGGCCGTGGCGGCACTCGCCGGTTTTTACCGTATCGGTATCGACGAGATTCTGGTGGCCCACGACGAACTCGATCTACCCCCAGGCGTTGCCAAACTCAAAGTGGGCGGCGGCCATGGCGGCCACAACGGCCTGCGCGACATCATCGCGCAGCTCGGTAACCAGAATACTTTCCATCGCTTGCGGGTCGGCATCGGCCACCCGGGCGATGCGAGCAAGGTGTCGGGGTTTGTCCTGGGTCGTGCGCCACGCGCCGAACAGGAAAAAATCGACACCAGTATCGACTTTGCCCTCGGCGTGCTGCCGGACATCCTCGCCGGTCAATGGAACCGCGCGATGAAAAACCTGCACAGCCAGAAGGCCTGACATCACTCGAGGGGAATACCATGGGATTCAATTGCGGCATCGTCGGCCTGCCTAACGTCGGCAAGTCCACCCTGTTCAATGCCCTGACCAAATCCGGCATCGCGGCAGAAAACTTCCCTTTCTGCACCATCGAACCGAACAGCGGCATCGTGCCCATGCCCGACGAGCGCCTTGCCGCACTGGCAGCCATCGTCAATCCCAAGCGCATCCTGCCGACCACCATGGAATTCGTCGACATCGCAGGCCTGGTCGCCGGCGCGTCGAAAGGTGAAGGCCTGGGCAACAAGTTCCTGGCCAACATCCGCGAAACCGACGCTATCGCCCACGTGGTGCGCTGCTTCGAAGACGAGAACGTGATTCACGTCTCCAACAGCGTCGACCCCAAGCGTGACATCGAGATCATCGACCTCGAGCTGATCTTCGCCGACCTCGACAGCTGCGAGAAGCAACTGCAAAAGGTCACGCGCAACGCCAAGGGCGGCGACAAAGACGCCGTGGTCCAGAAAGGCCTGCTGGAAAAGCTGATCGCCCACTTCACCGAAGGCAAGCCAGCCCGCAGCCTGATGAAGAACATGAGCGCTGACGAGAAAACCGTCATCCGTGGCTTCCACCTGCTGACCACCAAGCCGGTCATGTACATTGCCAACGTCGCCGAAGACGGCTTCGAGAACAACCCGCTGCTCGACGTAGTTCGCGCCATCGCCGAAGAAGAAGGCGCGATGCTGGTACCGGTCTGCAACAAGATCGAAGCCGAAATCGCCGAACTCGACGACGGCGAAGAAAAGGACATGTTCCTTGAAGCGCTGGGTCTGGAAGAGCCAGGTCTGAACCGCGTGATTCGCGCCGGTTACGAAATGCTCAACCTGCAGACCTACTTCACCGCCGGTGTTGAAGAAGTGCGCGCCTGGACCGTCAAAGTCGGCGCCACTGCGCCACAGGCTGCCGGTGTTATTCACACCGACTTCGAGAAAGGCTTTATCCGCGCCGAGTGCGTTGCGTACAACGACTTCATTCAGTTCAAGGGTGAGGCCGGGGCCAAAGAAGCCGGCAAGTGGCGTCTGGAAGGTAAGGACTACATCGTTAAAGACGGTGACGTGCTGCACTTCCGCTTTAACGTCTGATTGAAGGCCGTGGGATTCCACGGCACTTGAGACAGATGAGAACCCCCGTTATCGCGTTGGCGATGCGGGGGTTTTATGTTTTTACGGCCACAAGGCATATTTTTTGCTCACTAAAAGACATTAACCCTGAACTGATCGTCATCAAGGTAGCGAAATGTCTACGAGCGCCGGTAAAGCCACCCTCAAGGGAAAGGTGCCATCGAAATGGCAAATCGATACCATCTCCCTCAGGCTTATCATCGCCGTCTTTGATGAAGGCAGTATCGCCAAAGCCGCTCGACGCGAATTCATTGCCGCTTCTGCTATCAGTAAAAGGCTCATTGACGTCTTCCCCCACCTCGATCCTTGATCGGCGCCGCAGGCGCAAAGGAAGGGGATTCCTGCTTCATAGAGCACAGCCTCAGGCTACTTGAGCCATCGGTCTTACACGCTCTCCACAGGCTAATACCGTAAGTCCCACGGCTTTTATATTCTTTGCAGCATTGGTGTCGCGGTCATGCTCGGCGTTGCACGATGGGCATACCCAGATTCGAGTCGAGAGTGATAGCTTGGCCAATACGTGACCACAACCTGAACAGGTTTTGCTGCTCGGGTACCACTGATCAATCCTCACGACCTGCCGGCCCGCCCAGTCACCCTTGTACTCCAGCTGCCGGGCGAACTCACCCCAGGCGGCGTCTGCAATGGCTTTGGACAGTTTGCGATTCCTGATCATGTTTTTGACTTTCAAAGACTCGACGCAGATCACTTGGTTTTCGTTGATCAATCTGCGCGACACCTGATGAAGGTTGTCCTGGCGGGCATCTGAAATTTTTGCGTGCAGCCTGGCCACCTTGCGTTTCGCTTTCAGGCGATTGGCTGAGCCAAGCTTCTTCTTGGCCAATCGGCGCTGTAACAGCGCCAGCCTTGCGGCGTATTTGGCCGTGTGCTTAGGATTGGGCTCTTTCTGTCCGTCGCATCGCGTAAAAAGATCTGTGATACCCAGATCAATGCCGATCATGTTTGGCGAAACCGTGAGCTTTTCAGGCTCAAAGTCACACAGCAGGGACACGAAATAACGACCGGACCTGTCTTTTGAAACCGTGACGGTGGAAGGCTCACTCGGAACGCCTCGACTCCAGCGAATATCAAGGGGCACCTTGCTTTTCGCAATGAAAAGCTTGCCGTCGACATACTTGAAGGCGCTGCGTGTGAACTCAGCGGACTGACGATGGTGTTTCTTTTTGAATGAAGGGTATCCGCAACGCTTTTCGAAGAAATTAGTGAAGCCCTTTTGCTGGTGGCGAAGCACCTGCTGCAAAGGAACGCTGGAGATCTCGTTGAGCCATGCCTTCTCTGGATCTTTCTTCAACCGGGTCAACGCCGCATTAGCGCCAGTAAAGCCAATGTTCGTCTTGTCTTCGGCGTAAGCTTTGGAGCGAAAATCCAGGATGTAATTGTAGACGTAGCGTACACAGCCAAAGGTTTTCTCCAGTAGCAGTTTCTGCTCTGAAGTGGGGTAAAACCTGAATTTATAGGCGCGCTTGCTCATCGATGGATAGTGCCATCAAGCTGTATTTATGTACAGCTCATACAGCTACGCCGCGCTCCTTTCCTCCCCTACCTGAAAGAAGGGGTTTCTCGGAGCGATCTGGATGAAGATACCAACGTCTCTCATGATTTTCGGCGGCCTGCTTTCGCTCTCCAGCAGTGGTCACTTACTCGCGGACACACTGACGCTTAGCGTTTCATTGCCTGGTCCACTCCCGCCGCTAAAGGTGCTGACAATCCTTGTAGGCATACACCTGCTCGGTATGTGCTTGGGCCTCGGTGGAGCGACGATGCTGGACCTCTGGATTTTAAGCTGGATACGCAGGGGTAGCCTGCCCATTGAAATCGGACGCGCCTTTCATTTCATCAGCCACGAGGTCGCTATTGGACTCTTGCTTCTGTGGCTTTCAGGCCTTGGTTTCCTTGCCCTTTACGCGATGGAGTCGCCGGAAAAACTTGAAAACCCCAAGCTCTGGGCGAAAGTGATTGTGGTGATCGCTCTGACCATCAACGGATTCATCATCCACGCGTTTGTGTTGCCAGAAGCACTGCGCGATTTGAGCCGCCCCCTGCTCTTTGGCGTCTCCCGCACAAGAGCCACCTTATTTCTCGCATCAGGCGCCGTTTCGGGTGTGTCCTGGTACACCGCTTTTGTCTTCGGCATTTTTCGTGAGTTAAACAACAGTGTGACACTCACCCTGCTGCTCATCCTGTGGCTTACGCTGATAGTCGCCGCGTCTCTCGCCGCCATTTTGTTCTGGTTAAACTCTGCAGCGGTAGCCAGAAAACCACCGCTGCTCAGCCCTCCGACTTAAAAATCGCTTGTCGCTTTTTCCGGGTGCCCTACAGCAACTGCCCGCCCGAAATATCAAACGTCGTGCCGTTGGCCCAGGCCAGGTCATCGGACAGAATGGCCGCTACTGCACGACCTATATCGTCCGGCAGACCCACACGCCCTAGCGCGATGCCCTGTGCCACATAGGCGTTTACATCCTTGTTGTCGCGTACCACACCGCCGCCAAAATCGGTGGCGATGGCACCCGGGGCAATCGCATTCACCCGAATCTGGCGCGAACCCAGCTCCACCGCCATGTAACGGGTCAACACCTCGACGGCGGCCTTCACCGCCGCATACAGGCTGTAGCCCGGCAGGGTAAAGCGCACAAAGCCCGAAGAAACGTTAAGGATACGACCGCCGTCTTCGATCAGCGGCAACAGCTTCTGGGTCAGAAAAACCGGACCGCGAAGGTGCGTGGCGACCAGTGAACCGAACTGCTCTTCGGTGGCATCAGTGAAGTTCGCAAACAGGCCGTTGCCGGCATTGTTGACGAGAAAGTCGAAGCGCTCGCGGCCGAACTCGCTCTTCAGCGCGTCAGTCACCGCGACTGAAAAAGCCTGATAGTTGGCGGTATCGGTGATGTCGAGCGCCAGCATCGCGGCTTTTCCGCCCAGCGCTTCGATCTCCTGCTTCAGCGATTGGGCTTCGGCCGCACCGCTGCGATAGGTGCCGATGATGTGAACACCGCGCTTGGCGAGGTGAAGCGCCATGTTGCGGCCAAGGCCACGGCTGGCGCCGGTGATGAGTACGATCGGTTGGGTCATGAGCAGTCTCTAGCAGATTTAGGCGCACCGTTTGGTGCGTTCTTGACCTGCTCAGAATAAGTAATCATCAGCGGGCAACCCACGCCCGATCAGCTCAATTGATTGCCTGATTGTCTCAATCGTTTTGCGTGATGACGGGGCATTGGCATAATCGGCTCATGCACAACGACCTTGCACCGCACCTTGATATAGCCCTGCGCCATGCGCCACCGGGCTTGACCATTACACCGATCCCGCGTGTAGATATCTGCGTTGGCCAGGGTTCTACCGACAAGGCGCCGTGCCTGTATCGCTCGATGATCTGCTTCATCCTGCAAGGCTCGAAACGCGTTGCGATCAACGACAATCTTCTGAGCTACGACAGCGAGCAATACCTCATCAGCGCCCTGGATCTGCCTCTTTCCGGGCAGATTCTCGATGCCGAAGACGGTCAGCCCTACGTGGCGGTATCGCTCGTGCTAGACCCGGCCCTGTTGGCGGAGCTGGCATCGACCATGGCGCCGATTCGCGAGAGCGAACAAAAGGGCATTGGCATCACCCTCAACCCGATGACCGCGCCGCTGCGCGACACGTTACTGCGCCTGTTGTCGTTGCTCGACACGCCTGCCGATATTCCGGTGCTCGGCCCCATGATCGAACGCGAATTGCTCTATCGTCTCTTGCAAGGCCCCCAGGGACGGCTGCTGCGGCAAATCGCCCAACCCGATGGCGCACTGGGCAGTATCCGCCGGGCCGTGGCCTGGATCAGGGACCACTACACCACCCGACTGCGCATCGAGGCATTGTGTGATGCCAGCGGCATGAGCCGGGCAAGCCTGCATCGCCATTTTCTGTCGATGACAGGCCTCAGTCCCATCCAGTACCAGAAACAGCTCAGATTGCAGGAAGCCCGCCAGCTGTTGCTGGCCGGCGAACATCGCGCCTCTGACGTGGCATTCGCTGTCGGCTATGAAAGCGCCTCCCAGTTCAGCCGCGAATACCTACGGCAATTCGGCGCACCACCGGCACGCGATGTGCGCGAGATACGGCTGGCGATTGGTAATCCGGCACGGGCGTAGTAGCAGACAGGTACTTGCCCAGTGCGTAAAGCTCAATTCGCGACGCAGTGCGTCGCGAATTCAACTGTAACGCAGCGAACCTTAACGGCTCACCCTTCTACGGACGCAGCGTTAGAACAACTTGCACTCAATATCTCAGGGGCATTTCAGATCCATAGCCCCCAAAAGAACCTCGTTATAACGTTTGGCAAACTGGTTAGCGGCGGGCTGGAGCCGTACGATTTCATCGGTGCACAGCACATCCGAGGTTCCCGGCATCGGCATGCTCGATGCGCTACTGAGCACGCACTGCCAATAAACCGGGTCGTCTCCCAGACCGGGAAAAGTGGCCCCATAGCCCCTAACGGCAATAAATTGCGGCCGTTCTTTTTGGGCCTCGCTCTTGGCCAAGGCCTCAGGATCCTTCTCAAGCAGGATTTTGAGTGCCGCCACCTCCTCTTCTTGAGGCGGGCAATCAAGATCAGGGGAAGCCCACGCGCACGCCAGCGGCGAGAGGGTCATAACCAAAAGAACTGCGCAGCGTCCGGGCATGTAAGTCGATCTCCATGAATGTCTGGAGAAGAATACGCGGAAGAAGACGCCCCACCCTACCCTGTCCACCGAGCAATGCACGCTCTTCGCCACACTCAATTCGTGACGCAGTGCGTCACGAATTGGCACCAGGTTTTCTATTTTTTGGAGATGAATCGGCATCCCCCTCCAACACGGCACTGCGCATGTAAATCCCGACAGAAAGTTGATAAGTTGCAATGCCATCCACAAAAACGAAAGGTGTCATTCATGGCAGCGGTGCAGGATCGTTTTTCACGCGCATTCAGCTTTGTTCTCAGCAACGGCACAGAGTTGTTTCCGGTGCAGATGAAGCGAAGGGATACCGGAAAGATCGCTTACCGTATTTCACGCGGAGGCACTGGCGGAAACACGCTGGCAGCAGGTGAAGAAGCCGATGAAAAAACGATGATCCACAAGGTTCTGGATCTTGGTTATGCCGTCCGCTGCTCATCGCTGGACGGCAAAACCAAAGGCCTTTATAAACCGGACCAGAGATCTGTACGCGAAGTACGCTGCAAGCATGGCGGCTAGCCCACCCGCCCTACTGCCGCCTCAGCCTACCCCCTCAAAACTCATACTTCGTATTCACCATAAAACTGCGCGACTCTCCCCACGAGGCGCTGTAGAAGTTCTCGTCCAGCGAACTCAGGTACTTCTTGTCGAACAGGTTGTTCACCGTCACGGTCGCCGACCACTGCGGGCTCAGGTCGTAGCGGGCCATGAGATTCGCCGTGGCGTAGTCGCCCTGCTTGACCTTGGCAGGTGCCGGCAGGCGCCAGGAGTTGACCGTCATGTGGATGCCGCTCTGCCAGTTCACCCCGCCACCCAGCGTCAGGTTCTCCAGCGCCCCGGACAGGCGATACGTGCTGAACACCTTGACCATGTCAGCGGGCACGTTGTTTTTCACCCGCTCGTGCTCGCTGTCCTTGACCACAGCATGGCTGTAGCTGGCGGCCAGATTCCAGTTGGGCAGCAGCTCGCCGCTGGCTTCCAGTTCGAGGCCCTTGGTGGTGGTTTTCGAGGCGCGATAGGCCGTGATCAGCGAGTTGCCTTCCACGGTGCCGTCAGAGAGTGCGTCATTGTCGAGTTTGACGGCGAACAGCGCTGCCGAGGTATTCAGCCGGCCGCCGAAATATTCGCCTTTCAGGCCCAACTCGTAGTTGTCGCCTTCGCGTGGGTCGAGCAGTTTTCCCGAGCGGTCGCGGTAGGGTTGCGGTTTGAAGATGCTGGTGTAGCTGGCGTACACAGAATGGTTGTCGTCGAGGTCATAGACCACGCCGGCGTAGGGTGTGACCTTGCCATTCACGTGCACCTGATCATCGGTGCCGTAGGGCACCAGGCTGGCGACGTGATAGATAAGCGCTGCGTCATAGCGATAGCTGGTCACCCGCGTGCCGAGGATGACCGAGAGATCGTCGGTGGGTTTGAGGCGGGTGGCCAGGTAGATGCCGTTCTGCCACTGGTCGATGTTGTCGTCTTCGCGGTTGAAGTTATAGCTGGCCGTGGGCGCGTAGTTGTTCCAGGTGTAGAGGTTGACCGCCTGGCCGCTGACGCCGTTGTTGCTGGTGCCGTTGGCCAGCAGGTTGCCGAAGCCGTTGCGGCGGTTTTCGTAATCTTGCAGGTTGAAGCCGACCACCAGTTCGTGTTCACGCCCGAACAACTGATAAGGCCCGCTGGCCATGACATCCAGGCCTTTTTGTTCCTGGGTGTTATCGCCCTTGGTCGCGGTGTAGCCAAGGCCGCTGCCGGTTTGGGAATTGACGAAACCGGTGGTGGTGCCAACGATGATCGAATCGTAGTCGCGGGTGCTGTGCAGGTAATTGGCCGCCACCTTGAGCTTCCAGTCATTGCCCAGTTTGTGTTCCAGCGAAGCGAAGGTGTTGATCGACTCTTGCACATTGCTGCTGTCGCGGCTGGCCGGGTTGTCGTGCCGGGAGGTCTTCAAGCGCTTGCCCTGACTGTCCAGCACTGGCAGGCCAGTGGTCGAAAAACCGTTCTGGTCGCTGTGCAGGTAATCAACGCCGACCGTGAGCAGGGTGTCGTCGCTGAGGTCGGCTTCCAGCACGCCATAGCCGATGGTTTTTTCCTGCTGCAAGTGGTCGGTGAAGCTGTTGCCTTGCTGATAGGCCGCCACCGCCCGCCCGCGTATCGCGTGGTTGTCACTGAGCGGGCCGGACACATCCACTTCGCTGCGGTAGCGGTCCCATGAACCGATGCCGGCCGTGACGTGGCCCTTGAAGGTCTGCGTCGGTTTTTTGCGCACCAGATTGACCGTGCCAGACGGGTCACCGGTGCCGGACAACAAACCGTTGGCGCCGCGTAACACCTCGACCCGGTCATAAATAGCCATATCGGACACCGCTTGCGGCAATGCCTGGGTGAAGGCGAACGAGGTGGTCGGCATGCCGTCGTACTGGTAATTGTCGACCGCCAGCCCGCGCGAATAGACATACAAACGCTCGCTGCCCGGGCTTTGTACATTGACCCCTGGCGTCTGCTGCAACACATCGCCGATGCTCTTGAGGTTCTGGTCGTCCATGCGCTGGCGGGTCATGACACTGACACTTTGCGGTGTTTCACGCAGCGACAGGTTCAGTTTGGTAGCGCTGCTGCTCTCACCCAGGGTGTAAGCGCCAGTGCCCTCGGTCACGGCACCGAGGCTACTGGCACCGATGTTGGTGGCATCGAGTTGCAAGGCACCGGTCTGGTTGCTCAGCGGATACAACAGCCAGTTGCCGCTGGCATTACGGGTAATGGCCAGGCCACTGCCGGCGAGCAGGCGATCAAGCCCCTCACGAACCCCATATTCGCCGCGCAGTGCGGGTGCCTGCTTGCCGCGCACCAGAGCAGGGTCGAAAGGCAGGGTAATGCCGGCCACCTGCGCGAAGCTGTTAAGTGACTCTTCCAGGGAGCCTGCGGCCAGATCGTAGCGGCGGTTCTCGGCTTGCTCGGCGTGCACGGCAAAACTGGCCAGTGGCAGGCAGGCGATACCGCCCAACAGTGCGCCATGCAGGGCGAGCGCGAGGGTGCTGTGGCGCAGGTGCCGTGGTGGAATCGAAGACATGAACAGCGAACTCCTTTCGAATAACAGGGTGTATTCCCTGTTTGTCGAAGAGCCCGGAAAAACCCGTAAAACTTTTCCAGGATTTTTCTTGTTGCGCTAAAGGGTGCCTCTAAAAACGTAGGCGAGGCAGCCAGCGCAAGGCAAAAACAGGCGAGGAAGCGGAGTTGACTGGTTGTCAATGAGCATTCCGAGCCTGTTTTTAACGCAGGGATGGCAACGCAGGTAGTTTTTAGAGGTGCCCTTAACGGGCGACGATACGGGTCCAGAGCTGGGTAAAACGCTCGATGCGTACCGGCAGCGAATCGCCCAGCGCGCTCAGGGCGCGGTCGATGTCATCGAGCTGGAACACACCTGACACCTCCAGATCGGCAATGGCCGGGTCACAGCTCAACCAACCCTGTCGATAGCGCGCCAGTTCGGCGGTCAGTTCACGCAGGCGCATGCGTCTGGCCACCAACTGGCCTCGGATCCAGGCGCTGGCGTTCAGGGGACTGACCTCTATGCGCCGGCTGCCGCTGGCATCGATCAGATATTCTTCACCGGCGTGTACAAGGATCGGTTCACCGTTGCCGTGAATACCCACAACGCCGTCCTCGACCCGCAACCGCGTAGCGTTCTGTTCATCGCGGACCGCAAAGGCCGTACCGATCGCCTGCAACTGCGCATGCCGGCTGTTGACCCAGAAGCTGCGGCGCCCGCCCGGCGCGGTGCTGTCCTTGCCGGTATCGATGAAAATCTCGCCACGTCGCAGTACGATCAGCCGGCGCTGAGCGGTGAACTGCACGTCGACCGCGCTGGCGGTGTTCAACTGCAAGCGGGTGCCATCGTCCAGCATGACCTGACGGCGCTCACCCACCCCCGTGGCATAGTCCGCCCCCCACGAAACCAGCGTACTGTCGCCCAACGACCAGCCGCCAGCGCCACTGATGATCAGCCCGGCACCGAGCAGCTTGATGACCTGACGTCGGCTGTGACGACCACCGCGCACACGTTGCAGCGTATCCAGCGCCACGCCTGTAGGCAGTGCCGCCAGCCCGTGAAACGTGGCATCGCTTTTTTGCAGCGCCTGCCAGGCTGCTTCATGCAACACATCGGCCTGACGCCAGCGCTGGCAAGCTTCCAGCAGTTGCGGATCGGCGCCGTCAGACTCCATACGCACCAGCCAGCCGATCGCCTGATCGAGCACCGCGTCGGGCAGTTCAGGCAGTGGACGAGCGCTCATCGCTGGGCCAGATAGCAATGACGGATGGCGCTCGCCATGTACTTCTCGACCGAACTGAGGCTGGTGCCCAGGCGTTCGGCGATGTCCTTGTAACTGAGCCCTTCCAGCCGCGACAGCAAAAAGGCCATGCGCACCTTGGGCGGCAGGCCATCGAGCAAGGCTTCTACACGGGCCAGGGTTTCCAGCAGAATCAGTTGCGACTCCGGCGAGGGCACTTGCTCCTGCGGCAGATGGGCGATGGCTTCCAGGTAAGCTCGCTCGATGTGTTGGCGCCGAATGCGGTCCACCAGCAGACCATGCGCCACCGTGCTCAGCCAGGCCCGTGGCTGGCGCAGTTCCTGAACCCGTTCAGGCTTGCCGAGGATATGCACGAAAGTGTCCTGAGCCAGATCGGCCACACTGTCGCCATGGCGCAATCGCTTGCGCAACCAGTCCAGCAGCCAGGCGTGATGATCGATGTACAACGCGCGAATATCGGCGTGCGGAGCTGGCGGGATGGGTGAAGACGACACGGAAGGCCTCTGCACGATAATTCGGTGCACTTGAGAATTTGTCGCATCCTAGTGTGGGTGAGTGGGGGTCGGCAAGTGGGGACTGTGTTTGGAGTGACTGATAGCTAAGCACCTGCGCCGTCATACACAACGTGTCGCCGTTTCTCGATTTCAGCGACACGTTATGCACTCATGTCGCCGTCAGCGACATGTATCTGCCACAGATCGTCTCCGCCTCAAAACCGCAGAAAATGTCGCAAACAGTGATGATTACCATTCTAAAAACGACATGACATCCGACGGACGGCAAAGTGCCATTAAAGTTTTCGATGAACGGTTCGAGACAGTAGCTACCGCCCGGCCAGGATTGCCGGGCACCTATTGGAACCCACCCGCCATGTTCCTGAATAACTTTCGCCTGCAAAGCAAGCTCTTGCTGGCGCTCACCGTGGTCAATCTGATCAGCATCGCCTCTTTCATCAGTTACGCGCAGTACGCCAAGGCGCAGGACATTCGCCAGCAGATCGACAACCGCTTGCGCACGGCTGCCTATGCGGTGCCGCGCTTGCTCGGTGAGGATTACCTCGATCGCACGCGCAAGCCCGATGGTCTGAAAGACGGTGAGTACCTGGCTCAGGTACGCAACCTGGGCGCCTATGCGGCAGAGGTGGACCTCAAATTCGCCTACAGCATGATCGTCGATGATCAGGACCGGGTGTTCTACATCGCCGACGGCGCCAGCGATCAGGACATTGCCAGCGGCAAGTATTCCAAGCACCTAGAACATTACAAGGACGCCAGCCCTGCCGTGCTCAAGGCAGCGCGCAGCGGCCAGGCGCAGTTCGATGAGTACACCGACAGCTATGGCAGCTTCCGCTCCATTTTCCTGCCGCTGCGCAGTGCCAGCGGCCAGTCATATGTCGTCGGCGTCGACGTCACGCTCGACGCCTTGGCGCAGGCCATCAGCGCCAGTCTTCAAAGCCTGCTGCTGATCGGCGCGGCGACCCTTGCGGTGGGTTTGCTGCTGTCGTGGATGGCGGCGCGCATGCTGGTGTACGGCATTCATCACCTGACCGGGCAGTTGAATCACATTGCCGAGCAGCGCGATTTGTCGACCACGGTCACCGTGGTCACCCGCGACGAGATGGGCCAGATGGGCAAACACTTGTCCAGCCTGCTTCAGGATTTGCGGCAAACCCTGGGCAGCGCCTCGGGCATGGCCGACAGCAACCAGCAACTGGCCGAAACGTTCCTGCAACTGGCCGACGACATTGCCCGGCGCATCCAGCAGGCAAGCGGACAACTGGCCGATATCAATCAGGATGGCCAGTCGATTCGCCAGTCTGCCGAGCACTCTTCCAGCCTCGCCGGTACGGTGCGGGTCGATCTGGAATCGGCGGTCGGCGAGTTGAGCCGCACTCATAAAGAATTGCAGCGGCTGATTGGCGATGTGCATCAAAGCACCTCGGACAATATCGAGCTGGCCGGTGACCTGAACCGCTTGAGCGGCGAAGCCGAGCAGATCAGCAAAGTGTTGCAGATGGTCGCCGGGATTTCTGACCAGACCAACCTGCTGGCCCTCAATGCGGCCATCGAAGCAGCCCGCGCCGGTGAAGCAGGACGCGGCTTTGCAGTGGTCGCCGATGAAGTCCGCAAGCTGGCCGCGCAGACCCAAGGCGTACTGGCCGATGCCAATCAGGTGATCAACACCGTCACCGGTGGCATTCGTCAGATCGCCCAGCGCATGGGCAGCACCGCCGAGCAGTCACGCGCCCTGGCGGTGACATCGGACGGCGCCCTGGATGTGATCGACGGCCTGGTGCAACAGATGGGCGTGGTCAGCGGCACTATGGACCGCGCACTGGCCAGCAGCGAAGAAATCCAGCACGCCGTCACCGAGATATCCGGGCGGCTGGGCGGCATGCATGAAACCTTCAAATACACCCATCAAGGCATTGCCGAAATTCATGAATCAGCCACCGCACTGGGCAGCACCGCACGGGCGCTCAAGGGTGGTTTGAGCGTGTTCCGCACCTGACAAAGACTCAGCCGGCTTCCTGCTGTGGGAATACACCACCGACCTGGCGTTCCCACAACCGTCGGTAAGCGCCGCCGGGTTTGGCAACCAGCTCGTCATGGCTGCCGTCTTCGGTAATGCGGCCATTGTCGAAAAACAGAATGCGGTCCAGTTGCGCCACTGTCGACAGGCGGTGCGCAACCACGATCACGGTCTTGCCGAGCATGACCTCGGTCAGGGTTTCCTGAATAGCCTTTTCAGTGATCGAGTCCAGCGCCGAGGTGGCTTCGTCCATGATCAGAATCGGCGCGTTCTTGACGATCACCCGGGCGATGGCGATGCGTTGCCGCTGCCCGCCAGACAAGCGCACGCCACGTTCGCCAACCAGCGAGTGATAGCCCTGATCCATACGCGCAATGAACTCATGCGCGTGGGCCTTGCGCGCCGCCAGCTCGACCTCGGCCTCCTGCGCCTGCGGGTTACCGTAGCGAATGTTATCCAGCAGGCTGCGGTGAAACAGCCCCGGTTCCTGCGGAATCAGGCTGATCTGCGAGTGCAGCGATTGCTGGGTGAAATGCCGAATGTCCTCGTCATCGATGCTGATGCTGCCCTGCTGTGGCTCGTACAAGCGCAGCAGCAGATTGATCAGGGTCGACTTGCCTGACCCGGAATAACCCACCAGGCCAACCCGCTGCCCGGCCGCAATTGTCAGGTTCAGATGATTGAACAACGGGCGCTCGGGCTGATAACCGAAGGTCACGTCACGCAGCACGATACCGCCATGCTTTACCTGAATGGCCCGCGCCTGCCGGGTATCGATGATTTCGTGCGGCACCACGATGGTCCTGACGCCGTTCTCGATATTGCCGATGTACTCGAACAGGTCGAGAAAACGCCGACTGATATTGCGCGCCTCGGAGATCACCACGAACGACAGCGTGGTGCTCATCACAAACTCCGGCACACCGATTTTTCCTTGCTGCCATAACCACAGGCCAGCGCCCAGCAGGCCGATCTTGAGCACCAGCGAAGCGACAAACTGGAACAGCACGATCTTTTCGTTGAAGCCAAATGTACGCCGCGCCGCGCCGATCTCGCGGGTCAGGAAGCGTTGCAAATGCGCGCGCTCAAAGCCCAGACGGGCGAACAAGCGCACAGCGGTAAGGTTGGTAACCGCATCCACCACCCGCCCGGTGGTTTCGCTGCGTGCCGCCGAAAACGCCTTGGACAGCGGCTGGCAACGCCGCGCCAGCGCATAGGAACACACGATAAACAGCACCGACCAGGCCAGGGTAAACAGCGCCAGCACATGGCTGACCGTGGTCAAAATCACCACCGCCACGCTCATGCTGACGATTACCGGCAGCACATCGAAAATAATGGCCCATAACGTCATGTTGACGCCCATAGAGGTTTCCGAAATACGGTTGGCCAGCGAGCCCGCAAAGTTGCTGCCGATGTAGCGCTGCGAATGGTGCTGCAAGTAGGCGAACAAATGCGCCGTGACCCGCGTACGTTGCAGCGGCGCAACATGCACGCGGGCAAAGCCTGCGATACGGCCGAACACCAGTTCGCCCAGATTCAGCGCGATGAACAGTAGCAGCGGCGGCCAGACAGCATCCAGCACACGCACCTCGCCGGTGTCATGACTGATCGCGCCCACCACCTTGCCCAGCGCCAGCGAAACACTGACCCCGCATGCCGAGGAGATGATCTGCAAAATCGCGATGGTCAGATACCAGTGCCAAAAGTAGCCGGCAAATTGCAGGGTGAAGCGCAAAGGGCTGGAGGCAAGCTCGGGAGGGTGGGAATCGAGATCGGTGCTGGAAGTAGACATTGTGAGTGCGGTACGCCCCGCCGAGTGGCTGGTAAGGGGGTGGCACTATCGTCCAGCGCAAGGGGTTTCAGAAGTAACAAAAAGCACTATGCACCGTCGTGTCGGGAATATGCATCGGATGTGCTGACTGAACAATTCTCTATCTGCGCCGGCGTGTCTTGGGCACTTCCTGCCGGTCAGGTGAAAAATGAGAGCGGTACGGGGGGCTGTTTTCCAGCACCTCTCTGACCACGGTCAGGGCACTGACCGAATCGCGCCTGGCATAACACGCCACCAGCAACTCCAGCGGATGAACGCCTATATGGCTGGCCAGTTGATCGATTTTCTCAAGCGTCGGACTTTTCAGCCCGCGTTCTATTTCCGACAAATAGGTGCGTCCACTCACACCGACAAAGTCTTCCTGGGTAAGACCCCGGGCTTCGCGTGCTTCCCTGAGCGCAGCGCCGATTGCTTTGCTCAATTCCATACGCGGCCCGTCAGTATCAAGGGGGGCAATTAAAAGAGTGCCTAGACGTTATTGATCCTAGTCCCCTTTTAAACAAATCGTTCATTGACTGACGAATGACCACCCCGTCGGCATGGGAAATATCAACTGCCATCCGCCTGCGAGCCCTGCCCGTTGCTAGTGTGGCGTGCGTGATTATCGAACGACTGCAACAACCTGCCGTGCAGCAACCCCAATACATCCTCTGTCGTGACCGAGTCCCGCTTGGCGTAACACGCCACCAGCAGCTCCAGCGGATGAATGCCCATGTGGGTCGCCAGTTGATCCAGCTTCTCAAGCGTAGGGCTTTTAAGTCCGCGTTCTATTTCCGACAAGTACGTGCGGCCACTCACGCCCACGAAGTCTTCCTGAGTCAGTGCCTTGGCTTCCCGGACTTCCTTGAGCGCTGCTCCAATCGCCTTGCTCAGTTCCATAACGTGACCCTTTACAAAATAAAGGGTTTTCACTTGAATGACCGCTATGGCACTACACGCTATAGCGTTCAATGAAGTGTCATGTTTATTCACTGATGGATTAACCGCCGTACTGCAAGGACCACAACCGTGATAAACCGCAAGTCCTCCGCTGCCCGTTGTCGAAAACACGCAGGTACAGCCCCGCAACCTGTGTGCAGGAAATGCCGCCTCGTCCAGCACCGCTATCTGCGCATGGGGCGCATTGCCAAACCTGTGTCCACGCAGCCTTATGCACCGCCATTGATGCTGAGCAACGCGGTGCAGGCAGCACTTCTGGACAGTTGGGAGGCACTGCCCGAGCGCAGCAAACGCGCCTTGAGCGCCAATATCGCTTCTGGCAGGCAAGGGGAAGAAGCCGCGCTGACCGATCTGGCACGGCTGTTGATGGACTGTGCGGGCGTGCTGTTCAAGCGGGCACTGACGGCGCGCCATAACCGGCTTCGGGAATGAGCGTCCAGCCCTGTCCGGCGGCCAGCAAACGATCGGTCAGGCGCAGGTTGTGCAGAAACACATCGTCGTGGGAAACCACCAGCAGCGCGCCGCGATACGCCTCAAGCATGGTTTCCAGTGCCTGCATCGACGGCAGGTCCAGGTGGTTGCCTGGCTCGTCCAGCAACAGCAGTTGCGGCGGCGAATCTCCATACAGCGCACAAGCCAGCGCAGCTTTCAGGCGCTCGCCGCCACTGAGTTGACCGCTGGGAACGAGGATCTTCTGCGCATCCAGACCAAGCTGGGCCAGGCGCGTGCGCAGCTCGCTTTCGCAGGCTTTGCGGTTGGCACGTTGCAACTGTTCAAGTACCGGCCGCAAAGGATCGAGCAGGGTCAAATGCTGATCAAGGTAGATGCACTCGGGCGTGACGCTGCACGTGCCGGCCAGCGGCTCAAGCTGACCGGCCAGCACCTTGAGCAAGGTGGATTTGCCACAACCGTTCGGGCCGATCACGCCGACCCGTTGCCGTGCGCTCAGTAACAGGTCGGTACGCCGTGTGGCGGCCGGCACGAAGGGCAGCATCACATCATCAAGTTCCACCACGCGGCGGCGGGCGACCTGATTGAGCGCAACGCCCTGTACATGGATGACTGCCGAATCGTCGACCTGCTGCGCCGCCTCGCGCACCCGCAGGTTCAGTTGCGTTTGCAACGCCGTATGCTGCTGGCGCAGGCGCCCTGCCGAGCCTTCGCTGCGCTCTTTCTGGCGCCCCAGCACAATTGCCGCCTGATTGGCCTGCCTGCCCTGCTGTTTACCCTGCGCCTGACGCCGCTCCTGACGTTCATGCTGCGCGCGCATGGCGTGTTGCTCACGCGAGCGTTCCAGCTTGCAGCGCTCAAGTTGCTGCCGGGCAGCCTGCTGTTCCTGCGCCTTGCTGTGGCTATAAAAACTGTAGGGGCCGCCGTAACTGCGCAACCCCAGGGACGACAGTTCTACCGTGCGCTGCATCACCTCCAGCAATGCCCGGTCATGACTGATCACCAGCAACCCGTGCGGCCAGCGCTGCAGTTGTTCGATCAGCGCTTGCCGGGCAGGTCGGTCCAGGTGATTGCCGGGCTCATCCAGAATCAGAAAGTCCGCCTGCGCCAGCGTCGCACCGATCAATGCGACGCGCATGGCTTGACCGCCACTCAACGTATTGGCGGGTCTTGCCGGCTCAAGATGGCCCAGGCCATTGATCTGCAACGCCTGCTGCAACCGCTGGCGAATGTCCCACTGCTCGCCCACCGCCTCGAAATCCTCGAGCGCGCAACTGCCGGCTTCGATGCGTTCCAGCGCCTGGATAATCGGCCGCACGCCGGCCAGGCTGGCAACACTGTCATCGGCGTCCGGGGTGATTTGCTGCGCCAGGTAATGCACATGGCCGCTGCGCGTGCAGCGCCCGTGAGTGGGCGTCAGCCAACCTGCAAGGATGCGCGCCAGCACACTCTTGCCCACACCGTTGCGCCCGACCAGGCCGGTGCGTCGTGAGTCGAATTGTTCATTGATGTCTGAAAACAGGGTTTTGCCGCTCGGCAGAACCCAGGAAACGCCTTGCAGCGTGATGCAGGCCGTGGTCATACGCGACTCCATCGATGCCAATAACTCGCCCGCACAGGTGCAGCCTTGAAGGGGGCGGTGGAAATTGGCCGTCCAAAGGGACGGCGGCATCAATGGCGCATCGGACCAATACCTCGGTGATGGAGTCAGACGGACAGCATAGAAGCGTTATGGCGATTTTTCAAAGTCGGCCTGTGCCAACAACGATGGCAATACCTGCGCCGCCTTGCCTGCCAGAACAAACTCGCGTTGACCGGAAACGGCGTCTGGTTGCAGGTTGATATGCAGCACTCGTGCGCCATTGCGCAGGGCGAGACGCGGAATTTGCGCTGCGGGCTGGACCAGCCCAGAAGTGCCGATCGACAGCAACAGGTCACAGCCCTCGGCGGCGGCCATCGCAGTACTCCAGGCCTGCTCAGGCAATGACTCGCCAAACCAGACCACACCCGGCCGGATCAAATCGTTGCAGTGCAGGCACAGCGGTGGCTCGATGCGCTGCCCTCCTTCAGCCTGGTCAATCGGCTCCTGACTCAAGGCATGCGGCCGAGCGCAACTGAAACAACGCGGTGTATGCAGGCTGCCGTGCAGGTGCAGCACATTCTGACTGCCGGCGCGCTCGTGCAGGTCGTCGACATTCTGGGTCACAACCGTGAGTTTCGGCACCTGGCTTGCGAGTTCGGCAATGGCCCGGTGCGCCGCATTCGGTTGCGCAGCGAGCACCTTGGCCCGCCGCCATTCGTACCAGCCCCAGACCAGTGCCGGGTCACGGCGAAACGCCTCGGCGGTGGCAAGCGCAGCCGGATCAAAGCGCTCCCACAGGCCGGTGAGCGCATCACGAAAGGTCGGGATCCCGCTCTCGGCAGAGACGCCGGCACCGGTAAACACCAGCACATGCCCGGCTTCGCGCAGATGGCGCCCTTCAAATTCAGTCATTGACCTCTCCTTGCCTGTTTGCCAGCCATTGTTCACCCGCCGCCAAGGCGGCCTCACGTGTCGGCCAGGTAGTACTCGGGCCGCTGATGATCCGCGGTGAGGTCTCGCCGTCGCCTTCGGTGGTCCACAACTCCCAGCGGCCATCGCCCTGGCAACCGGGCACCGCAGTGTAGGGCTCGGTTTCCAGCGTTTTCAGCGCCTGCTCAACGTCCGGGCGCAACTTGAGTTCACCGCTGTAAACGTAAGGTGTGCCGCAACGCGGGTCAGAGGGACGCATCGGCCGGGCTCCAGAGTTCGGGGGTATTGAGTCGATGGTGTTCGACAAGGTAGCGGGTCATTTTTTCGATCCGCTCGATATCCTCGGCATCATCGGTATTGGTGTACTGCCCAGGGTCGCGATTAACTTCGGCATGGGTAGCCCGCAGGCCGCCTTCATGCACAACGAAATGCACCTGGGCAATGCAGTTGCCGGTCCAGCTACGGTGCTGATAAAGCGTGTTGTCGACAAAGTAAAAGAACCATTTGTCTTCCATCTGCTGCGGAATCAGGCCCTGGCGCAAGGCGATTACATCGTCGCCGGTGACGCTGAAGTCCAGCGCCAGGGTGATGTACCGGTCCGGAAAAGGCAGGGTTTTCCAGTCGCTGGCCGTGGTGATCGGGGGATGCTGAGTCATTGTCTGCTCCTTGCAGTGTCTGCCGGATGATAACCCTGGATAACCTCGCAGGAGCGCCGCCCGGTCAGTTCTATTAAGATCGGCCCAGACCTTACACACGGAGTTTGTCATGTCATTGAAGGTGCTGGTCGTTGGCGGCTATGGCAATTTCGGTTTTATCGTTTGCCGGCATCTGGCAACAGTGCCGGGTATTGAAGTCATCGCTGCCGGGCGCGATGCCGCGCGGCTTGCGGCCCTGGCAAAACAGTTGCCGCTCGCCACCTGGTGCGGCGATGCGCAAGGGCCGGAGTTCAGCGAGGCGCTGCGCCAGTTGCAGGTCGATCTGGTGGTGCACACCGGCGGGCCATTCCAGAACCAGCCGTACCGGGTTGCCGAGCAGTGCATCGCCGCTGGCGTGCATTATTGCGATCTGGCCGACTGCCGGACCTTCGTCAACGGCATCCATGTGCTCGACGAACAGGCGCGCGCCGCCGGTGTGGCAGTGCTGAGTGGTTGCAGCTCGGTGCCGAGCCTGTCGGCAGCGTTGCTGGATGAGCAGCGCGAACGCTTCAAACGGATTGACCGTATCGAACACGGCATTTCGTCCTCGGCCAAGATGCCCGGCCTGGCCACGATAGAAGGCGTGCTGGCCTACGCCGGCACACCGATCCTGCAGCTGCGTAATGGTCAGCCGCACGCGGTGCCCGGCTGGCTGGGCCTGCAACGGCGCAAGCTGCCGGGGCTGGGCTGGCGCTGGCTGGCCGATGTCGATGTGCCCGACATGGACCTGTTCGGCGCGCGCTATGGCGCCACCGATCTGGTGTTCAAGGCCGGTCCCGGGCTGATGCCCGGCGCGCTGGCCAATGCCGCGCTGGCGCAAGCACGACGCCTGGGCCTGATCAAGGATCCGTTGCCGTGGGCGCAGCGCCTGCATCGTCTGGGGGTCAAGTGCGAGCGTTTCGGTGACGGGCTCAGCGCGCTGTATATCGAGGCCACCGGCGTCGACCACAATAACCTGCCGCTGCGTGTGAATATCCAGCTCACCGCCGATCGCGACAAAGGCCCGGAAATTCCCAGCTGCGCCTCGGTCGCCTTGGCGCTGAAGATGGCCGCCGGTTACCGACCGGCAGCCGGTGCGCGGCCGTGTGTAGGCGAGATCAGCGTGGCCGAATACCTGGCGGCCATCGATGCGCCGCAAGACATTCACCTCAGCGTGCGCTATCAGGGCCGCGTATGACCTACCTCTATCTCAAGTACCTGCACGTCATTGCGGCGGTGTTTCTGTTCGGTTTCGGCATGGGCTCCTATCTGTACCTGATCGCCGCCCGCAACACCCGCAACCCGCAAGTGATCGCCCACGTTGCGCGCATGGTGGTGCGTTTCGACACCTGGATCACCACGCCGGCCGGCGTGTTGCAACTGGGGACGGGCCTGGCGATGTTGCACCTGACCGGTATGTCGCCGGCCCTTCCCTGGCTGCGCGATGCGCTGATCGTCTTCGTTGCCGTGGGTTTGTTGTGGATACCGGTGCTGGTGCTGCAAAAACGCATGCAGCGCCTCGCCGAACACAGCGCCCGGCAAGGCGAGCCGCTGCCCGCCAACTGGGACAAACTGTTCCGCCCGTGGTTCTGGATGGGCGTGGCGGGCTTTGCCGGGATGTTCGTGATTGTATTGTTGATGGTGAGCAAACGCGGACTGTTTTAGGACCGGTCAGCCAAACGCCCTGCCCGGCTCGATCACCAGCGCCCGGTAACCGACATTCCCCGGCTGATGACTGGTCACCCGGTATTCGGCCAGCACGGTCTGCGTGCCGTATTGCACTTCGCTGAGTACTGGGCGAGTCAGGCGTTGTGCGGTCAGAAAATCGATGGACGCCGAGTAAATCAATTGCGTGTCCGTCTCCGGCCGGTACTCGACCACCGAGGTAATCGGGCTGTACCAGGCATCGCCGCGGTCCTTGCCAAATTCCCAGACCTGCTCGACGGTGCCTTGCTGTTCATCGATGCGGTATTCCACCGCCCGGCTGTAATTACCCTCCAGGCGCGTCGGGGAAAAGTCGCGGCCCCAGCCGTTGTCGAACACGGTCAGGGTGCCCTTGCCGGTCAGCCAGGCAGTATGTTGGGTCCATGACCAGTCAAAATCGGCTGCGCTATTTATCGGTTGCAGAACCTTGTCGCGCAATTGCGCATTCCAGCCACGCGGGTCGGCCAACAGCCATTTGACCTGTTTGTCGCGACCGATCTTGGCCACGCCCTGATGCCGGGCCGAGACGATGATGCTATCGTCGGCCGGGTCATGGGCGATGGAGTTGATGTGCGCCCAGTTGCGCCCGACACCGACGCCGGGAATGTCGCCGAATGGCAGGTGCGGGCCTTCGTTGCGTTCGTTGTCCAGCAGGCTGTCGCTCTTTTCCACGCCCTCGGGCAGCAGCACTGCGGCCTTGCCCAAGGTGTGCAGCAACTCGCTGCGGTACGGGTCGAGAATGCTGGCCAGGTCCCAGTAATCGATCACCTCGCCGGCCTGATCGACCTCGATGATCTGGTCACGCACACTGCGCACCCGCTGGCCGTCGGCGCGTCGGTAATCGCTGCTGCCAACGCGCAACAGGTAAGTGCCCTTGTCGGTTTCACGAATCTCATGCGAGAAATCGGCAAACTTCTCCGGCAAGGTGCGCGCCCAGACCGTGCGGCCCAACAGGTCGTGTTTGTAATAACGCTGGCCCTGGCCCCAGATCAGGTGGCCGTCGCGGGTCTGCTGAAAGCCCATGCTCGCGCCCATGCCTTCCTTGCGCGTGGAATCGTGAATCTGCTCGATATCCAGGTACCAGCGTACATCGCCGTTGCTGTCGGCGATCCAGTTGATGCCCACCGAATCCCACTCGGCCGCGCCACCCTGGCCGCTCCATTTGAATAGCCGGTTGGCGCCGGGAATTTCAGTCAGCAGGTGGTTGAACAGGTACAGGCGTTTGCTCAACTGCGCCGCCACCGTCACCGGCTCGACCTTGGGTAACGCGCCGTCCTGCTGCCCGGCCACCACCGGCAAGCGCACCGCCGGGGCATAGATCCGATAAGTCTCGTGCACGCGCTGGCCATCGAGGTCGTAGGCCACCTCGACCTCGTTGCGGTGCTCGGGGTACAGGCCGAACACCGGAATGCCGCCGTGGGTCCACAGCAATGAATCGCGCACCTGGTAATCGATGTCGACACCCCGCTCGCCACGGCCCTTGACCCGTACGCGAGCATTGGCGATACGCTGACCGCCATCGCGAATGATCGCCGTCAACGGGGCCAGGCGGTAAGTGTTGCTGACGATGGGACCGAGGCGGTTTTCAGTGGCGCTGTCCGGTACTTTGGCGGTGATGCAGGCGCCTTCGGGAAGGGCCTGGGATGGCGTGTTATCCGTCATGAGAGAGACCTTGTGGAATAAATAAAGAAAGAACTCATATACAAAAAAGGAATTTATTTATTACTTATTAAGCGTTTTAGTCATAACCAATTCCCTTTATAAAGTCGCTCTACGCCTTGCAGCAATTGCATTTGCCCGAAACTTTCGATGTAGAAAATGCATATCGACCTTCGCCAGCTCCGTCACTTCATCGCCCTCGTCGAGCACCGCAGTTTTGTCGCGGCAGCGGCGGCGGTAAACCTTTCGCAATCGGCGTTCAGCCGCAGCATTCAGGCGCTGGAGCACAGCGCAGGCTTTCAGTTGATTGACCGCGCCAGCAAGGAATTGCCGCCGACCAAGCAGGGTCTGGTGGTGCTGGAACATGCGCGGCGGCTGATTCGTGAAGCGCAAGAGTTGAACAACGAAATCGGCCGCCTGGGCGGTGCGGAAATCGGCACCTTGCGCTTCGGCTGCGGGCCGGCGCCGGCAGGCCAGCTGGTGCCCAAGGCGGTGGGGCAATTCATTGCCGACTACCCCAAGGCCCGGGTGCATTTTCAGGTGGATAACTGGCAGGATCTGAACCAGCGACTGATCAGTGAAGACATCGAGTTTTTCGTCGCCGACACCCGGCGTTTCGAGGCCGACCCGGACTACCGGATTACCCGCCTGCGGCCACAGCGCATGAGTTTTTGCTGCCGCGCCGATCACCCGCTGGCGCAGCAGGAGGCGATCACTTGCGAGGCACTGTTCAGCTACCCACTGGCGACCACCTTCCGCCCGCCGAACATCCGCAAACTGCTGACCGAATACAGCGGCCGTCGCGACTTCATGCCCCAGGTGGAATGCGAGCACACCTATGCGCTGCTCAATGTGGTGATGCACTCGGACGCCATCGCCATCGGCAATGCGCTGAACCTGGAGCCGTATTTCCTCAAGGGCGAACTGCACCCGCTAACGCCATTGGACATGCCCGAACACCTGGACGAACTGCACACCCGCTACGGCATCGTCAGCCGTAACGCGCGCTCGTTGTCGTCACTGGCCAAGGCGATGATCGAGCGCATCGAGCACGTCGACCAAAGCTTGAGCGAACACCTGACCGGGCTGTCGGCAGAGCGGATCGGGGTTTAAAAATCATACCGCCCCGTCACGCCCATGGTGCGTTGTGCGCCCAGCAGGCCGGAGTAGCCGCCGTTGGGTTCGCTCCACAGGCTGGTGGCGTAGGTCTTGTCGAAGGCGTTCTTGACCCACAGCGAAACGTCCCACTGGCCCTGGCCCAGATCGCCGCGCAGCCCGGTGGAGAAGTTGCTTACGCCGTACCCGGCAATCTGCGCGTACGCCGAGTCTTCCACGGCGCCCACGGCCTTGGAGCGGTAGGCGTAGCTGGCGGTCACGTATTGTTCCAGGCCGTTGTCCCAGCCCCATTTGTATTCGCCGTTGACGTTGCCGATCCACTTCGAGGCGCCCACCACCTGATGGCCGCTCAGGTCGCAGGACGCAGGCGCACCAGGCTGGTAGCTGACTTCCGGCGGGCATGGCGCGTCCTTGTACGATAGGTAACGCACATCGTTGTACGAGCCATTGACGTTGACGGTCAGGCCGCGCACCGGCACCACGGTGGCTTCCAGCTCTAGGCCGCGTGAGCGCACAGAGCCTGCGTTGGTGAGGTACTGCACGCGGTTGGCGTCGTCGTAGGCGGTGGTCTGGTAACCGTTGACCTTGCTCCAGAACAGGTTGCCGTTCAGTTGCAGACGGTTGTCCCACAGGGTGCTCTTGACCCCGAGTTCCAGGTTATTGGCGCGCTCGGTGCCGATCAGCAGCGAGTCGGCGCCGGCGGTCGGTGCGGTGCCAACGGTCAGGTTGACCCCGCCGGATTTTTCACCGTGCGACAACGTTGCGTAGCCCAGCACGTCATCGGTGAAGCGGTAGCTGAGGTTGAGCAGGCCCGACGGGCTGGCGGTGTACTGATTCAGGTCGCCGGAATCGTAAACGCCATAACGGGCGTTGCGCGCCGCCAGGGCCGCACCGGTTACCGTCGCGCCACCGGTGGGCGCCAGGCGGTTGACCCAGGCGCTCTTCTCTTCATAGGTGCCGCGCACCCCGGCAGTGAAGTCCAGTTTCGGCGTCAGGTGCCAGGTACCCTGGGCGAACAGCGCAAAGCTGTTGGTCTCGATATGGCCCTTGGCAACACTCGACACGTTGGCCAGCGCTCCGGTCGCGGTGCCGTTCCAGACATCGGCCAGCGGGCCGTTGCTGGCAATGTTGCTGTTGTCCAGGTCCGAGCCGTAGTAATAGGCACCCAGCACGTAATCGAAGGCGCCGCCGGTGGGCGACGCCAGGCGCACTTCCTGGGACCACTGTTTGTCTTGCACCGACACACCACCGTTGTAGCTGGCCGGCACATTGAGGCCGTCGTCGTTGCGCGGGCTGAAATTCCACCAGCGGTACGAGCTGACCGAGGTCAGGGTGAAGTCGCTGGGCAGCTTCCAGTTGGCTTCGACCGAGGCGCCGCCCTGATGCACGGTGACGCGCTGGGTGGCGTCGAGATTGACCTTGCGCTTGCTGCCATCGACCAGTGTCGCGCCCGCAGCGGCTGCACGCGCTTCGTAGCGGTTGACACCGTTGATGGTCGGGCCGGTGCTCAGCAGCGCGCGGGTGCCGGCGCTGGACGACTCTTCGTTGTAGTCGCCGATAAAGCGCAGGCTGAAGTCTTCGTTGGGCTTGAACAGCAACTGGCCACGGAAGCCTTCGCGTGAACCGCCATTGAGGTCATGACCGTCGTATTCGTTTTTCAGGTCGCCATCGCTGCGGCTGCGGTACGCCGAGAAGCGCCCGGCCAGCTCATCGGTCAGGGGACCTGAAATCGTGCCCTTGGTCTGGAAGAAACCGTCTTCGCCCACCGAGGTTTCAATCGTGCGCTCAGGGGTGAAGGTCGGCGCGCGGGTGCCGATATTGATCACGCCTGCGGTGGTGTTCTTGCCGAACAACGTGCCTTGCGGGCCGCGCAGCACTTCAAGCTGTTCGATGTCCATCAGATCAAACACCGCCATGCCCGGCCGGCCCAGATACACGTTGTCGATGTACAGCCCGACGCTGCCTTCCAGGCCATCGCTGGCAGGGTTATTGCCCAGGCCGCGAATCGATACGCTGGACTGGCGCGCATGCATGTACGCCACGTTCAGACTCGGGGTCAGTTGTTGCAGGTCCTGAATGCGATAAACCCGCTGGCTCTCCAGCGCCTCACCACTGATCACGCTGATCGGGGTCGGCACGTTCTGCGCGCTTTCTTCACGCCGACGAGCGGTGACGGTCACGGTTTTCAACTGCGCACCGTCGGCCTGGGCCTTGCCCGCTGTCACCGGCTGTTCAGCCGCTGTCGGTTCGGCGGCATGGGCCAGCGACCCGCCGGCACAGCCCGCCAGCAACAAGGCCAGCGGTAGACGTTTGAGTCGCCAGGCGGATAACGGGACGGGGGTGGCGGACGGGTTCATACAGGCTCCTTTGAATACTTCTAATATTCTAATAAGTTATTTATTTATGCCTTTAAAGACATTAAACGAATAAGAGAATGCCTTTATAAGGAGTTCCCCCAAGTGCGGGCAAATGCATTTGCCCGATACTTTCGATGTTCAAAATGCATACGCAAAAACCGTCCTGTCGATGCAGCGTATGCATCGTCGATATTCAGCAAATGCGCTTGCCGCCAGCGCCGCCTACACGCGAAATAGCCGTTTTGATTTTCCGTGGTGAACCTGTGTCAAAGCCTGTGCGCAACGTGCTCTACATCATGTGCGACCAACTGCGTCGCGATTACCTGTCCTGCTATGGCCACCCTCACCTGCACACGCCGAACATCGACCGCCTGGCCGCCGCCGGGGTGCGTTTCAGCCGCGCCTACACCCAAGGCACCATCTGCGGGCCGTCGCGGATGTCGGCCTACACCGGGCGTTATGTCAGCAGCCATCAGGTGGCCTGGAATGCCGTGCCGCTGCCGCTGGATGAACTGACCATTGGTGATTACCTGCGCCCGGCCGGCATCCGCACCGCACTGGTCGGCAAGACCCACGCCACGCCCAACCGCGAGGCACAACAACGCCTGGCCATGGACCTGGACGGCGCCGAGGCGCAACAGCTCAATGAAGTGGGGTTCGAGCCTTATGTGCGTCACGACGGCCTGTACCCGGACAGCCCGGTGTTCGACGACAAACGCGAAAGCGCGCCCTACACCCATTACCTGCGCGACCTGGGCTACAGCGCGAAAAACCCGTGGCACGACTGGGCCAACGCTGCCCAGGGTGAGCACGGCGAGATCCTCAGTGGCTGGAAGATGCGCCATTCGCATTTGCCGGCGCGTGTTCCCGAGCAACACTCGGAGACGGTGTACACCACCGATCGCGCCATCGACTTCATCGACGAGCAAGGCGAACAGCCCTGGTGCCTGCACCTGTCGTACATCAAGCCGCACTGGCCCTACATCGCGCCGGCGCCGTACCACGCGCTGTATGGCGCAGAACACGTCATCGCCCCGGTGCGCGCCGCCGAACCGAACGATCACCCGGTGTATGTCGCCTTCCGCCAACATCAGGAAAGCGTGAACTTCTCCCGTGATGACGTGCGCCTGAACGTGGTGCCGACCTACATGGGCCTGATCAAACAGGTCGACGACCAGCTCGGCCGCCTGTTCGATCACCTGCAAGGCAGCGGCCGCTGGGACGACACGCTGATCGTGTTCACCAGCGACCACGGCGACTTTCTCGGTGATCACTATCTGGGCGAAAAAGAGTTTTTGCTGGAGCAAGCGGTGGGCGTGCCGCTGATCGTGCGCGACCCGCGCCGCGAGGCCGATGTCACCCGTGGCAGCGTCGATGCGCGCCTGGTCGAAACCATCGATGCCCTGCCGACCTTTCTTCAAGCGCTGGGCTTGCCCGCCGCCGATCACCGCCTCGAAGGTCGCTCGCTGATCCCGCTGCTGCACGGCGAAACCCCGGACTGGCGTCACTACGCGATTGCCGAATACGACTACGCCTTCCAGGCCCCGGCCCGCGAACGCGTCGGCCAGCCGATCGACCGCTGCCGCATGTACATGGTGCGCAGCGAACGCTTCAAATACCTGGCCTACGACGGCGTGCGCCCGCAACTGTTCGACCTGCACAACGACCCACAGGAACTGCAAGACCTGGGCACCGATCCCGCCTTTGCGGCGGTGCGTGAACAGCATCAGGCTTATCTGTTCGACTGGTTGCGCGGCCTGAAACGCCGCACCACGATCAGCAACGCCGAGATCGACCTGCGCGGCCAGCGCTTCAGGTACGGCGAACCGGCGGAAGAGAAACTGGTGCCGATCGGGGTGTGGTGAGGCCTTTGGGCGGTCAGGTTTGTGGCGAGTGGTACTGACCCTGTATATACATAGTTAGTACCAAAGCCACCGGAGTACGCCTCATCATGAGCAAAGAAGCTGTTTTTACGATGAAACTGGAACCGCAACTGAGGGCTGAATTCATGGCTGAAACCGCTCGAGAAGATCGTCCTGCCTCCCAAGTGATGCGCGAACTGATGCGTGCTTATGTCGAGCAGCGCCGTCAGGGGCGTGAACATGACCAATACCTGGAGCAAAAAGTTGAACAAGGCCGGGCTTCCAGGCAAGCCGGCCTTGGGCGCTCCAACGATGCCGTAGAAGCAGCATTTGCCGCCCGGCGTGGCCAGATCAAAGATGATCAGGTTTGAAAATCACATGGGTACCGGAGGCGGAGCAGGACCGCCTCGATATCTGGGAATACATTGCCGCCGAGAACCCGGCGGCCGCCAGGATAGACGCTCTGTTCAGCCATGCCGTATCCGGGCTGGCCAGTCATCCGTACTCCGGCAGAACCGGAAGAATCCCCGGCACTCGGGAGCTGATCCCGCACCCACACTATTGCCTGATCTACGAGTTCGAACACGAGACCCTATGGATCCTGGCCTTGGTCCATACCTCGCGACAGTGGCCTCCCGTGTAGGCGTCATGGTTGTTATGACCCACCAGAGCCAGCCTTAAACCCCGCGCGTGGTCACGCTGCGCTGGCCATGCACGCCTACCGGCACTTCGCCGTGCAGGGTGACGCGGCGCACGATGCGGGCCTGGCTGCCGTAGTCGTCAATCGCGTAATGCTGGGTCGAGCGGTTGTCCCAGATCGCCACGTCACCAACATTCCAGCGCCAGCGCACGGTGTTTTCCAGGCGGATCACGTGGCTCTGCAACACGCTGAACAAGTGCGCCGAGTTCACTGGCGAGTAGCCCTTGATGCGTTTGACGAAGTGCCCCAGCAACAATGAACGCTCGCCGCTGATCGGGTGGACGCGCACCACCGGGTGCTCGGTTTCGAACACGGTCGAGGTGAAGGTCTTGCGGTACTTTTCCAGTTGCTCGGGCGTCACGTTAGGGCGCGGACCGACGTAGTCGTATTCGTTGCTGTGCACCGCCCATAGCTTGTCGGCCAGCTCACGCAGGTCTTCGGTCAGGTCGTTGTAGGCGGCGGCTGTGTTGGCCCACACCGTGTCGCCACCGGACTCTGGCGCCACCACCGAGCGCAGGATCGACGCCTTGGGGTATGCGTCGACGAAGGTCACGTCGGTGTGCCACGAGTTGGCGCGCTGGCCGTCGGCGGCGCTCAGTTGCATCAGGTAGCTGGAGCCTTCACTGACCGGCACGGTCGGGTGCGGCACCGGCTCGCCGAGCAATTTGGCAAAGGCTTCCTGCTGCTGATCGTCCAGGTGCGTCTGGCCCCGGAAAAACAACACCTTGTAATCCAGCAGCGCCTGCTGGATGGCATCGACCACCTCGGGTTGCAGGTCTGCACTCAATTTGACGCCATGCACCTGGGCCCCGATGCGGCCCGCGACCGGGCGGATATCCAGGGTGTGCAGCGCAGGTTGCGTGGCGATTGCCGCATTGCTCATGGGTGAACCTCACTGTTCGGGTTGGGCGGGTCGCTCTATCGATATGCAATATCGCTATATCTAAAAAGCAAACACTTCGTTGACGGAATAAGAGCTTGCATTTAAAACCTCTATCCAGCCTCACGGCCAATACCTTCGCCCTATTTTTAAAATGCCGGGAATGCATATGGATCTTCGCCAACTGCGCTACTTCATCGCCCTGAACGAACATCGCAGCTTCGTGCGCGGCGCCGAAGCCATGGGCATTACCCAGCCGGCATTCAGCCGCAGCATTCAAAGCCTGGAACAGGAATTCGGCTGTGTGCTGGTCGACCGTGCCAGCAAGGACTTGCGCCCCACGCCGGAAGGCCATGTGGTGTTGCAGCACGCCATGCGCCTGGTCAAGGGCGCCAACCTGCTGACCCGTGAGGTCGCCGAGATGACCAAGCTGGACGCCGGCGAACTGCACTTTGGCTGCGGCCCGGCACCGGCAGTAAAACTGGTGCCCGATGCGGTGGCGCAGTTCATCAGCGCCTACCCCAGAGTCAAGGTCGGTTTCGAGGTCGCCAACTGGGAAAAACTCAGCCGCAGCCTGATCCGTGAAGAGATCGAGTTCTTCATCGCCGACATCCGGCACTTCGAGGCCGACCCCAATTTTCACACCCAGGCGCTGACACCCAAGCGCGGGGTATTCTTCTGCAGGCCCCACCACCCGTTGCTGGAAAAGGAAAGCCTGTCGACCAACGACATGTTCGACTACCCGCTGGCCAGCACCCTGCTGCCGCCGGGCTTTCGCAAACTGCTGGCCACTGCCAGTGGCCGGGGCGACTTTACCCCCGGCATCCAGACTGACCACTTTCCGAGCCTGGCCAAGATCGTCCGGCAGACCGACGCCATCGGCATCAGCAGCGAAGAAAGCTTTATCAACGACGTGCCACCCGGCGCACTGGTGCGCCTGCAATGGCGCAACCTGTCGCTGGAACAACTGGGCGCCGGCGCCCGCTGCGGCATCGTCAGCCGCGCAGGGTTTCGCTTGTCACCGGCAGCACGGGCGATGATTGACGCGATTGTGAGTCTGGATGAGGTGCATGTAGCGGCGTGAGGCAGTGGAGTATTGCGATAGATATGAGAACCCGTTGGCAATCAGGTATGTCTTCGGAATAGTCCTACAACATGTTCAGGAACAGTTCTCTGGGGTATGGCCGTTAGCAATAACGAATCCATCTGTCAGAGAATTTCAATATGGACATCATCAGCTACTCACCAGGCCTCGTAATTTCTCATTGGCTGCCGAAGCTCGTCACACCGGATGCTGAAAATACATCACCCAACCTTCAACACGCTGCCGAAGATCGCGGGGACGCCCGGTCAAAAGCGTTCTACACCCGTGAAGCAGAGCCGTGGAAGGGGAAAACCTATATCTACTCTGACTTTGGGAAGCCTGAAGAAGTACGCCCGATGACCAAGGCAATGTATCTGGAGGAACTGAAGCGGGACCTGGATTCAGAACTCACGGTCCAGCAGAGCATCTATAGCAAAATAAGAAACGAGCTCGGTGTATTCAGGCCTGACCTCGCCAGCAAGAATTTCAGCTACACGCTGGGCGATGACAAACAAGTAAAGATACTTAATCAAGATTCCTCACTCACTGAAGACGACCTGGAATATTTAACCAAGCGTTTCAATGATCACAGTCGATTCAGAGACAGTGTGAACCAGCACGCTAAAATGGCCATGGCCCTGGTTGACCACGATGACGAAACATTTGGCGGCAAATACAAGCTGGATCTGTTGAATATCCAAAACACGCTTGATTATGGAAAGCTCATTATGCTGAAACCAGAAAATATGCACGAAGCCTTTATCCGTCAGATCATCGAAAATGGCGAGAGACGTGAACAACCTTTGGTTGATATCACCGTATAGTCACGCATAAAGACGCCCTGCCGACCAAGCGCCTGCAGGGCGCACGCTAAAGCATCAGTTTCTGGACCAATTGATCAACCACCGCTTACAAATGTGCCCAAAATTATAAAGATGGGGCTTGTCGGCATGAATGCCCGGCAATACGTTTAGCGCCTCGTAACTCCCTTTCTCGTACCGGGTAGCCCATGTATTTCTGCCGTTATTGACATGGATAAACGGTTGAGCATAATGACCGCCCTCGCAGCCACTGAACTTGATGAGCTCCGATACCTTCCCAGCACTATCAGATGTGTAATTAGTGGTCTTTCCACCAATATTACTATTGGGTTCGAAATAAAATGCCACCACACCGCACTCCAGCGGATGCTTTTTACTGTCAGTGAACGTGACCTCCAACTGCGCTTCGGTCAATGCCTGTGTCGCGAGAAAAGCAGGATCACTTAGCCCATAAGGAATAGGCATAAACCCCTGCTGGTGATGAAAGTCATAGTTCATGTGCGGATAAGAACCGAACACAAGTCCATACTCTGCTTTCTCGAACTGGACGCCCTCGGCAGCCATCACCCGCACTTCAACCGTCGCCCCTGGCGCCAATCGCTCCATTTTTTCCGGCCCGTTCCAGCGTTTGGCTTTCCATTCACCGCCATCGATGCGGTATTCCAGCCTCCACTGCTTTCCATAGGATCTGACATCCGGGATGGCCAACAGAACATTCTGACCACGTACGCTCGTAAAGCTGTAGTGATGAACGGCCGTCACGCTCTCCAGTGCATTGCTGATCTGGTGAATACGATCCTCCAGAACCGTCGCGACCGGCGCTTGAGCCGGCAGTGGATCTGTCTGGGCGAATGCCTGTAGAGCCTTAACAGCGAATACACCCGCCAGCAGCATGTTCAGACGCTTTTTATTTTTATTCATCATTGCAAAAATCTCATTGGGTTATTTGGGTAGACCCGTGGGCCATCTGGCATGAATGCCAGAACATGCCCGACCTAATCCCTCAACAACCCAATGATCAATAGCGATAAACAAAAATCAGAAACGTCCTACACTAAAGTGCTTTATCCGACACCCATTCACTCACTTTGAACGCTTTACGAATCAGTCGCTGTTCCACAGCCAGGCCCACCGATTTTTTCAGCCGCGCAGGGTTTCGACTTTCTCCGGCAGCACAGGCGATGATTGACGCGAGTGTGAGTCTGGATGAGGTGCATGTCGCGGCATAGGCCGTGAACTATTGCGATAAATTTGAGAACTTGCTCGCAATAAAGTGTGTCTTCGGAATAGTCCTACAACATGTTCAGGAACAGTTCTCCAGCGTGTGGCCGTTAGCAAGAACGAACCCATCTGCCAGAGAATTTCACTGTGAACATTACCAGCATCACATCAAACATCGTGACTATCCCGCTTCTGTCGAAGCCTATTGCATTGGGCGCTGAAAAGGCTTTGCCCAGCCTCCCAAAAGTCGACGAAGATCCCAGGGAGGCGCGGGCAAAAGCGTTCTATACCCGTGAGGCAGAGCCGTGGAAGGAGAAAACCTACCTGTACCATGAGACCGGAAAACCTGAAGAAGAACGCCCGATGACCAAAGAAATGTATTTGGACCACTTGAGAAGTTTTTTAAACATAGACCTTGAGATTCAGCAGAGCATCTATAGCAAAATTAGAAATGAACTCGGTGTGTTCAGACCCGATCTCGCCAACAAAAATTTCAGCTACACACTGGGCGATGACGCTCAAATAAAAGTACTCAACCAAGATCCGTTACTTACTGAAGGCGATCTAGAGCATCTAACAAAACTCTTCAATGATCGCAGGGGGTTCAAGGACAGCATACACAGGCACGCCAAAATGGCCATGGCCCTGGTTGACCACGATGACAAGACATTTGGCGGTAAATACAAATTGGATCTTATGAATATCCAGAACACACTTGATTATGGAAAGCTCGTCATGCTGAAGCCGGAAAAAATGCACGAGGCCTTTGTGCGCCAGATTATCGAAAATGGCGAGAGACGTGAGGAGCCTTTGGTGGATATCACCGTGTAGTCGTGAGCAAAGACGCCCTACTGACACTACGTCTGCAGGGCGTCCTTTAAAGCATCAGTTTTTAGACCAGTTGATCAGCCAGCGTTTACAAATATGCCCAAATTTATACTTATAAGGCTTGTCAGCATGGGCTCCCGGCAATACGTTTAGCGCATCATAATCGCCCACCTCGTATCGGGTAGCCCATGTATTTCTACCGTTATTCACATGAATGAACGGCTCAGCATAAAAACCGCCTTCACAGCCACTGAACTTGATGAGTTCTGAAATCTTCCCACTACTATCAGATGTATAACCAGTAGTCTTTCCACCTACTTTGCTATTGGGTTTGAAATAAAATGCCACCACCCCACCCTCCAGCGGATGCGCTTTGCTGTCGGTAAAACTGACCTCCAACAACGCTTCGGTCAATGCCTGAGTACCCAGGAAAGCTGGATCGGTACGCCCATGAGGAATAGGGATAAATCCCTTTTCGTTATGAAAGTCGTAATGCATGTGCGGGAACGAACCGAACACCAGTCCATACTCCGCCTTATCGAACTGAACACCCTCGACGGCCATTACCCGCACTTCAACCGTCGCCCCTGGCGCCAATCGCTCTATCTTTTCAGGCCCGTTCCAGCGTTTGGCTTTCCATTCACCGCCATCGATGCGGTATTCCAGCCGCCACTGCTTGCCATAGGATCTGGCATCCGGGATGGCCAACAGAACATTCTGACCACGTACGCTCGTAAAGCTGTACTGATGAACCGCCGCCGTGCTCTCCAGTGCGTTGCCGATCTGGTGAACACGATCCTCCAGAACGGTTTCGACAGGCGCTGACGCAGGCGGCGGATCTGTCTGGGCGAATGCCTGTAGAGCAGCAATAGCCAATACAGCCGCCACCAGCCCGTTCAGACGCTTTTTATTTTTATTCATCGTAAAAGTCTCATTTGGTTATTTGAGTAGACCCATCGGCCATCTGGCATGAATTCCAGAACATGTTCGACCTAATCCCTCAACAACCCAATGATCAATAGCGATAAACAAAAATCAGAAACGTCCTACATTAAAGTGCTTTATCCAACACCCATTCACTGACCTTGAACGGTTTGCGAATCAGCCGCTGTTCCGCCGCCAGGCCCACCGAATTTGTCAGCCGCGCAGGATTTCGACTGTCTCCGGCAGCACGGGCGATGATTGATGCGATTGTGCGTCTGGATGAGGTGAATGTCGCGGCATAGGCCGTGAACTATTGCGATAAATTTGAGAACTCGCTCGCAATAAAGCGCTTCTTCGGAATAGTCCTACAACATGTTCAGGAACAGTTCTCCGGCGTATGGCCGTTAGCAATAACGAATCCATCTGTCAGAGAATTTCACTGTGAACATTACCAGCATCACATCAAACATCGTGACTGCCCCTCTTCTGTCGAAGCCCATTGCACCGGACGCTGAAAAGGCTTTGCCCAGCCTCCAGAAAATTGAAGAAGATCCCAGAGAGGCCCGGGCAAAGGCGTTCTATACCCGGGAAGCAGAGCCGTGGAAGGGAAAAACCTACATCTACTCTGAATTTGGTGGACCTGAAGAAGAACGCCCGCTGACCAAAGAAATGTATCTGGAGGATCTGCAATGGTATTCAAACCTGGAGCTCAGGATCCAGCAGAGCATGTATAGCAAAATAAAAAACGAACTGGGTGTCTTCAGACCTGATCTCGCCAGCAAGAACTTCAGCTATACATTAGGTGATGACGCACAGGTAAAGATACTTGATCCTGAGAAGTCACTCAGTGAAGGCGACATGAAATATTTGACAACCCTTCTCAATGATCGCAGAGGATTCAGGGACAGCGTGTGCAAACACGCAAAAATGGTAATGGCCTTGGTTGATCACGATGACAAGGCATTCGGGGGAAAATACAAAATGGATTTGTTGAATATCCAGAACACCCTTGATTATGGAAAACTCATTGCGCAAAAACCAGAAAAAATGTACGAAGCCTTTGTGCGCCAGATTATTGAAAATGGCGAGAAGCGTGAGGAGCCCTTGGTGGATATAACCGCGTAGTCTCGAGCCAAAACACCCTGCCGATACGACATCAGCAGGGTATCCATCAAATCATCAATTCTTGGACCAGTTGATTAGGTTTTGTACGAAAAGTATTGCCGCATACAACGCAGACTGCAGGCCAGCGTGACCATGGCTGCAAAGCTCCTGGCCAGCTTGTCGTAGCGAGTGCCTATTCTGCGGTTCTCCTTTAGCCAG